>JBBIUU010000043.1:0-22578 GCA_037440125.1 Acidobacteriota bacterium
GGAAGTGTGGCGTCTCCATTAGAGTGAATTATGGCGGTTTTTCCTGAGACGCCACGCTAGTGGGAGTTCCGCTCTCCGCTCCCTGCTCACCGCTCACCGCTCACGGAATAATCAACGTGTCGCCGGGGTGAAACTGGTGGCTCGGAGAGATGCGGTTGGCCCGGCAGAGCTGGTCGAGGGTGATGCCGTAACGCCGGGCGAGATCCCAGAGCGTGTCACCCGCCTTGATGTGGTGGACCTTCGGCTCGGCCTTGGCCCCGGGCGAGGGCCCAGGACTCCCCTTCGGCGCCGCCTTCGCCTGGACGACCGGGGACGGCGGCGCTTCGAGGACGAGTCGCTGGCCCGGCCGCAGATCGTTCGAGGTCAGGTGGTTGATCTCCTTGAGGCGGTCCACCGGGACGCCCGTGCGGCGGGAGATGGTCGCGAGGGTATCCCCCTTTCGCACCTTGTAGACCTTCGCCGAAGACCGGGCGGCGCCGCGCTCCTCGGCGTAAAGGACGGGGTCCGACGCCGCCTGACCCAAGGGGATGACGAGCGCCGTCCCCACCGGGACGCCCTTGCGGCCCGGGATCCGGTTCGCGAGCCGGATCGATTCGGTGCTCACGTGGTACTTCCTCGCGATGGCGCCTAGGCTCTCGCCCTTCGCGACGGTGTGCATGGCCACGGCCACGCGCTCCGATTCGGGCACGGCATCCAGTTTCGCCTGGAACCCCTCAAGGTTCCCCGCGGGGATCTTCAGGTCGAACTTGCGCGGCGGGGTCATGATGCGGCGGAGGGAGGGGTTGAGCTCCTGGAGCTCCTCCACGCTGAGCCCGGCACACTTCGCCAGGACGCGGAGGTCCGTGGCACTGTCGATGGTGACCGTCGCGATGGTCGGCGGGGGCACGTCGGGAGGCGGGTCGATACCGTACGCCTTCGGGTTGCTCGCGAGGAGGATGGCGGCGAGGATGGCGGGCACGTACTCGCGGGTCTCCCGCTTGAGGGCCTTGCGGTTGCTCCGCATGTCCCAGAAGTCGTCCTCGGGCCGCTTGTTCACGTAGCGCTGGATGCGTCCCTCTCCGGTGTTGTAGGCCGCGAGGGCGAGCTGCCAGTCCCCAAACATGCCGTGGAGGTCCTTGAGATAGCGGGCCGCGGCGCGCGCCGCAAGCTCGGGGTCCTTCCGCTGGTCCTCCCAGAAGTCGATGGTGAGGCCGTAGCGGAGACCCGTCCCCTGGATGAACTGCCACATCCCCACGGCCTTGGCGCGGGAGGTGGCCTGCGGGTTGAAGGCCGACTCCACGATGGCGAGGTAGACGAGGCTCGGCGGAACCCCCTCGTCCTTGAAGACCTCCTTCATCTTCGGCACGTACGGCTGGCCCCGCGTGAGGGCCCGCGTGTACCAGTTCCGGAGCTTGTTCTGGAAGAGGTTGACGTAGGTCAGGACCGCGTCGTTGGCCGTGATCTCGAACCCTGGGTTGGCCTCGGCCACGGCCTTCTTCACCGCGTCGTAGGTGGCCTTGAGCTCGTCCGGCGAAAGGAAGGTCGTGACGCCGAGGAGCTCGTCGCGCGGGGAGGCCTCCTCCTGCTCGGCGGTCTCGGGCACGGCGTTCATGTCGAGTTCCACCTGGAGGGCCTCGTCGCACATGCGCTCCAGGGCCCCCTGCAGGCGGGGGTGCTTCCGGACCGCCTCGGGCGCCGCGAAGTAGGCGTTCAGGACGGCGGCCATCTCGGAGAGCACCTGGGCCTCGGCGGCGTCGTCGAGGTCCTCGGCCTCCACGCGGTTGCTCAGGCGCTCCATCTCCGCCACGAGCCTGTCCACCTGCTCCTGCCCGGGCGGCTTGGCCGCGGTTGGAGGGGGCGCGGGGAGGGCCACGAGGGGCGCCTGCTCCGCGCAGCCGACCAGGAGCAAGGATGTCGCGAGAGCCAGAAGGAAGGCGCCTTCCGCCTTCCGCCTTCCGCCTTTCAACTTCATAGGGGAATGTTTCCGTGCTTCTTCGGCGGGTTCGTCTGCCGCTTGTTGCCGAGCATGTTCAGCCCCGTGATGAGGCGGGCGCGCGTCTGAGCCGGCGGGATGACCGCGTCCACGAATCCCTTGCGGGCCGCCACGTAGGGGTTGGCCAGGGTCTCGCGGAACTCGGCCACCTTCTGGCTCTTGAATGCATCCGGGTCCTCGGCCTGGGAGAGCTCCTTCCGGTAGAGGATGTTCACCGCGCCCTCGGGACCCATGACGGCGATCTCCGCCGACGGGTAGGCCAAGTTGAGGTCCGCCCGGATGTGCTTGCTCGCCATGACGCAGTAGGCGCCGCCGTACGCCTTCCGGGTGATCACGGTCAGCTTGGGAACGGTGGCCTCCGCGAAGGCGTAGAGGAGCTTGGCGCCGTGCACGATGATGCCGCCGTGCTCCTGGTCCCTCCCCGGCAGGAAGCCCGGCACGTCCTCGAAGGTCACGAGGGGGATGTTGAAGCAGTCGCAGAAGCGCACGAACCGAGCGCCCTTGAGGGAGGACTTGATGTCGAGCACGCCGGCGAGGTACCCGGGCTGGTTCGCCACCACGCCCACGACCCGCCCGCCCAGGCGGCCGAAGCCCACTACGATGTTCTGCGCGAAGTCGCGGTGGACCTCGAGGAACGCGTGGTCGTCCAGGACCGTCTGGATCAGGTCCTTCATGTTGTAGGGCAGGTTCGGGTTCTCGGGCACCAGCTTGTTGAGCGACTCGTCGGCGCGGTCCGGCGGGTCCGCGGTGGGCTTGAAGGGCGGATCCTCCTGGTTGTTCGAGGGCAGGTAGGAGAGGAGCGCCCGCGTGGTGGCGAGGAGCGTGGCGTCGTCGGCGGCCGTGAAGTGCGCCACCCCCGAGGTCGCCGCGTGGGTCCGCGCGCCGCCCAGGTCCTCCTTGGTGATGTCCTCGTGGAGCACCGTCTTGATGACGTCGGGCCCCGTGATGAACATGTAGGAGGTCTCCTCGGTCATCATCACGAAGTCGGTGATGGCGGGCGAATACACCGCGCCGCCCGCGCAGGGGCCCAGGATGAGGGACAGCTGGGGCACCACGCCCGAAGCCAGCGTGTTCCGCAGGAAGATGTCCGCGTAGCCCGCGAGGGAGCCCACGCCCTCCTGGATGCGCGCGCCGCCCGAGTCGTTCAGGCCCAGGATCGGCGCCCCCACCTCCATGGCGAGGTCCATGATCTTGCAGATCTTGCGGGCGTTGGTTTCGGAGAGCGAGCCCCCGAAGACCGTGAAGTCGTTGGCGAAGAGGAAGACGGTCCGCCCGTCCACGCGGCCGAACCCGGTGACGACGCCGTCGCCCGGGACGTGCTTGTCGCCCATCCCGAAATCGTCGCAGGCTTGCTCCACGAGCGCGTCGGTCTCCTCGAAGGAGCCGGGGTCGAGCAGGATGTCGATGCGCTCGCGGGCCGTGAGCTTGCCCGCCTTGTGTTGGGCGTCGAGGCGGTCCTTGCCGCCGCCCAGGCGCCCCGCCTCGAGCAGCTCCTCGAGGCGCTTGAGTCCGCCGCTCACGGAGACTCCGGCAGGGGGCGGTACGTGAGGCTCCTCGCCACGTCCCGGAAGTTCTGGTCGATCCCGCCGTTCAGGTACGGCTTGATGAACTGCGAGAGCTTCCTCGCGTCCGGGTCGTTCTTGTCGAAGTCGAGCAGGTCGCGGATGTTCTTGTCGGCCCCGCGGACGTTCTCGCCCTTGAGGTCCATCACCGCCCAGTTGTAGTAGCCGTCCCGGATGAGCCGGGAGACGGCGTCGCGCTTCCCGAGCTGGCGGGCGAGCGTGTCGTCGGGGTAGATGAGGCGCCACGCGACCCTGAGGCACTCGCTGTAGTCGCCCTCGCGGTAGCCCTTGAGCGCGTACTGGTAGTCCTTGATGAACTTCTCGTTCCGCTCGTTCTCCGCCTGCTGGCGCGAGAGCGCCGACCGCGCCGCCGCCAGCCCGCTGGCGGCGTCCGGGTTGAGCGAACCGCCGCGGCCGAGGAGCTCCTGGTAGAGCGTCACGGCCTTGGCGTAGTCCTTCTCGGCCTCGGCGCCCTTCGCCGCGCGAAGCAGCTCGTCCGGGCTCATGGACCCCGGCACGGGGCCCTCCCCGAGGGTGGTGGGCGTGGCCGTGGGGGGCGCGACCTTGGGCGGCTGGGGCTTGGGGATCTTGGTCGGGGGAACGGTGGCCGGCCCCGGCCCCTCGCCCTTCAGGAGGAAGACCGCGAGGATGCCCGCGCCCACGAGGACGAGGATGCCCACGGCGGCGCCGATGAGGAGCCACGGCATCCCGCCGCCCTTCGCCTTGGGCGGGGCCTTGGCGGTCCTCGCGGGGGCCGCCGGCTCTTCGACGGCCCCTCCGAACGCCGGGGCCCCGAAGCCGGGGGTCGCCTCGGGAGAACTGGCGGGGGCCTGTCCCCAGGAGAACCCCTCGGGCTCGGCGGGCATGGCCGGTGCGCCCGCCGCGGGAGCGGAAACGGGCGGCGGAGGCGGCGCGCCGGGCACCGCGAAGCCGGACATGTCGGCGGAGGAGTCGAACTCGAATCCGCCGAAGGAGGCGCCGGGCGCGGGGCTGCGGAGCGCTTCGCCGGTGGGGAGGTCGAGGTTGTCCTCGAGCTCGAACTCGTCGGGGCTTCCGGCCGAGAGGGTGGGGGCCGAAGGCGACGGGGCCGCGGGACGCTCGGCCTGCCCCGCCGAGTAGATGGGCGGAGGGGCTGAGAAGGCGGCGGGGCGCTGGGGGGTCTGCTCGAGCGGCGGCAGCGAGGGGGAAGGCGGAGGCGCTGCGGCCGCGAGTTCCGAGATCCTGGACAGGTAGTAGAGCGCCTCGCGGTGGCCCGGGAAGGAGTGGATCACCTTCTCGAGGAGGGGCTGGGAGCGCGCGAGGTCGCCCGCATTGAAGGCGGCGATGCCCTCGGTCAGGTTGTGCTCGATCTCCCCCTGGTTGGCGTTGAGCGCCTCCTTGGCCTTCGCGATGAGGTTGTCCGCCTCCTGGTTGCTCTCGTCCACGATGAAGATGCGCGTCCAGACGTCGATGGCATCCTGGTAGCGCCCCTGGGCGAAGAGGTCCTGCCCCTCCTTCACGTACTGCTTCACACGCGCCGCTTCGGCGGGACCGAGGTTCCCGGCGCCCCCCGATATCACGGTGGACTCCACCGCCGGGACCGCGAACGGCGCGGCGGTCGGGGCGTCGATGCTGTCGAGGGACTCGAGGGTCATGGGGGCGGCGGCGCCGGGGAGGGGCTCGAGGTCGAAGGCGTCCATGGCGAGGGTCGCCTCCGGGCTGATGCCGTCGCGGGGCGCGGCGGACGCCGACTCGAGGGCCGTGGCCATGGTCCTCGCCTTCGGGTGGTTGGGCGAGACCTTGAGGATGTCCGTCAGGGTCTTGCGGGCCTGTTCGCGCTGGCCTTGGGCCACGAGCGCCTCGGCCTTGGAGAGCATGTCCCCGATCTGGAGCTCCAGCATCATCTGGTCCTGGACCTCCGAGAGGAGCTGGCGCGCTTCGGCGTCCCCCGGGTCGCCCTGGACGATGCCCTTCAGGATCCCCATGGCGTCCCGGAACTGACCCGCCGCCGCGAGCGCCCTGGCCTGTTCCAACCTTGCGTCGCCCATCGCCTACGCCCTCCACTGCAGCCTCAATTTTACACTCGCCCGCAGGGGCGGGCAAGGACGGCGGAGACCCCGTCCGGCGAGGCCCCGAGGGGCCCGAAATCCCCTCCCTCCGGCTTGACCCCCCTCGGCCGTCCCTTCATACTTACAATTTGAGGGGGTCCCATGCAGGAGGCACTGCAGGCGCTCGCCTCGCGGGGGTTCGGCTGGATCGACCTGCTCGACATCCTCGCGGTAGCCCTGTTCGTCTACTACATCATCCGGCAGGTGCGGGGCACCCCCGCGGTCCAGATGCTCCTGGGCGTCATCGTCCTCATGGTGGCCAACGCCCTCTCCAATGTCCTGGACATGACCGCCACGCACCGGTTCCTCCAAAACCTGCTGTTCTACATCCCCTTCGCGATCATCGTGCTGTTCCGCGAGCCCATCCGGAAGGCCCTCGCCTCCCTCGGGAGCGCGTTCTTCATGCCGCGGGGCAGCACGGAGCTCCGGCACCTCCTGGCCCGCGAGACGGCCATCGCCGCCTTCGCCCTCGCCCACCAGAAGCAGGGCGCCCTCATCGTCTTCGAGCGCACTCAGGGCCTCAAGGATCTCGCTGACACCGGCGTGAAGCTGAACGCCGAGGTCACGGCGAGCCTCCTGAGCACGATCTTCTTCCCCGGCACGGCGCTCCACGACGGGGCGGCGCTCATCATGGACGGCAGGATCGCCGCGGCCGGGTGCTACCTCCCGCTCTCCGCCCGCGAGTACCCCACCGAGTTCGGCACGAGGCACCGCGCCGCCGCGGGCGTGAGCGAGATCACGGACGCCGTCTGCGTCGTCGTCAGCGAGGAGCGGGGGTCGGTTACGGTGATCGTGGAGGGCTCCTTCGAGCCCGCGGCCTCGGGCGAGGACCTGGAGAAGATCCTCTACGCGCACCTGGGAGGGCGGGCCCGTGACTAAGAGCCGCGTCGCCCAACTCATGGGCCGGTTCAGGCCCGATGCTTCGTCGATCTGGCTCGGCGCCATCTCCCTGTTCCTGGCGGCGCTCTTCTGGGCCTACACGGTCTCGGAGTTGAAGTCCGTCAAGGACGTCACGGTGCCCCTCCAGTTCGCCAACGTCCCCAAGGACCTCATCGTGGTCGGCGACGACGCCCGGAGGACCATCACGGTCGAATTCAAGGGGCCGCCGGACATGCTCAAGCGCGTCCGCGAGGAGGACGTGGACGCCCGCATCAACGTGAGCAAGCTGCCCCCCGGCCCGCAGGTGGTGGAGCTTGGCCAGGAGAACGTGAGGCTCCCCTCCTCCGTGGAGTTCGTGCGGACCCTGCCGAAGCTCGTCCACTTTAACCTCGACCGCCGCCTGAGGGACAGCCTGCCCCTCCAGCCCAGCTTCGCGGGACGCGCGGCGGCGGGACTCCAGGTCCTCTCCTGGTCCATCGAGCCGGCCAGCGTCCAGGTGGAGGGGCCCGAGAGCGTCATCCGCAAGCTCAAGAAGATCTCCACGCAGGCGGTGCCCCTCGATGGGCGGAACGCGAATTTCGACACGCCCGTGGTACCCACCTTCAACGACCCCGACCTCACGGTCACCAACCCCGGCCCGGCCAACCTCCACGTGGTCCTCGGCGAGAAACGCGCCCAGCGGACCCTGGGGCCCGTGCCCGTCCGGGTCCTCCACGCGCACGCCCCCGTGCAGGTGGTGCCCGACGCCATCAAGGTCATGGTGGAGGGGCCCGAGTCGATCGTGCGCGGCCTCTCGGCGCAGGACCTCTCGGCCGAGGTGGACGCGGCGGGGCTCAAGCCGGCCGAGTCCCCCTACCAGCTCCGCCCCGCGGTCCGGTTCGACGACGCGGCCCTCGCGGGCAAGGTGGCCATCACCGGCTGGATCGAGCGGTTCGTCTCCGTCCAGGTGGGCCCCGCCAAGGCCGCCCCGGACCACGTCGCCGGCGCCGCGGGCGCCGAGGGGAGGCCCCTCCCTTGAGCCGACAGCTCTTCGGTACGGACGGCGTCCGCGGACGGGCCGGCGTCTTCCCCCTCGACCCCCGCACCGTCTACGCGTTGGGCCGGGCCGCCGGGCGCATCCTCGGCGGCAGGGACGCCTCGGCCCTCGTGGCCGCCGACACGCGGGAGTCCTGCGGGTGGATCGCCTCGAACCTCGTGGCGGGTCTCCGCGAGACGGGCGTCGAGTGCCGCTGGGCGGGCGTCATGCCCACGCCCGCGGTGGCCCGGATTTGTTCCTCCGAGGGCTACACCCTGGGGGCCATGATCTCCGCCTCCCACAACCCTTACCAGGACAACGGCATCAAGTTCTTCTCGGGGGACGGCTCCAAGCTCCCCGACGAAACAGAGCACCACATCGAGGTGGCCCTCGAGGGGCTGCTGCCCTCGGTCCCCGACCCGGTCCCCTCGGCGGATCTGGGCGCCGCCGACCCCGAGCCTGCCGCGCGCTACCTGGAATGGCTGGCGTCGCTCTGGGAGGGCGCCGACCTGGACGGCGCGCGCGTGGTGCTCGACTGCGCCAACGGAGCGGCCTCGGCCCTCGCGCCGGAACTCTTCGCGCGTCTGGGCGCGACGGTGGAGGCCGTCGCGTGCTCCCCCGACGGGCGGAACATCAACGACGGGTGCGGCAGCCTCCACACGGACCTCCTCGCCCGCCGGGTGAGGGAGGGCGGCGCCGCCTTCGGGTTCGCCTTCGACGGCGACGCGGACCGATGCCTCGCGGTGACCGGATCGGGCGAGGTCCTCGACGGCGATTTCGTCCTCTACCGGGACGCCCAGCGCCGCGCGCGCCGAGGCAGGCTCCCCGGGCGCTGGGTCGTGGGCACGGTCATGAGCAACCTCTGGCTCGAGCAGGCGCTCCAGGGCGAGCGGCTGAAGTTCTTCCGCGCCCCCGTGGGCGACCGCTACGTCCTCCAGTGCATGGCGGACCGGGGCGCCACCCTGGGCGGCGAGCCCTCGGGGCACATCCTCTTCCTCGACCGGACCACTACGGGCGACGGCCTGCTCACGGCGCTGACCTACGCGTCGCTCGCGCGAGACGCGGGCTCCATGGACGCGCTCCGCGAGGGCGTCCGGCCCTACCCCCAGGTCCTGAGCAACCTGCGCGTGGCCAGGCGCCTCCCGCTCGAAGACCAGCCCGCCATCCGGCAGGCCCTGGAGGAGGAGACGGCGAAGCTCGCCGACCGGGGGCGCATCGTCCTGCGGTACTCGGGGACCGAGGCCCTCCTCCGCCTCATGGTCGAGGCGCAGACGCGCGCCGAGGTGGACGGCGTCATCGACCGGCTCGGGAAGGTGCTCAGGGAGACGCTGGGAGAAGTGTGATCGGGTGATCGGGTGATCGGGCGATCGGGTGATCAGGGGATCAGGGGATCAGGTAATCGGGTAATCAAGAGGGAAGGGAGAAGGAGCAGCGGAAAGGAGACGGGCGGTCCTTTTAGAATCGGGTAATGTTCGATCACTTGATTCCGGGATCACCTGATCACCACTTCGACGGGCTCCCTCAGAGGTGAACCATGAAGCTCGGCGTGAACATCGACCACATCGCGACGCTCCGGCAGGCACGGAAGGGCGTCGAGCCCGATCCCGTCCACGCGGCGGTCCTCTGCGAGCTCGCGGGCGCGGACGGCATCACGGTCCACCTCCGCGGAGACCGTCGTCACATCCAGACGCGGGACGTGGAGCTGCTGAAGAGGATGGTCTCCACGAGGCTGAACATCGAGATGGCGGCCACCTCCGAGATGGTCGAGATCGCCGCGGGCATCCAGCCCTGGCAGGTGACCCTCGTCCCCGAGCGCCCCAACGAGGTGACCACGGAGGGCGGACTCGACGTGACCATCCACGCGGCCCACCTCGCGCAGACGGTCTCCCGGCTGGCCGCGCACAACATCCGCGTGAGCCTGTTCGTGGACCCCGCCATGGACCACATCCGCGCGGCCCACAAGGTGGGCGCCCACGCCATCGAGATCAACACCAACGCCTACGCCACCGCGCGCAGCGAGGCGGACCGCCTCCACGCCCTGCGCGCCGTGGAGGACGCGGCCAAGCTCGGCTACAAGCTGGGGCTCGGCGTCCTTGCGGGCCACGCCCTCAACTACCGGAACGTGAGCCCCGTGGCCGAGATCAAGATCATCGAGGAGCTCAACATCGGGCACGCCATCATGGCGAGGGCCGTCTTCGTCGGCCTGGAGCGGGCGGTGGCCGAGATGAGAGAGCTCCTCCGGTGAGCGCGCTGCCCGAGGGCCTGCCGTCCGACCCCTCCACGCTCGTGACCGGGGCCCGCGTCGCCGTCGCGGCGTGGGGCGTCGTCCTCCTTGTCGCCGCCCGCCGCCTGCCGCGGTTCACCGTGGGCAGCTTCTTCCTGCCCCTGACCGTCGCCGTCGGGTGGGGGCTCTCCGCCTCGGTCAGCTATCCGCTCGCGCTGGCGGTGGCCTTCGTCGCGTTCGCCTTCGCCATGCTCGTGCACGCCTTCGTGCCCCGGCTGGCGACCGCCGCGGCGTGCTCCTGGCTCTTCCTCGCGGTCTACGCCTCGCACCTCTTCTTCACGGGGGCCTTCGGCGTCAACCGGCCGCTGGCCTTCGGGCTCTTCGGGGCGGGCGTCCTCTTCGGCGCCCTCTTCCCGCGGTTCGGCCTGAGCCTCCTGGGTCCCGCGCTCGCCGCCCTGTTCTTCGTCGCGTCCCTCCCCGTGGAACCGGCCTTCTGGTGGACGCTCCTCGTCGCCGCGGGCGGCTTCCTCTGGCAGGCCCTCCTCCTGCCGCTCCTCGGGAGGCCCCGGGTGACCTCCGCGGGGCCGCCGCCCCCCTCCCTCCGCGAGCGGCGCGGCCTGTGGATCGGCGGCCTCGGCTGGGCCGCGGCCTTCCTCCTGCTCGTCGTGATCGTCGTGACGGCCTCCGCACCGGCTCCGACCGCCGCGGATTCGCCGAACCCCACGCGCCTCGAGGCGCTCGGGAAGGCGGGCGGCCTAGCGAGGCCGGGCCTCCTCTTCTCCAAGGAGGATGCCTTCTACCTTTTCGGGAAGCCCCTCCCCGTGGCCCTCATCGGACCCCGCGGCCCGATGCTGAACCGGCTGCTCCTCCCCGTGCTCGGCCGGAGTCCGGGCACCCAGGTCGAAGCCCTCCGGGCCGTCAAGGACGAGGGTGAGATCGCCAAGATGCGCCTGGCCGCCGCCATCACCTCGAAGGCCTTCGCGGACATCGCGCCGCTCATCAAGCCGGGTGCCAACGAGGCGGATCTGGAGAAGGCCATCCTCGCCTCCTTCGAGAAGAACGGCGCCGACGGGATCGCCTTCCGCTGCGTCGTGGGCTCGGGCCGCAACGCGACCCTGCCCCACTACATGGACAACGACGCCCCGCTGAGGAACGGCCTGGTGGTCATCGACATCGGGTGCAGCGTGGGGCACTACGCGAGCGACATGACGAGGACCTTCCCCGTCTCCGGGACGCTCTCCGAGCCCGGGCGCGAGCTCATCGCCACCGTGATCGCCGCGGGGGACGCCGCGCGGGCGATCCTCAAGCCGGGTGTGCGCCAGTCGGAGCTGGACAAGGCCGCCAGGGCCGTCATCGAGAAGGCGGGCTTCGGGCCCTACTTCACCCACGGCCTGGGCCATCCCGTGGGTCTGGACGTGCACGACGCGCGGATCAGGGGCCCGCTCAAGCCCGGCAACGTCATCACCATCGAGCCCGGCATCTACATCCCACGGGGCTCCAAGGCGGACAAGAAGTACTGGGACCTCGGCGTCCGCGTCGAGGACTCCTACCTCATCACCCAGGACGGTTACGACGAGCTCACGCACTACCCGAAGATGCCCGGCGAAGGCCCGGCGGCACCGGAGGCCGTCCCTCCTGCCGCATCGCCCGCGCCCGCACCCGAGGCCGCCGCGCCACCGACCCGCTAGCCCGAGAAGGAGCACCCTTGAGACCCACCCGATTCTCCCGCGCCCTCCTGTTGCCGCTCGCCCTGTCCCTCTCCCTCGGCGCCCTGGCGCAGGGGTCTCCCGTCCCGGCGGACCCCGCACCCGCCCCTCCTGCGCCTGCGAAGGCCCGGCCCAAGATCGGCCTCGCGCTCTCCGGCGGCGGCGCCCGCGGCGTCACGCACATCGGCGTCCTGCGCGCCCTCGAGGAGATGCACATCCCCATCGACTACATCGCGGGCACGAGCATGGGCTCCGTCGTGGGCGGCCTCTACGCCACCGGGACGACGACGGAGGATCTCCAATCGCTCATCAAAAACACGAACTGGGTGGAGATCTTCTCCGACAGGCCGCCCCGCGACCTGCTCCCCTTCCGCACAAAGGAAGATGACCGGCGCTACCTGGAAGGCCTGCAGATGGGCCTGGACTCCAAGGGACTCCATTTTTCCAAGGGCCTCATCAACGGCCAGAAGCTCATGTTCCTGCTCGAAAACAACACGCAGAGGGTCGCCGGCACCAAGAATTTCGGCAACCTGCCGATCCCGTTCAACTGCGTGGCCACCGATATCGTGACCGGCAACAAGTACGTGTTCTCCCAAGGGTCCCTTCCCGTGGCCATCCGCTCGAGCATGTCCCTCCCCGCCATCTTTGCGCCCATCGAGCACGACGGCCTCCTGCTGGTCGACGGGGGCATCGCCGACAACCTCCCGGTGGACGTGGTGCGCGCCATGGGCGCCGACGTGGTCATCGCCGTGGACATCGGCACACCGCCTCTCGAGAGGGCGCAGATCACGTCGCCCCTCGCCGTCTTCAACCAGGTCATGAACGTCCTGATGCAGAAGGAGATCGATGCGCAGGCGGCTTCGGCCGACATCCTCCTCCGTCCGGACCTGAAGGGCTACAGCCTGATGGACTTCGAGCACGCCCTCACGCTCGTCCCCGTGGGCGAGAAGCTGGTCGAGGACCATGCGGCCGCGCTCTCCAAATACGCGGTGAGCGCCCAGGAGTACGCCGCCTGGGCGTCCCGCGTCCGCGGCCTGCCCCCTCCCCCGACCAAGATAGACTTCGTGGAATTCGCAGGAACCGATCCGCTGGACGAAGGGCTCCTGAAGGGCAAGATGAGCCTCAAGCCGGGCGAGCCCATCAACATGAACGACCTCCAGAAGGACCTCCTCCTCGTCTACAACACGGGGGACTACGCCTCGGTCACCTACGAGGTCGTCCAGCGGGGCGACCAGCACGGCGTCCTCATCACCGCCAAGCCGAATGCGACCGGGCCGAACTACATGCGCTTCGGCATCGATCTCTCGAGCGACTTCAGGTACAACAGCGACTGGTCGGTCTTCGCGGGGCTCCGCTTCACCCGGCTCAACAAGCTGGGCGCCGAGTGGAAATCGGACGTGGAGATCGGCCTCAACCAGCGGCTCACCACCGAGTGGTACCAACCGCTGATGAGGAGCGGCCGGGTCTTCGTCGCGCCGTACCTCAAGTACAGCAACCAACTGGCCTACGTGTTTGTGAACCCGAAAATCAACAACCCCTCCGCCAGCTACCGCACCAACCTGACCTGGGCGGGGGTCGACCTCGGCTTCAACATCGGCCTCTCGGGCGAGCTCCGGATCGGGCCGAGGTGGGGCCGTGCCTATTACTCCCGCGCGGTGGGCCCCGAACTGTTCCCGAGCCTCCACGCCTCCCTGGGTGGTTACCTGCTTGGCTATAGGTACGACAGGCTCGATTCGGCGGATCTTCCCACCCAGGGCGTCCACATCCAGCTGACGGCTTACGATTCGGAGAAGTCCATGGGGGCCACGGACGCCTATCAGAAGGCCGAACTGAAGTTCAAGGCATTCCAGCACCTGGGACCTCGCAGCGGCATCTTCGAATACCTGGCGGGCGGAACCTCTTTCGGGACCGACGTGCCCTACTACGACTGGTTCCGCCTGGGAGGCCCGGCCAACTTCGGCGGATACATGGAGGGGCAGCTCACGGGACGCTATTACGGCGCCGTCCGGCTGGGCTACCAGTACAAGTTCGCGAACCTCCCCGCCATCATCGGCAAGGGCGCCTACTTCATGGCCTTCACAGACGTTGGAAAGGCATGGGTCTTCGCGTACGACGATCCCACCGTCGACAACCCCATGAAGTACTCCGGGACCATCGGGTTCGGGTCCTCCACCAAGCTCGGGCCCGTGTTTTTTGGGTACAGCTACGCCACCGGCGGCAACCAGCAGTTGTTCCTGAGCATGGGAAAGCGGTGGTAGTCGCCTGAGCCCGAAAAGGCAGGCCTCGTCTGTGCTGGAGGTGCAGGAGATCTCCCCCTTCCGCATGGCGGCTCGCGGGCCCGATCGCCTCGTCGGCCCCCGTCTCCTCGGGCTGACGCGTGGTGGAGGCGGTCCTCGGGCGAGGGGAGTATCTGTCCCCCTAGCATGGACACCTCGGCCTCGCGCGCCGCGGGGGGCCGAGCATGCGCCACAGGGGACTGGATCCGGATCGACACCTCGAACGGACGAACCGAGCTGGAAAGGGAACGACGATGCCTCGAGCGCGATGCTTCCCCGTGATCCTCGCCCTGCTTTCCGTGCTCCTCCCACGGGTTGCCTACCCCCAGGCCGCTCCACCCCAGACGCTCGCGGTCCCAACGGCCCCGGGGCCGGAGACGGCCTACCACCGGCCCAAGATTGGACTGGTCCTCTCAGGGGGCGGGGCGAGGGGCGTCACGCACATCGGAGTCCTCAGGGCCCTGGAGCGGATGCGCATCCCCATCGACTTCATCGCGGGCACGAGCATCGGCTCCATCGTGGGCGGCGTCTACGCCACCGGGGCCACGACGCAAGACCTCGAGGCGCTCGTCAAGACGACCGATTGGGCCGAAGTGTTCTCCGACCTCCCCCCCCGCGACAAGCTCCCCTTCCGGGAGAAGGACGACGACCGGAGGTACATCGAATCGCTCGATCTCGGCCTCGACTCGAAGGGCCTCCACGTCACCCAGGGCCTCGTCAACGGCCAGAAGTTCCTGTTCCTCATGGAGAACGCTACCCTCAGGGCCGCGACCATCACGAAGTTCGATAACCTGCCCATCCCGTTCCGGTGCGTGGCGACGGACATCGTCACGGGCGAGAAGTTCGTCTTCTCCAGGGGATCCCTGCCGAGAGCCATCAGGGCCAGCATGTCCCTCCCGGGCGTCTTCACTCCCGTTCGGGAGGAGGGTCACGTCCTGGTGGACGGGGGCATCGCCGACAACCTCCCCGTGGACGTGGTCCGGGCCATGGGCGCCGACGTGGTCATCGCCGTGGATATCGGCACGGCGCCGATGGATCTCGATCAGATCAACTCTCCCATGGCGGTCTTCGGCCAGGTCATCAACCTCCTCATGCAGAAGGAGGTGGAGGTCCAGGAAGCCAACGCCACCGTCCTCCTCCGCCCCGATCTCGGCCGGTTCGGCATCATGGATTTCCCCAACTGCCTCAAGCTCATCCCCGTGGGCGAGAAGATCGTGGAGGACAACTCGGCGGCGCTCTCGAAGTACGCCGTCTCCGAGGAGGAATACGCGCGATGGATGGCCCGGGTCCGCGGCCTGCCGGCACCACCGGCCGTCATAGATTTCGTGGAGTTCGAGGGGACCGATCCCACCGACGAGGCGGTGCTGAGGAGCAGGTTGGAGACCCAGCCCGGAGATCCCATCGACATCCAGAAGCTCCAGGAGGATCTGGTCCTCATCTACAACACGGGGGACTACCAGGCGGTCAACTACACCCTCGTCAAGCGGGGCGACCGGCGGGGCGTGGTCATCACGGCCACACCGAACGTGTTGGGGCCGAACTACATGCGCTTCGGCATCGAGCTCTCGAGCGACTTCAAGTACAACAGCAACTGGTCGGTCTTCGCGGGCCTCCGCTTCACCCGGCTCAACAGGCTGGAGGCGGAGTGGAAGTCCGACCTTGAGATCGGGCTCGACCAGCGCCTCTACACGGAGTGGTACCAACCCCTGGACCCGGCAGGGCGCCTCTTCGTCGCGCCCTACCTCAAATACACCAACGAGCTGGACTACGTGTTCGTCAACGCGAACAGCGACGACCCCTCCGCGAACTATCGGACGAGCACCGCCACGGCGGGCGTGGACCTGGGGCTCAACATCGGGCGCTCGGGAGAGATCCGTTTCGGGCCCCGCTGGGGCCACGCCGACTACTCCCGCAACGTCGGCATCGAGCTGTTTCCGAGCTTCTACGCCTCCATCGGCGGCTACCAGCTGACCTACAAGTACGACCGCCTCGACTCCGCGGACCTGCCCACGCGGGGGGTCTACTTCCTGCTGTCGGCCTTCGATTCGAAGATCGGGATGGGGGCCACGAGCAGCTACCAGAAGGCCGAGCTGAAGGTGCGCGCCTATCAGAAGCTGAGCGGCCGCAGCGGCATCTTCGAGTTCCTCTCGGGCGGGACCTCCTTCGGGTCGGACACGCCCTACTTCGACTGGTTCCGCATCGGGGGGCCATACAGCTTCGGCGGCTACATGGAGGGCCAGCTCACGGGCCCCTACTACGGCGCCGTCCGTCTGGGCTACCAGTACGAGTTCGCCAGCCTTCCCGCGCTCATCGGCAAGGGCCTGTACGTCATGGTGTACGGGGACGTGGGCAAGACGTGGATCCTGGAGTACGACAGCCCCGGCAAGTGGGACGACCTGAAGTACTCGGGAACCGTGGGCCTGGGCTCATCCACCAAATTGGGGCCGGTGTTCCTCGGGTTCAGCTTCGCCACCGGGAAGAACCGCATGCTCTTCCTCAACATCGGAAAACGCTGGTAGGGAAAAGTCGGGTCGGCGAGTCAACGAGCCAACGAACCCGCGAGGTCGAGGCGCTCACTTCGGGTGGGAGCCCAGCACCCTCGCGGGGAGCATGAGGACGGCGCGGAGGAACTCGAACACGCCGTTCACCGCGATGCCCAGGAGCCTGAAGGGCAGGAGCAGGACCCAGAGGATCGGGTAGAGCACCAGGGCGAGCAGCGCCAGGGGCCAGCAGAGCACCAGCAGGATCAGCCACAGCAGGAACTTGGTCATGGTGCACCTCCTCCACCCGGTGATACGCAGGACGGGGGCCGGAGGTTGTGCGCGCCGTGCCGCAAGGGGTTCAGCCGCGCCGGCGGGCCAGGGTCCTGAGGCAGAGCGCGAGGCCCAGGATGGCGGCCCAGTAGACGATGAACTCCGCGACGCCGAAAGCGAGCGCGGACGCGGGGCTCGCGTCGGCGAGCATGGGCACGCGGAGGAGGCCTCTGGCGATTCCGATGCCGTGACCGACGAGGGACACCAGCCCGCCGAAGACGCAGAAGCACGCCGCGGGCCACCGGGTGAGGCGGGTGCACACGCGCCAGTTCAGGTACCCGAAGGCGCCGAAGAGGACGCCGTAGAAGGCGGGCAGGAGCCATCGCGACCAGGCCGGGAACAGGCGGCCGTAGACCTCCTCCCAGAAGAGCAGGGAGCCGAAGGCGAACCAGATCGCCGCGAAGACGACCGAGGCCGACAGGGCGACGTACCTGCCCAGCGTCCGGAAGCGATCGGCCGAAACGCCCCACGCGACGAGGATGACCAGGGGGAGATCCACGAGCGAGGTCACGCCCGCGGCTTTCCAGAGCAGCGTCGACGTCACCACCGGCGGTTGCCCCACCATCTCACCGCCTCCGCACCCCGCTACAGGACGGGGCCTCAGTCGAACTGCCGGCGGAACCCCGACAGCTCCTCGCGGAGCCCGGCGAGCTCCTCCTTCAGCGCGGCCACCTCGGCCTCGAGGGCTGAGAGGCGCTCGCGGTCCGAGCGTAGCTCCCTGAACACCGGGGACACCCTCGGCGCATCCGGGTCCCCCTCCTCGGCCCGCTCCACGACGCCGCACAGCGTGTGGTCCCAGCGGTGCTCCTTGCGGCCGGGTTGGCGCGGCAGGCGCACGACGAGGGCGGCCTCCCGCCCCGAGAGGGTCGCGAGCGCGGCCTCCACCTCCTCCACCGTGGCGAAGGCGTGGAGGCGGTCGGAGCGCCCGCGCAGCTCGCCCGGCGTCTGCGGCCCGCGTAGGAGCATCAGCGCCAGAATCGCCGCCTCGGCCTCCGAGAGGGCGAAGGCCTCCCCGAAGCGGTGCCGGTATTTCTGGACGCGGGAGTCGGCGCTGTCCACGAACCAGACGAGATGCTTGTCCCGCAGGCCCTCGAGGGCGCGCGCGACGGTCGCTTCGTCGTACTCCACGACGGGGTCGCGGCTCGATTTCTGGTTGCACGCGTTCTTGAGCGCGTTGAGGGAGAGCGGGTAGTACTCGGGCGTCGTGACCGATTTCTCCACCAGCGAGCCCAGGACCCTCGCCTCCTCCGCCGTGAGCATCACGTCCATCGGTCCCTCCAAGGCAGGAGGATAGCACGGCGGCCCGGGCACGAGACCGCCGGAACGAGACCCCAGCTCCATGCGGGGCGAGGGGCCAGAGGCCTGAGCGTCCAACTAAGAAGGTGCTGGTCAGTTCTTTGCCGAATCGCCCCGCTCGAAAACAATGAGGCCGCACCGGTCGCCGCACTCGAGGAGCGCCCAGGAGTCGAAGACCGACAGGAGGGCGGTCTTCTTGTCTCTCGTGACGAGCATCACCGTCACGAGCGGATGGAGCAGGCCCTGCTCCTTCGTCGGGAGGGGCCCCTTGCTGAAGCTCTGCCCTGGCGCCAGCGACCTCTTCACGAGTTCCTTGATTTCGCCCAGGTCGCGAAGGTGCATCAGGACCCTCAGCACGTAGATGTCCGACACGCCCTCGAACTTCAGCGTCGCGCCCACATCGCCGTGCAGCTTCTGGTCCTCCTGAAGGGAAGCCCAGTTCGCGCCATAGACGTCCATCGTGTAAAAGCCGGTACCGTTGCGCAGCACCGGCTCGGCGGGAAGGGCCGCGAGGGACACGAGGAAAGCGAATGAAGAAGCGGCTAGGATCTTCATCGAAGGCTCCTGATCTGTCGGGCTTCTGCGCTGTGGGAGCCGCCTCCCGGCGGCGAAGCGTTTCCGCTCCCCCATCCTTCACCACCGAGCCCGCGGAGCAAGCCGTAGCCGTAGGGTGGACCCGAGGGCGGCAGGCCCGAGCGTCCACCGCACAAGAGTCGTGTCAAGAAACGGCGGACGCCGCTTCGCGGGGCCCGCCTGACAGAGCTACCGATTACCCTTGGCCCGATTGTGAGAGATGCAGAGCATCTGGCAGTTCTTGGCTGAACTGTCGCCGCCCTTGCTCCACGCAGCAACGTGGTCGGCATCCATCTCCTCGAGTTCGTAGATTCTGCCTTTGTTTGCGTCACGCCCCACCGCGCAAAGCGGGCAGTTGGACTTCTTCTTCACCTTCGCCGCGTTCGTTTGCTTCTCGTAAACGGCGTGCTTGGTAGCATCGTCGAACACACGCCCTTCTAAGAGCTTGGTCTCCTCCTGGCCGCCGAGAATGTACTCAAAGATTCCGCGCTTCTTCTTAACATAGGGGTCGCCGAATAGCCGTCTCACGTCGGCCGACACCTTTTCCGGATCGTATGACTGAGAGTGGTACTGCTCGTAGAGCCTGCCCCATTCCAACCCCTGCATCTCTCTCTTCACATCTTTGAACACCGTTGAAACCCATTCGATCACGCTGTTGAAGTAGGTCTTCAGCTCCTGGATGGTGTTCTCCTTGCGATGAGCGTTCATGTAGGCGCCGATATCGCCCTTGCTCACCCACTCCAGCGCCCGCTCCAAATACCCCTGCCGGTTCACCTCGGCCTTTATGTACGCGCCCCATTTCTGGATGTTCGCATTCTGGCTGTTGCTGAACTCGGCCTTGGCCAGCGTTACGAAGGGCCCGGAGTAGATGGCGTTCAAGAGCTCTTGATCGTTGAGCGGCACCCCTACAATGTTGATGGTTTCAAACCATTGCTTGATCTCGGTTTCGGTCCCCTCGCACTCGTAGATTAGCAAGCTCGAGTTCCGAAGCTTGGCCTGTTGGTCGCCAGGCAGGCTGTCGAAGTACTTCGGATTGCCGTGCTCCATGATCGCGAACTTGTTCGTCAGGAACCGTCCGATACTGGTGATGCGCTGCTGGCCGTCCAGTACCTCGAAATTGTCCTCAGCAACCTTGTTGAAGTAGATCAGACCGAGCGGATACTCTTTGAGAAGCGAATCGATCACATCCTGCTCTTTCTTTCCGCCATTGATGTCCTTATAGATGGCTTTATCGCCCTCAGCGCCCTGACGACAAGGCACCCATACGGGCACGATAGCCTTCCCGAACGCCCGCGTGCCCTCAGAATCGCGCCGGGGGCACGCACCCACGGATGGCGGACACCGCTGTGCGGAGCCCGCCCTGCTTGAGGCGGCTCCCACAAGATCGCGGTCTGAGACCGCTCCTACACCGGAGCGGGACGATCCATCCCGGCCAGCGGCACTTGACATGTACATACGTTGTACATATAAGTGGTTGGGCGGAAATGAAGGACCTCTGCTCCGACCCTGGCGGGCAGGTGATTGTGGTCGTATTCACTTGGCGCGGTGAGGACATCCGGTTGATCTCTGCACGAAAGGCAACCCGCCGTGAGCGGCGGCAATATGAGGTTGAGCCATGAAGAAGGAATACGATTTTTCCAAGGCCAAGCGCGGTGCGGTGGTGAGCACGCCGCCCGGGAAGACCCGCATCACAATTCGCTTGGACAGCGACGTGGTCGCATGGTTCAAGCGTCAGGTTCACGAGGCGGGGGGCGGAAACTACCAAGGCCTCATCAACCGGGTCCTGCGCGAACACATGCAGGGAAAGCCGGAGCCGATCGAGGCGACACTTCGCAAGGTGATCCGGGAGGAACTTCATCGGGCCAGCTAGCTGAGGATTGAGGGCTGATGGGGCTGAAGCCCACATCCACGAACTTTCCCCGCGGGAGGCGGCTCCCACGAGATCGCGGTCGGAAACCGCACCTACAACGACGCGGAAGGCGGGTCCAGATCATCGCGCCGGGGGCGGCGCTCCTACAAATGGCGGACACCGCGGTGCGGAGTCCGCCCTACGGAACGAACGCAGGCAGGAGTGCCTGCGCCACAAAAGAGAGTTGTCCTCGCGCCGGGGACGGCGGTCCTGTGACTTGTCGATTTCGATGCGTCCCAGCGTCTCCTTGCCGGAACGCGGTATCCCGCCGCGACTGGGGTGGAATACGGTTCGCCGCCGGGAGGCGGCTCCCACAAAATCGCGGTCGGAGACCGCTCCTACACCGGAGCGAACGGCCGCTGCCTGCACCGTCGCTCCTCGCTGTCTCCCTCTCAGGCGTCCCGACGCCGGTGGGCCTAGTGCGAGGAAGGCGAGCGGGCAGGACCGGAGGCGTACCCGGAGGGTACGTTGAGGATCCGGACCGCGAGGCTGACAAAGCAGGAGGCCCGCCGCCGTCGGCGCCCGCCGCGGCGCCTAATGGTAGAAGTAGCCGAAGCCGCCCAAGCCGATCAGCAGCACCCCCAACACCAGCCTCTCGTTGTGCTCCAGCCACGGGAAGGTGATCTTCGAGTACCCCGTGTAGCCGAGGAACGCGAGCACGCCCATCGCGACGATGGTGATGGCGCTCGTGGCGAAGGCCATGAGCAGGAGGGCGGGCCAGGAGAGGGAGCCTGCGGCGAAGAAGATGGGGATGAGCGTCTCGCAGGGCGAGAGGGTCATCTCGAGGAAGAGCGCGCCGACGGCGACCTTGTCGGCCTGGATGGGGTCGTCCGAGTGGTCGTGGTGGCAGTGGGGATGGCCGTCGCGCCGCCAGCCCATGACGAGGTAGTAGAGGCCGAAGGCGCAGAGGATGAGCGCGGGCAGAGGCGTGTCGAGGTTCTCGACGTAGTGGTGCGCGGCTTTGCCGAGGGCCGCCGCGGCGAGGCCCACGAGCGCCGTGCTCAGGACATGGCCGAGGCCGGAGAGCAGGACCACGCGGAGCATCTTGCCCCGGCTCCATTTCTGAGCGCGCGCCACGAGGACGAAGGAGAGCCAGTGCGTGGGCAGGAGCGCGTGGATCCCGGCCACCGCCACGAGGGCGAGGAAGAGGCTGGAGTGTTCGAGGCTCGTGGGGTTCACGGCTTCTCTTTCCGGCCGAGGAGGGCGGCGAGCGACTCACCGTCGAGCCCGACGACCCGCTGGGCGGCGGGCAGCTCGACGCCGCGGGCGTTGAGGGCCTCGCTGACGGCGAGGCGGAGGGCGCGCTCCACCTCCCACTGCTGGCCCGGCTTCACCTTCGCCCAGAGGCGGACCTTGGCGGCGGTGTCGGAGAGCTCGGTGACGCCGAGGACCTGCGGCTCCTCGAGGAAGAGCCCCTGGAGCGCTGGGTCGGCGTAGACCTTGTGCCCGGCCTCGCGCAGCGCATCGAAGACCTTCTCGAGGTTCGCGGTCCGGGCCACGCTCGCGTCGGCGACGGCGCGCGACCACTGCCGCATCTGGTTGGTGACGGCGCGGATCTCGCCGTTCGGCAGGATGTGGAGCTCCCCGTTGGCGGCGCGCAGGCTCGTGGTCCTGAGCGTGACGGCCTCCACGGTCCCGGAGAACTCGCCGATCTTGACCGAGTCGCCGACCCTGAACTGGTCCTCGGCCACGAGGAAGAACCCGCTGATGAAGTCCCTCACGAGGAACTGCGCCCCGAGGCCCACCGCCACGCCCACGATGCCGAGGCCCGCCACGAGCGGCCCCACCTGCACGCCGAACCCGGCGAGGGTCATGAGGAAGGCCGACATGTAGAGGACGATGGAACCGATGCGCCGGGCCAGCGCGCCCAGGGTGTCGAGGCGCGTCTCGAGATCCTTGCCGTGCGCGGGCTCCCGCCTGAGCGCCTCTTTCTTGATGCGCCGCAGGACCGCCAGCCACATGCGGTCCAGGAGGAAGGCCCCGAGGAAGAAGAGGAGCGACTGGAAGATCCGCATGGACAGCCAGGGCGCCCAGGTCTGGGGCGCCCAGATCGCCCAGTCGGAATCGGGGGGTCCCATGGGGACGAGGGCCAGCAGGTCCACGGCGGCTCCAATAGAGGACGGGGGCTTCCCCCCGTTCGTTTAGTTTACTTCAGAATGCGCCCTTCGACCGAGCGTCCGACGGAGAAGGAACACAAAAGGAGCCTTGCGGCTCCTTGTATGGACCTCGCTGACACCGTGTTGGCGAGGCGATTGAGGCAATCCGC
>JBBIUU010000043.1:22678-24816 GCA_037440125.1 Acidobacteriota bacterium
GTGGCCTCCCAGTCCAGCCCGTCGACGGGTAACTGCAGGGCGCCCCCGTGGTCGCTCTTCCCCGTGGCGCCATTCCGCTGGGGGAAGAGGTCCGCCCGGCCGATTTTCTCGCCCGTGCAGAGGATGCACGCCATATCCACCCGGTTGCGGAGCTCGCGGACGTTGCCGTTCCAGCGGTGCTCCTGGAGGCTCCTCTGGCCGTCCGCCGTGAAGCCCTGGATCGGCTTGCCGTACTTCGCGGCGAACTCGCCCAGGAACTCGCGGGCGAGGAGCGGGATGTCATCTGACCTCTGCGCCAGCGAGGGCAGGGCGATCTCGAAGCCGCTGATGCGGTAGTAGAGGTCGTTGCGGAACTTCCCCTCCTCCACCCAGCGGTCCACGGGCTTGTTCGTGGCGGCGATGACCCTCACGTCGCACCGCTTGAGGTCCACGGCGCCGAGGGGCAGATACTCGCCGTCCTGGAGGACCCGGAGGAGCTTGGCCTGGAGGGCGGGCGAGGTCTCCGCGATCTCGTCGAGGAAGACCGTCCCTCCCCGCGCGCGCTCCAGGATGCCCGGGCGGTCCTCGTCGGCCCCCGTGAAGGCGCCCTTCCGGTAGCCGAAGAGCTCGCTCTCCAGGAGGGTGTCGGGGATGGCCGAGCAGTTGAGCGGGAAGAACGGCTTCTGGTGCCGCTTGCTGTTGAAGTGGATGGCCCGGGCGAAGAGCTCCTTCCCCGTGCCGGTCTCCCCCGTGATGAGGACCGTGGCGTCCGTACCCGCCACCTGGCTCGCAAGGCGCACCGCCTCGAGAAACGCCGGCGACTGTCCCAGGAGCCGAGGGAAGAGGAAGCGCCGCTCGAGGTCGCTCCTGGCCTCGCGGGACTGGGCGAGGAGGGCGGCCACGTGGAGCGCCCGCTGGACGGTGATCTCGAGCTGCTGGATGTGGAAGGGCTTGGAGAGCACGTCGAGGGCCCCGAGCCGCAGGGCCTCCACCGCCATCTGCACGGTCCCGTAGGCGCTCATGAGGACGATCTGGGCCGAGGGGTTGATCTTGAGGAGCTCGGGCACGAGCGCCAGGCCGTCACCGTCGGGGAGCCGGTAGTCGAGAAGGATGATCGGAGGCCGCTCCCGCTCGCAGGCCTCGAGGCCCTCCCTGGCCGTGAGGACGGCGCTCACCGACACCGGGTACCGCGCGAGCACGTCGGTCAGGAGCTCTGCCGTGTCGGGCTGGTCCTCGATGATGAGTACGTCCGTGCCCATGGGGTCCCTCTAGGCCTCATGGTAGATGGGCCCGCCACCGGGGGCAAGGGCGAGCGAGTGGCGGGTGGATGGAGATCGGTTCGTCGGGAGTGGAGTGTCACGAAGGTGGGACGCCTGGGGCTCGAAACGCAGGCCCTCTGGACAACCCCTACTTGGGAGAGCGTTTCTCACGGTCGGCGATGCCCACCCCCAGCGAATCTCCTCATCCGGAATGATGGAATGCCGCCCGGATCGGGTCAGATGCGAGGAAGGCGCGAGGGCCGAACCGGAGGCGGCCCACCCCGAGCTACATCGAAGGGCTGCTTAGGGGGCTCCCTGGAACCAAGACCCGGGCTGTCCCCCCGAAGGCGGGCTTCGGAGAATCGCAGGAGTGGCACACAACTCACTTTGACGAGAGACCTGACAAAGCAGGTGGCCCGAGACTGGCGGCGCCTTTTAGGGCGGAACGCCTCAGGCAACAGCCCTCTGGCGGAACCCCCACAACATCAAGACCGCCGCGGCGAGGATGGCGACCCCGACGCTGATGAACCCTCCGGTCACGAGGCCCTCCTGCCAGGGGAGCCCGGCGTGTCCCACCCCGGTGATGGGCGACATGGCGGCCGTGCCGAAGACGGCGGCCAGGGTGGTGAAGGCCACGTTGGCGTAGGTGCCGTAGAGGGCCGTCCAGTAGCAGACCGCCTTGGCCCTGGGCGCAAGCCGGACCTCCGCCCACACCGCCCCCACGGCCAGGAGGAAGGTGCCGTTCATAACACCCTCGAGGTGAGCCGCGAGCCCCATGCGGGGGTTCGCGAACTTCTGCTCCACGAGCCCCACCACGAGCCCGAGCAGGAACAGGAACATACCGTGCCAGAGCAGGTTCCGCCTCTTGTCCTCCATTGCACTCCTCCTCCCGGGGCACGC
>JBBIUU010000044.1:0-24357 GCA_037440125.1 Acidobacteriota bacterium
TGGAGCCCGTCATCGCCTACTGCATCCTCGACGGCCAGACCATGTTCATGAACGCGGCGCGCACGCTCCGCGAACAGTGCGTGGACGGCATCACGGTGAACGAGGTGGAGTGCCGAAACTTCGTCGAGCGCAGCATCGGCCTCGTCACCGCGCTCAACCCCGTCATCGGCTACGACAAGTCCACCGAGCTCGCCGCCGAAGCGCTCCGCACCGGTAAGGGCGTGGTCCAGCTCCTGCGCGAGAAGAAGCTCCTGACCGACGAGCAGATCGCCGAGGTCATGGATCCCGCCGTCATGACAGGCCAGACGCGGGTCGAGTAAGCGCCATGACGCCGGGGCGCAAGCGCCTGATCGCGGGGGCGGCCGCGCTGGCGGTCCTCGTCGCCCTGTGGATCTGCCCGACGCCCGCGGGCCTCACCGCGCAAACCTGGCGCCTCTTCGCCGTCTTCGGCTCCACCATCTTCGCGGTCATCGCCGGCGCGCTGCCCATCCTGACGGCCTCGGTCCTGGCCCTCAGCGGCGCGGTCCTCTCGGGCACGCTCGCGCCGATGAAGGCGTACTCGGGGTTCGCCAACGGGACGATCCTCCTCATCGTCGTCGCCTTCCTCGTGGCGAGCGCCGTCGTCAAGTCGGGGCTGGGGAACCGCCTCGGGTACCTGGTCGTGAGCGTCTTCGGCAAGTCCACGCTCGGCTTGGGGTACAGCATCTTCCTGCTGGACGCCGTCATCGCCCCAGCCTTCCCGAGCAACACGGCGCGATCGGGCGTCCTCTACCCCGTCATCTTCTCCCTGGCCGAGGCGAGCGGGTCGATGCCCCACGATCGGACGGAGAAGAAGCTCGGGAGCTACCTCATGTTCTGCGGGATGGCGAGCCTGAGCCTCTCCTCGGCGCTCTGGCTCACGGCCATGGCCGGCAACCCCCTCGGGGCGGAGATCGCGAGGACCTTCGGTGTCGAGATCACCTTCGGCTCCTGGCTCGTGGCCGCCTCGGTGCCGACGCTCGCCGCCATGGCGCTCCTGCCGTTCGTTCTCTACAAGATCTTCCCACCCGAGGTGAAGGCCACGCCCGAGGCGCCCGCGGCCGCGCGAGAGGCTCTGAAGAGGCTCGGCGCCCTGAGCGCCCACGAGTGTTGGGTGGCGGGCACCTTCGTGGCGATGGTGGTCCTCTGGGGCCTCGCCGGGACGCTCAAGCTCGACTCGACGGCCGTGGCCTTCCTCGGGCTCGGCGTGCTCCTCGCTTCGGGCGTTCTGACCCTGAAGGACATCTCCAAAGAGGGCGAGGTCCTGGGGACTTACATCTGGTTCGCGGTCCTCTACACCCTCAGCGGCGCGCTGAACGAGCTCGGGTTCATGGGCTTCGTGGGCGAGCGCCTCGCGGTGAGGCTGGAGGGGCTCCCCTCCCCTCTCGTCTACGTCGTGCTGATGGCGCTCTATGTGCTCATACACTACCTCTTCGTCAGCCAGACGGCGCAAGTCCTGGCCCTCGTGGGCGTCTTCATGACGGTGGGGCAGAAGGCGGGCGTGGCGGCGGGGCCCCTGGCCCTGTCGCTCCTCTTCGCGAGCAACTATTTCTCCACGCTCACGCCCCAGGGCTCGAGCGCCAACGTCATCTTCGCGGGGAGCGGCTACCTGACGCAGGGGGAGCTTTACAGGCTGGGCGCCTTCACGACCCTGTTCAACCTCGCCGTCTACCTCGCCGTGGGAACGCCGTGGTTGATGTTCGTCCTGGGGTGATGGCACGAGGGGTAGAATGCCCCCAGGCCGAACGTGCCCCAATTTGATGGAGGGTTCAGTGCACAGAGCGCACCTCATGGTCCTCCCGCTGGTCCTCCTCCTCGCCGCGTGCGGCGGTCCGCCCCAGGGCGTGACCCGCGGCGCGGCGCTCCTGCCCGCCGCCGGCCCCATGTTCGACGCCCACGCGCCCGCCCTCAGGCTCGTGTTCGACGGCGCCTCAACGGGGCGCGGCAAGATGACCGTCACCATGCCCGACAAGGAGGTCGTGACGGGCCAATACAAGACCCTCGACCGATTCTCCATGGACGCGGCCGAGGGTGCGGGCGAGCCCGGGAGCGGGAAGGCGGCCATCGCGCCGGAGGACTGGAAGGAGCTCTACGGGAAGTCGGACATGATCACGGGCCAGATCAGCGGCGAGGCGCTCCTGATCGGCGACCGGGGCACGACCTTGCGCGTGCAGTACGTGGTGGACCCCTTCGACAACACGGGGTTCGGCGTGGCGAAGGACAACCGCGGGAACCTGTTCCGCGTGAGGATCTGAGGCTTTCGGTCCGGCCGCCGGAGGTGGGCCGGAGGGCAGGCGAGACCGCGGACCACGGCCCGCTCGAAATCGGGAGGAGGGGAAACATGAGGCACTCGGACAGATTCCGGATTGTCGCTGCCGGGGGGGCGATCCTGATCGGCCTGCTCCTGGCCGTGGGCGCGCCGGCCCAGGACCAGACCGAGGTCCAGCAGCTCAAGGCCATGGTGGAACAGCTCCAGAAGACGGTCCAGCAGCTCAACGGCCGCATCGCCGTCCTCGAGCAGGAGAAGGCGGCCGCGCCCGCACCCGTGGCCCAGCCCGCGCCGGCGCCCCAGGCCCAGCAGGCCCAGCCGGAGGCCATCCCCGAGGGCCACGCGAGCGCCGTCACCTCGCGCGACTCCTTCAACATCGAGCAGTCCGCCGCGCCGCGCCTCTACGACCAGACCGTGGACCCCAAGTACCACGGCTACTTCCGCCTGCCCAACACGCCCGTCATCATGCAGTTCAACGCCAAGCCCAAGGTGGACATGATGGAGGACACCCGGAACACGGGAGACAAGACGCGCTTCGTGACGGCCCTGATTCCGGTGGACGGGTCTCCCACCTACGGCGGCGGGGCCCAGTACAACATGAACGTGAAGGCCACGAACCTGAGCTGGGACGTGCGCGCCCCTGGCGTCGCGGGCGCCCCCCGGTTCTTCGTCCAGGTGGACTTCTTCGGCTCAGAGAACCCCAAGCTCGACGTCCGCTGGAAGCAGATCTACGGCCAGTACTACAACTTCGTCTTCGGCCAGGCCATGACGCTCTTCGAGGACGGGGACGTGTGGCCCGACACGGTGGACTACGAAGGCCCCAACTCCATGGTCTTCTCGCGCCAGCCCGTGATCCACTACCTCATGAAGCTCTCGCCTCAGTGGAACATGACGCTCGGCCTCGAGAAGCCCGACGCGCAGGTCGCCGACTACTACGGGCAGTCCATCACGGGCGTGAACCGCATCCCCGACCTCGGCTTCAACGTCCGCTGGGAGAAGTCCAAGGTGGGGCACGTCCAGTTCGCCGGCATGTTCCGCGACCTGGCCGCCGAGAGCCCCCTCACCCGGCAGATGCAGTACGCCTTCGGCTGGGGCGCCAACCTCTCGTGGGTCTTCGACGTGGGCGAGCGCGACTCCTTCCTCGGCCAGCTCACTTACGGCGAGGGCATCGGCCGTTACAGCAACGACGCCTTCTCGAACCTGGACGCGGCATTCGACGATGCGGGCACCCTCCAGGCCCTCCCCTACTTCGGCGGCTTCCTCGGCTACACGCACGGCTGGAACGACAAGTGGCGGTCCACGTTCACCTACGGCTACGTGGACGTCCAGGACGAGCTCTCCATGGGTCCCACGGCCTACCACCGCACGAACTACGCGAGCGTGAACGCGGTCTACCAGTTCCACAAGAAGATGAACGTCGGCATGGAGGTGCTCTACGGCACCAACCAGCAGCAGAACCTCGCGAAAGGCGACGCCTGGCGATTCCAGGTCGGCATCGCCTACAAGCTGTTCTAACGGAATCCCAAGGAGGCAGGACATGATTCGTCGTACGCTCCTCGTGATCGTCACTCTCGCGCTGGCGTTCTCCCTCGCGCTCGGCGCGCAGACCGCCAAGGCCCAGCCCGCCGCCCCGGGCCTCTCCGAGGCCGACGTCAACGCAGCCCTCCAGGTGGCCTACACCAAGTACAAGGACCTCAAGGAGGGCAAGAACGCCGACTACATCCCCGCCCTCGCCAAGGTGGATCCGAACATCTTCGGCATCGCCCTCGTGACGCCCGACGGCAAGATTTACACCGCGGGCGACGTGACCTCCGAGGTCTCCATCCAGTCCATCTCCAAGGTCTTCACCATGGCGAAGGTCATGGAGGAGAGCGGTCCCGAGTACATCTCGGGGACCATCGGCGTGGACGCCACCGGCGCGCGGTTCAACTCCATCATCTCCATCGAGGTCTCGAAAAAACTCTACGGCGGCCCCGAGATGAACGCCCTCGTGAACCCCGGCGCCATCACCGCCACGAGCATGGTCAAGGGCGCCACCCGCGATGAGATCTGGAAGAGCATCCTGGGCTACTACTCCGACTTCGCCGGCCGGCCCCTCTCGGTGAACCAGGAGGTCTTCAAGTCGGAGGCCGACACGAACCAGCGGAACCAGGCCATCGCCATGCTCATGCTCGCTTACGAGTACATCAAGACCGATCCCAAGGCGGCCTGCGACATCTACACCGAGCAGTGCTCCGTGAGCGTCAACGCCAAGGACCTCGCCGTCATGGCGGCGTGCCTGGCCAACGGCGGGAAGAACCCCGTCACGGGCAAGCAGGTCCTCCGGACCGATCTCGTCCCGAAGGTGCTGTCCGTCATGGCCACGGCGGGCCTCTACGACGACTCGGGCAAGTGGCTCTGGGCCACGGGCCTGCCGGGCAAGAGCGGCGTGGGCGGAGGCCTCATCGCGGTGTCGCCGGGCAAGTTCGGCATCGCCGTGGTCTCCCCGCCCCTCGACGAGGCGGGCAACAGCGTCAAGGGCCAGAAGGCCATCGCCGACGTCTCCAACGCCCTCGGCGGCAACCCGCTGGCGTCCAAGCCTCGCTAGAGAGAAAGGGGGAATCCTCATGATCAGAAAGGCGGCCCTTCCGCTCTTGGCCCTTCTGCTCTTCGCCGCACCGGTGCTCGCCGGGGCGCAGGCGGCACCCTCCGCGAAGACTCTCCCCAACGTGGTCATCCTCGCCACAGGGGGCACCATCGCCGGAGCCCAGCCCAAGGAGGGCGACCCGGGCTACAAGTCCGGCGCCCTCTCCATCGAGTCCCTCGTGGCCGCGGCCCCCGGGCTCGACAAGATCGCCAGCGTCACGGGCGAGCAGATCGCGAGCATCGGCAGCCAGGACATGAACGACGCCGTGTGGTTCAAGCTCGCCCCGCGCGCCAACGAGCTCCTCGCCAAGCCCGACGTGGCGGGCATCGTCGTCACGCACGGCACCGACACCCTCGAGGAGACGGCCTACTTCCTCGACCTCGTCATCAAGAGCGACAAGCCCGTAGTCCTCGTGGGCTCCATGCGCCCGGCCACCTCCACAAGCCCCGACGGGCCCCTCAACCTCTACAACGCCGTGGCTCTCGCCGCCGACCCCGCCTCGAAGGGCCGGGGCGTGCTCGTGTCCGCGAACGACGACATCCACTCGGGACGCGACATCACCAAGACGAATACGACAGACGTGCAGACCTTCGTCTCGCCCGAGCGCGGCATTTTGGGCGAGATCTACTACGGCAAGGCGACCTTCTTCAACATGCCCACCACGCGGCACACGGCCAAGAGCGAGTTCTCCCTCGACGGCCTCGACACCCTGCCCCGGGTGGACATCATCCCCTCCTACGAGAACGCCGACGGCGCCCTCGTGCGGGCCTCCGTGGCCGCGGGCGCCAAGGGCATCGTCCTCGCGGGGGTCGGAGATGGCAACGGCACGAAGCCCCTCATCGACGCCCTCGCCGAAGCGGCGAAGCAGGGCGTGGTCGTGGTCCGCTCCAGCCGCGTGGGCAGCGGCATCATCCGGCGCAACATCGAGCTCAACGACGACCAACTCGGCTTCGTCGCCGCCATGGAGCTCAACCCCTGGAAGGCCCGCGTGCTCCTACGCCTGGGCCTCACCAAGACCTCGAACGTGAAAGAGATCCAGCGGATGTTCGGGGAGTACTAGCCTGTGAGACCATGGGGCCGGCAATCCCGCCAGACGCTTAAGGAGCGACCGTGGGCAAGAAAGAGAAGCAGTCCGAGAAGGACCTCGCGAAGTTCATCAAGCGCGCCCGGGCGTTCGCCAAGCCCTACCGCGTGACCGACGGGCGCAAATTCAAACTGAAGCAGTGGGACCCGGGCGACCTCGCAGGCTTCACCTCCGAGGACAAGCCCAGGGCGCAGGCGGCGCTCGCCAACGGCGTCAAGGCGCTAGCGGGCCTCCAGGACAAGCTCTACGCCCAGGACCAGTGGGGACTCCTCCTCATCTTCCAGGCCATGGACGCGGCGGGGAAGGACGGCGCCATCAAGCACGTCCTCTCAGGCGTGAACCCGCAGGGGTGCCAGGTCTTCTCCTTCAAGGGGCCTTCGGCCGAGGAGCTGGACCACGATTACATGTGGCGCTGCCTCAAGAACGCGCCGGAGCGGGGCCGCATCGGCATCTTCAACCGCTCGTACTACGAGGAGACCCTCGTCGTGCGAGTGCATCCCGAGTACCTCGCGGGCCAGAAGATCCCGAAGAGGTTCGTCACGAAGGAGATCTGGAACGAGCGATTCGACGACATCAACGCCTTCGAGCGCTATCTGAGCCGGAACGGCATCCTGGTGCGCAAGTTCTTCCTCAACGTCTCCCGGAAGGAGCAGAAGAGGCGCTTCCTCGAGCGCGTGGACAACCCCGAGAAGAACTGGAAGTTCTCTTCGGCGGATTCCAAGGAGCGAAACCTCTGGGACGGCTACATGGATGCGTACGAGGACATGATCCGTCACACATCCACGCCGGAAGCCCCGTGGTACGTGGTGCCCGCGGACAACAAGTGGTTCTCCCGCGTGGTCGTCGCGGCGGCGGTCATCGAGGCCCTCGACTCCATGGAACTCAAGTACCCCGAGGTGGGCGAGGCCAAGCTCAAGGAGCTCCAGGCCGCCAAGCAGATCCTGCTCAAGGAGAAGTAGGGTCCGAACCACGGGTCAAAGGACATTCACCACGGAGACACGGAGAGCACGGAGAAAAGAAAAAGAAATGACAATCTAGTAAGGGAAGAACCTTCGTTGATCCTTGGTCTTTGTGGGTGAAAAAAAGGCCGGCCCTCGGGCCGGCCTTTGGTTTTTGTCTGGATTCATTGAGAAGAAGATTGGTTCGTCTTTCTCCGTGTCCTCCGTGCCTCCGTGGTGAATTCTCTTGCCTTTCTCCTCTTGCTTTTCGCTTCTCGCACCTCACGCGGACAGCATGGCGACGATGACGGGCCCCCAGGCGGTGAGGAGGATGTTGCCGACGGCGTAGGGCACCGTGTAGCCCAGCGCCGGCAGCTTGCTCTCGGCGGCGTCTTGGATGGCCCTCAGGGAGGCCGTGTTGGTCCCTGCCCCGGAGCAAGCCCCCAGGAGGATGACGGGGTTCATCTTGAGCACGTACCGCCCGAAGAGGATGGCCGCGACGTGGGGCGTGACGGCCACGAGCAGCCCCACGAAGACGAGGCTGATCCCGGTCTTCTGCAGGCCCGAGATGAAGCTCGGCCCGGCGCCCAGGCCCACGATGCCGATGAAGACCACGAGCCCCACGGTGTCGAAGATCCAGAGGGCGGGCTCGGGGATGCGCCCGAAGGTCGGCCGCACGGAGCGCAGCCATCCGAACACCAGGCCCATGACCAGCGCCCCGCCGCTGGAAGTCAGGGTGAGAGGAAGACCGCCGACGGTCACCGTGAGGAGCCCGAAGAGGCCGCCCAGGACGATGCCCGCGCCCACGAAAATCATGTCGGTGGCGCTCGTGGGGCGCTCGGCGTAGCCGATGACCTTGGCGGCGCGCTCCACGTCCCGCTTCGAGCCCATGATCTGGAGCACGTCGCCGCGGTTGATGAGGGTCTCCCACGCGAAGGGCATCTCCACGCCCCCGCGCACGAGGCGCCGCAGCGCGATGCCCCGGCCGTGCAGCCGGCCCGCCTCCTCGAGGGTGTGGTCCGCCACCGCCCTGTTGGTCACAACCACGTCGAGGACCTCGGCCGCCACATCGAGGAGGTCCTTGTCCTCCACCTCGGGGCCGATGAGCTCGGGCGCCTTTAGGACGACCTCGCGCCTCGCCATGATCGCGATCTCGTCGTCCTCCCGTACCACGGTGCCCGGCTCGGCATCGAGGAGCTCTCCGCCACGCCGGATGCGCTGGATGAAGGCGCGCTCCCCCGCGAAGAGGAGCTCGAGCGCCGCCACGGTCCTCCCGCCGAGGCCGGGCGCGCTCACGCGGTAGGCCCTGAACTGCCAGGGCCGGTAAGCCGACTGCGCGCCCTCTTCGCCCTGGGGGCCGGCCTCCTGGGCCATGAGCTTCCGGCTCTCCTCCTTGAGATTCGCGCCCATGAGCTTGGGCGCGAGGTTGGAGAGGAACCACACCACGAACGCCGTGCCCACGAGGTAGGTCACCGCGTAGGCCACGGGGATGTTGTTCGTTTCGGCCCGCTTCTGCTCCTCCGGAATGTCCAGGCGGTTGATGGCATCCCCGGCCGTGCCGATGACGGTGGACTCCGTGAAGGCCCCCGCCAGGAGGCCCGCCGCCGTTCCGCGGTCGTAGTGGAGGACCCTGGCGGCGGTGAACGCCGTGAGAAGGCACGTGACGCAGAGGACCACCGTGAGCGCCACCTGCGACAGGGCGTTCTTCTTGAGGCCGCGGAAGAACTGCGGCCCCACTTTGTAGCCCGTCGCGAAGAGGAACAGGTCGAAGAAGACCGTTTTGACGACGGAGGGGACCTGGATGTCGAGCTGGCCGATGAGCACGCCCGCGAGGAGCGTCCCCACCACGCTCCCGAGGGTGAAGGAGCCGATCCGCAATCTGCCGATGACGAAGCCCAGGGCGACCGTCAGGAAGATGGCGAGCTCGGGGTGGTTCCGCAGCGCGTCGACGACGAAGGTCATCCCCCACCTCCTCCTTCCGGGTCCTTCGGGAGGGACAGTCTATCAGCCGTGGAGCGCGAAGTAGCCCACCGCCGCACCGCCCAGGATGAGGAACGCCGGGTTGATCTTGCTCTTGAGCAGGATCCCGAACACCACCACCGTGACGACCACGCTCACCCACCCCGACAGGGCGACCTTGGCCATGGAGATGCATCCGGACAGGATGAGGCCCACCGAGACCGGCGCGAGCCCGCGCCGGATGGACTCCCGCCAGGGCCAGCGCTCGGCACGCTTCCAGAGTTTGCCGACCGCGAAGGTCATGAGCGCCGTGGGGAGGAAGAATGCGATGACGACGAGGAGGGAGGCGAGCGGTCCGGCAACCTTCTCCCCGATGGCGGCCACCATCATCATGTTCGGTCCCGGCGCGAGCTGGCCCACGCTGTAGAAGTGGATGAGCTCCTCCTCCGTCAGCCAGTGGTGGACGTCCACGACGAGGGTCTGCATCTCGGGGTAGGCGGCCATGCCGCCGCCCACCGTGAGGAAGGACAGGTAGAAGAACACGAGGAGGAGGGGGGGGATCTCCTTGAGGTTGGCGTTCATGGCGCCGCCTCCCCCGCTTTCTCGTCCACCTTCTCCTCCCTCCGGGGCCGGTACCAGAGCACGGCCAGGAGGCCCACGCCCAGCAGGACCCAGAGGACCGACCAGTGGAAGACCGCCACGCCCACGGCGGAGACGGCCACGATGATCAGGTCCATGACGCCCTTGAGGGACTTGCCGCTGAGCTGGACCGTGGTGGCGAGCACGAGCCCCACGGCCGCGGCGGCGACGCCCTTGAGCGCCGCGGGAGCTCCGGGCATGCTCTTGTGGAAGTGATAGAGGTACCCTGCGGTGAACATGAAGAGTCCGCCCGGGAGGCAGATCCCGACGAGGGCGGCGACGGACCCCAGGACCCCGCGGAGGCGGTCACCCACGAGCACCGCCATGTTCGTGGCGTTCAGGCCGGGCATGGTCTGGCTGATGGAGAGGAGCTCGACGAAGGACTTGTCGTCGAGCCACGCGTTCCTGGTCACGAGGCCGTTGCGGAGGTAGGCCACGACGCCGCCCCCGAAGCTCGTGGCCCCGATGAGGAGAAACTCCCAGAAGATTCTCCCGATGGAGGGGCGCGGGGGACGGATCGCCTCGTCACTCATGGTTCTGCGGCGGGTTGCCGTTCAGGCGGTAGACGATGCCCGTCTTCGTCGCCCCGAGGTAGACCCGCTTCTCGAACATCTTCTGTACGCCGAGGAAGAGCTTTTCGCAGCGCTCGATGGCCTTCTGGTGGAGCTCGTCCCGGCGGTCGAACTTGGCCTGGAAGGCGAACTCCGCCACCAGGGGCTTGTGGTCGCCGCGGCGCCTCCAGATGGCCACGTTGGTCTTGGCGAGGACGCCCTTCCCGAAGTCGAGGACGCCGAGGTCGAAGAGGACCTCCTCCACGATGGTCTGGTTGACGAGCTCGACACGGTCCGAATCGGAGCGCCTCAAGGGCTCGAGGCACGGGAAGACCTTCGTGAGGAAATTCATCGAAGTGCGGTCTCCCGGCTCCACCTGGCTCAGCCCGAACTGCACGTTGTGGGAGAAGAGCTTCCGGTAGCCCCCCAGCTTGTCGCGCAGCGGGAGCGCCTCGGCCTTGAACTTGATGCGGTAGAGGCCCGGGATGTGGGGCCGGATGTCCTTCTCGGCGCAGAGCTGGATGTCGGGGTGCCGGAACTTGAAGACGATCTCGGGGTCCCCCACGGGGAAGCCGTATTCGTAGGTGACCCGGCGGCGCAGGATGTAGGCGTTGTTGTAGAGGCGGAAGTCCGCCGTGTCGAGGAAGATCACCTCCTTGATCTGGGGTTGCTGCCCGACGAGGTGCGCGGTGCTGTAGCGGATGCCCCACTGGTCGGTCAGCTTCTTGAACTGGCGGCCGAACTCGTGGAAGCTCTGGGCCGAGGTGAAGTCGTCCGGTTTGAGGATGACCTTGCACTCGAGGTAGTGCACGTTGTCCAGCGGATGGCCGTCGAGGTAGGTGCCGGGCTTCACGTCGGGCGTGCGCTCGGGGCGCTCGAACTCGAAGTCGTCCGCCGCGGGAACGACCACCTGCACTGCGCCGGACTTCTCCACCTCGAGCTTCTCTTCCTTCTTGGGCTTGCCCTCGACGGCCTTCTTGGCGGGCTTCGCGGCCTTTTCGGCCTTGGCCGCCTTGGCTCCCTTCTTCAATGCCCTTTCCGCCTTCGCGCTCTTGGCGGCCTTCTTCGCCTTCTTGGCCTTGTTCACCATCTCGGACTCCCCTTCCGCCCGGAGGAAAGCCGACCTCAGGACGCCTGCCCCGAGACACCGGACGCGCTTGTCGTTCTCCTACTAGTATTTCACTCCCGGCCCACGGCCCTATGGGACCATAGTCCTACACCCGGGACAACCGCCCCGCAGGTCGTCGGGAACCCGGCCCATGGCCTATACTGGAGCCTTCCCGGTTCCGCGAGGCTGGTGAGAGGGGGTCCCGAGCATGGCCGCTTCCCGCAGCGACGAGGGCACGCCGAGCCGCCTTCCTTTTCTCAAGGGCCTCCTGCCGCTCGAGCCGTCGCGGATTCCGGCCGAGGTCGTGGGCGGGTTGACCCTCGCCGCGGTGGGCCTGCCCCAGGCCATGGGCTACGCCCGGATCATCGAAGTCCCCGTCGTCCTGGGTCTCTACACCCTGTTCCTCCCCGTCCTCGCCTTCGCGCTCCTCGGTGCCTCGCGCCACCTCGTCGTCGCCGCCGACTCGGCCACCGCCGCCATGGTAGCCTCGGCCCTCGTCACCGCGTCGAACCCCGCCGGAAGCCCCGGGTACATCGCGCTGACCGGCCTCGTGGCGCTGGTCTGCGCCGCCATGCTGCTCGTGGCCCGCATCTTCCGCCTGGGGTTCCTATCGGACTTTCTCTCGAGGACCGTCCTCACCGGCTTCCTCACCGGCGTCGGCCTCCAGGTGGCCATGGGCCAGCTCCACGGGATGCTGGGCATCGAGGCGGGAGGCAGGGGGTTCTTCGGGAGGAGCCTCCACTGCGCGGAGCACCTCCCCGGCTTGAACCCCGCCGTGCCCCTCCTCTCCCTGGCCGTGGCCGCCGTCATCCTGGCCCTGGGCCGGTGGGTGCCCAAAGTGCCGGGGGCATTGCTGGTCGTGGTGGCCGCGATCGCCGCGAGCACCCACTTCGGTTTCGAAGCGATGGGGATCCCCGCCGTGGGCGAGATCCCCGCGGGGCTGCCCCACCTCGGCCTGCCCAGAGTCGGCTGGGACGCCATCCCGCCTGTCCTCGAGGTGGCCTTCTCGTGCACCATCGTCATCATGGCCCAGAGCGCCGCCACGGCCAGGGCCTACGCCGTGAAGTATCGCGAGGGCTTCGACGCCAACGGCGACCTCCTGGGCCTCTGCGCGGCCAACCTGGCGGCGGGCGCGGGAGGGACCTTCGTCGTGAACGGGAGCCCGACGCAGACGGCCACGGCCGAATCCGCGGGCGGCCGGAGCCAGCTCGCCATGGTCACCGCCGCGGCGGCCGTCATACTCGTGCTCCTCTTCCTCACGGGCCCGCTCGCCCATCTCCCTGCCGCGGTGCTGGCGACCATCGTCTTCCTCATCGGCTTCCACCTCGTGAAGGTCCGCCCCCTTGCCGAGATTTACCGGCGGAGCCCCGGGGAGTTCTGGGTGGCCATCATCACCGCGTTGACGGTGGTCGTCGTGGGCGTGCGCGAGGGGATCCTCCTCGCCCTGGTGCTCTCCCTCCTCCAGCACGTCAAGCGCGGGTACCGGCCCCCGACGGGCCTCATCGTGCCCGACCCCCAGCGGCACTGGCGCATGGCGACCGCCGAGCCCGGCGGAACCTTCCTCCCGGGCCTTCTCATGTACTGGTTCGGCGGGAGCCTCTACTACGCCAACTCCGGCTACTTCGCGGAGGAGGTCCGCCGCGTCGTGCTGGCCTCGCCCTCGCCCGTGCGCTGGTTCGTCCTGGAAGCCGGCACCATCCCCGACCTCGACTTCAGCGCCGCCGAGACCCTGCGCGAGCTCGTGGAGGAACTCCGAGGGCACGGCGTGGAGACGGCCGTGCTCCTCGCCAGCCCCGGGCTGATGGCGGACATGGACCGGGAGGGTCTCACCGAACTCATCGGCGAGGAGAGGTTCTTCCTCGCTCCCCAGGCGTGCCTCGACGCCTATCTTGCGACCACGGAGGCGCCACGATGACGGACGGAATTGCGCTGGGTCCGCTGACCCGCTTCGTGAGGAGACACCTCGACCCGGCGGACCGACTCGCGGAGGCCCTCTGCGGGCTCATCATGGTGCTCTCCTTCACCCTCGTGGCGGCGCACCAGGTGGAGGAGGGCCCCAAGGGCGTCCGCCAGCTCCTCCTGGCGACCATCGGCTGCAACCTGGCGTGGGGGATCATCGACGGGGCCCTCTACGTCCTGAGCGCCATGACCCAGCGGGGCCAGCGGGTAAGGATTTTCCGCAAGGTGAAGGCCTGCGGCGACGAGACCTCGGCGGTGGCGCTGATCGGGGCCGAGCTGGATGACCGCCTCCCGGAGGAGGCCCCACCCGGGGCGAAGGAGGCGGTCTACCGCGCCATGGTGCCCCTCTTCGCTGCGGCGCCCAAGCCCCCCCGGCTCATGACCGCGGACGATCTCCTCGGTGGCCTCGGCATCCTTGTGGTGGAGATCGCGTGCACGCTCCCGGCCGCCCTCCCCTTCCTGCTCTTCCGGGACCGCGAAGTGGCCCTCCGCGTCTCCAACGGGCTGCTCCTCCTGTTGCTGTTCCTGATCGGGTACAAGTACGGCGACCGGGCCATGGCGAAGGGTTGGATCACCGGGACGGCCATGCTCCTTCTGGGCGCCGCTCTCGTGGGCGTGGCCCTCGCGCTGGGAGGTTGAAAGGTCCATGGCGACGCACGACGAAGGACCCGTCTGCACGGTCGATGAGGCCCTCGCCCGGCTCGTCGAAGGCAACCGCAGGTTCCTTGAGGGGCAAGGCAGGCTCTCCGGCCTCTGCAAAGAGACTTTGGCGGGCCTCGTCCGCGGCCAGCGCCCCTACGCCACGATCCTGGGGTGCAGCGACTCCAGGGTGCCCCCCGAGGTCATTTTCGATGCCGGACTGGGCGAGCTCTTCGTGGTGCGCGTGGCGGGCAACGTGCTCTCGGGGGAGGTGGCGGGGAGCCTCCAATACGCCGGGGCCCACCTGAGGACGCCCCTGGTCGTGGTGATGGGCCACGAGGGATGCGGTGCGGTTCAGGCGGCGCTGGCGTCGAGGTTCGAGGGCGTCAGCCACCACTCGCGGATCCAGCTCCTCGTGGACAGCCTCCAGCCGGCGCTCTCCGGGCTCGACGAAGAGCTGCCAGCGGAGGACAGGCTCGCCGAGGCGGTGGAGGCCAACGTCCGGTGGGTGGTCCGGCAGATCCTGGAGTCCCCCGAGGGGCGGGCCAGGGCGACCGAAGGGTGGATGCGGTGCATCGGGGCGATCTACGAAATTTCCTCCGGCCGGGTCCGGTTCCTGGAGCGACGTGAAGGGGGCCCGGAGGAGCCGCCCGGGGCGACGTGACCCTTGCCGCGCGGATCGAGCCACGAATATAATTAGTGGCACGTTTGCGCCGTTCTACCAGGGGGGCCGTCGACTCCTCCAGAAGTGTACGACTTGGTGGGCACCGCCCCTTCGCCGGGCTTCGATTGGGAACAGAGGGAGGAACGTGACGTGAGACGAACGAACCGCACCCGTACCGCGTGGGCCGCCGCGGCGGCCGTCCTGGTCTTCGTGGGCCTGCTCTTCTCCGCCGCGTGCGAGAAGAAGAAGGCCGAGCCGCCCCTCCAGAAGGTCGTGGTCACCTCCGTCATCACGCAGGATGTACCCGTGACCCAGGAATGGGTCGGCACCCTGGAGGGCTCCGTCAACGCCGACATCCGGCCGAAGATCGAGGGCTACATGCTCCGCCAGGTGTACCAGGAGGGCACCTGGGTGAAGGAGGGCACGCCCCTCTTCCAGATCGACCCCCGGCAGTTCAAGGCGGCCCTCGACGCGGCCAAGGGCAACCTGGCCCGCAACCAGGCCGCCCTCGACAACGCGAACATCACCGTGGAGCGGTACAAGCCCCTCGCCAAGAGCCAGGCCATCAGCCAGCAGGAGCTCGACGACGCCCTGTCCACGCAGCGCCAGAGCGAGGCCAACGTGGAGTCGGCCAAGGCCCAGCTCGAGCAGGCCCAGCTCAACCTCAACTGGACCACCGTCACCTCGCCCATCAACGGCATCGTCGGTACGGCCCAGATCCAGGTGGGCTCCCTCGTGAACGGCCAGAGCGTCCTCACGACGGTCTCCACCGTGGACCCCGTCCGGGTGTCCTTCGCGATCACCGAGTCCCAGTACTTGAACTACATGGCCGCCACCGAGACCCAGCGAGACCGCGCCGGAGGAGACCTGACCATCGTCCTCGCGGACGGCAGCAAGTACGCCCACCCCGGGAAGGTCATCATCCTCAACCGCCAGATCGACCAGAAGACGGGCACCATCACTCTCGTGGGCGAGTTCCCCAACCCCGACAAGATTCTCCGGCCCGGCCAGTACGCCAAGGTCCAGGCCGTCACGAACACAAGGAAGGACGCCCTTCTGGTCCCGCAGGCCGCGGTGAAGGAGCTCCAGGGGGACACCCAGGTGGCGGTCGTCGGCAACGACGGCACCGTGGAGCTGCGGTCGGTTGTCATGGGCCCGCGCGTCGGGAGCCTCTGGGTCGTCGACAAAGGCGTGAAGGTCGGCGAGCGGCTCATCGTGGGCGGCCTCCAGATGGTGAGGCCCGGGATGAAGGTCCAGGCCGAGACGGCACCCGCCGCCAGGCCAGAGGCCGCTACGTCAGCTGGGGGGAGGTAGGCCGTGGCCGACTTCTTCATAAGGCGGCCCATCGTGGCCATGGTCATCGCCATCCTCACGGTCCTCGCGGGCCTGGTGGCGATGCTCGGGCTGCCCATCGCCCAGTTCCCGGACATCGTCCCGCCCCTCATCCAGATCAACGCCACCTACACGGGCGCCGACGCCGTCACCATCGAGCAGTCGGTGGCCACGCCCCTCGAGCAGCAGATGAACGGCGTGGACAACATGCTCTACATGAAGTCCATCAACGCCAACGACGGCACCATGCAGCTCCAGGTCACGTTCGACATCGACACGGTCGTGGACATGGACCAGGTGAACGCGCAGAACCGGGTGTCCCAGGCGTCGCCGAACCTGCCCACGGACGTGAACCAGTACGGCGTCACGGTCAACAAGTCCTTCGGCCTGCCGCTCCTCGTGTTCTCGGTGTACTCCCCCAAGGGCACCTACGACGGGCTCTTCCTGAGCAACTACATCACCATCAACATGAAGGACGTGATCTACCGCACCAAGGGCGTGGGCCAGGTCACGATCTTCGGCGCCGCCGACTACGCGATGCGCATCTGGGTGAAGCCCGACAAGCTCGCCAAGCTCAGCCTCACCGTGAACGACATCATGACCGCAGTGAAGCAGCAATCCAACGTGAACCCCGCCGGCAAGGTGGGCGGCGAGCCCGCGCCCCTGGGCACGGCCACGACCTACACGGTGAGGGCCCAGGGCCGCCTCGTCGACCCCGAGCAGTTCGCGAACATCGTGGTCCGCCTGAACCCCGACGGGTCCACCGTCCGGCTGAAGGACGTGGCCCGCCTCGAGCTCGGAGCCCTCAACTACAACCAGACGGCCACCGTCCAGGGCCAGCCCGCGGGCGCCATCGCCGTCTACCAGGCCCCCGGCTCGAACGCGCTGCAGGTGGCGAAGGACGTCAAGGCCGCGGTGGAGGAGCTCAAGCAGAGCTTCCCCTCGGACGTCGACTACATCATGGCCCTCGACACGACCCTCCCAGTCGTCGAGGGCATCGACGAGATCGTCAAGACCCTCTTCGAGGCCATGATCCTCGTCATCATCGTGGTCTTCCTCTTCCTCCAGGGGTGGCGCGCCACGCTCATCCCCATGATCGCCGTGCCCGTCTCCCTCATCGGCACCTTCGCGGTCTTCCCGCTCCTCGGGTTCTCCATCAACACCCTCTCGCTCTTCGGCCTCATCCTCGCCATCGGCCTCGTGGTGGACGACGCCATCGTGGTCGTGGAGGCCGTGGAGCACCACATCGAGCAGGGCCTGAGCCCCAAGGATGCCACCTTCAAGGCGATGAAGGAGGTCTCGGGGCCCGTCGTGGGCATCGCGCTCGTGCTCTCCTCGGTGTTCATCCCCGTGGCCTTCATGAGCGGCATCCAGGGGCGCCTGAACAAGCAGTTCGCCATCACCATCGCCATCTCGGTGCTCATCTCGGCGTTCAACGCCCTCACGCTCTCGCCCGCCCTCTCGGCCCTCCTCCTGAGGCCGAAGAAGGAAGCCAAGGGGCCCCTCGGGAAATTCTTCGACGCCTTCAACGCCTGGTTCCTCAAACTGACGCACGGGTACGTGAACTGGAGCCAGCACCTCATCCGGAAGGCCTTCCTCAGCCTCGTCATCCTGGCGGGCTTCACGCTCCTCGCGGGCCTTCTGGGCAAGAAGATCCCCACGAGCTTCGTGCCCGAGGAGGACCAGGGCTATCTCTTCGCGAACGTCCAGCTCCCCGACGCGGCCTCCGTGCAGCGGACCAACGCCACCATGAAACGGGTCGGCGACCTCCTCCTCAAGACCGAGGGCATCGAGTACGTCACGGCCATCTCCGGCTACAGCATGCTCACCCAGATCAGCTCCACGAACACGGGCTTCTACTTCATCTCGCTCAAGGAGTGGAAGGAGCGCAAGGGCCCCGAGATGACCGCGGCCGCCATCCAGCGGCGCGTGAACGCGGCCCTGAGGGAGCAGATCCCCGAGGCCGTGGCCTTCACCTTCGGCCCGCCCGCCATCCCCGGCCTAGGGAACGCGGGGGGCTTCTCCTTCTTCCTGCAGGACAAGGGCGGCCACGACGTGGAGTACCTCGAGCAGAACCTCGGCAAGTTCATCGCCGCCTGCCAGAAGCGCAAGGAGCTCGTGGGCGTCCTCAGCCCCTGGCGGGCCGCCGTGCCCCAGATCTACGCCGACGTGGATCAGGCCAAGGTCCTCAAGCAGGGCGTCGCCGTGGGGGACGTCTACCAGACCCTCCAGGCGTTCATGGGCGGCCTCTACGTGAACCAGTTCAACCGCTTCGGCCGGCAGTGGAAGGTCTACCTCCAGGCCGAGGGGACCGACCGGACCAAGCCCGAGGACATGAACCAGTTCTACGTGAAGAACAACGACGGGAACATGGTCCCCCTCGGCTCGGTCATCAACACGAGCAAGATCTTCGGGCCCGAGTACACCAACCGGTTCAACCTCTTCCGCGCGGCGTGGGTCACCGGCAATGCGGCGCCGGGCTACAGCTCCGGCGACGCCATGAAGGCCCTCACCGAGGTGGCGAAGGAGGTTCTGCCGAGCGACATGGGGTACGCGTGGTGCGACCTGAGCTTCCAGGAGGCCAAGGCCTCCGGCACGGCGGGCCTCGTCTTCGGCCTCTCCATCGTCTTCGTCTTCCTCATTCTCGCCGCGCTCTACGAGAGCTGGTCCCTGCCCTTCAGCGTCCTCCTCTCGGTCCCCATCGCGGTGGTGGGCGCCTTCACGGGCCTCTTTCTGAGGAACTTCGACCTGGACGTCTACGCCCAGATCGGGCTCGTCATGCTCATCGGCCTCGCCGCGAAGAACGCCATCCTCATCGTCGAGTTCGCGAAAATGGAGTTCGACGAGCACGGGCGCTCCCTCGTGGACGCCGCGCTGGAGGGCGCCAGGCTCCGCCTCCGCCCCATCCTCATGACCTCCTTCGCGTTCATCCTCGGGTGCGTGCCGCTCTGGACGGCCTCGGGCGCCGGCGCCATCTCCCGGAAGGTCCTCGGGACGGTGGTCATCGTCGGCATGCTCGCTGCCACCGGCATCGCCATCTTCATCATCCCCGCGCTCTTCGTCATCATCGAGCGCTGGTCGGGCTCGGAGAAGGAGCACCAGGCGCACGCCTCCGAGGACACCAACCCTGGCGTACCCCCCCAGGAAGGAGGGCACTGATGCCTGGGCGGAAAGGATTTCTCCTTCCCGCCCAGCGCTCGGCTGGGCAGAGCCCACCGCGGGTGGCAAGTTTCGCGGGCAGTTCCGCGGCTTCGGCCTCGCTGCCCACCCATCCTCAGGGGCTTTCCGCGCGGGAAGATCGATCAGGCCGACGCAGGAGCGCTGACATGAAGCTGCGCATCGTATTTCTATCTCTAGGAATCTTTTCAGCCCTGGGCTGCGCCCTCGGGCCCAACTACAAGCGCCCGCCCATCCCGACGCCCGAGCAATACCGCGACGTCCAGACGCCGGTCTCCGATGTGTCCCTCGCCGACAAGCCCTGGTGGGACATCGTCCAGGACGACGACCTGAAGGCCCTCATCGACGAGGCGCTCAAGAACAGCCCCAACGCCATCGTGGCCGCCCAGCGTGTCGAGCAGTACCGCGCGCAGGCGGGGATCTCCCGCTCCTACCTCTTCCCGCAGGTGGACGGCGCCTTCGATTGGAGCAAGCGGGGCAAGGAATCGTCCTACGTCAACGGTGGGGCGGAGCCCGCCGACAAGGAGCTCTACACGGCCCAGTTCACCTTGGCCTGGGAGATCGACCTCTGGGGCCGCCTGCGGCGTCTGAACGAATCGGGTCGCGCCGAATACCTCGCCAGCGAGGAGGCGCGCCGCGGGGTCATGCTCTCCCTCGTGGCCGACGTGGCCACGGCCTACTTCGAGCTCTGCCAGCTCGACGCCGAGCTGGCGATCGCCAAGAACACCACCAAGTCCTTCGAGGAGACCTACCAGCTCTTCGACCGGAAGCTCCAGGGAGGCGCCGCGAGCGCCCTCCAGACGAGCAGCGCCGAGGGCGCTCTGGGCAGCGTGGCCGCCCAGGTCCCCGACCTCGAGGCGACCATCGTGGAGAAGGAGAACACCCTCTGCGTCCTCGTGGGACGGCCGCCCGGCCCCATCAAGCGCGGCAAGCTCCCCACCACGATCGACCTCCCCCTCGACGTTCCGGCGGGCCTCCCCTCCGCCCTCCTCGAGCGCCGCCCCGACGTGCGTGGCGCCGAGTACGCCCTCGTCGCCTACAACGCGAACGTGGGCGCGGCCCTCGCGAGCATGTTCCCCACGATCAGCCTGACGGGCCTCCTCGGCGGCATCAGCCCCGAGGTCAACGAGCTCTTCGGCTCGGGCAAGCGGTGGAGCGTCTCCGCGGGCCTCTTCCAACCCCTCTTCCACGGCGGCGCGCTCTACTACCAGTACGAGGCCGCCAAGGCCCTCTACGGCCAGGCGCTCGCGCAGTACGAGCAGGCCGTGAACAACGCCTTCGCCGAGGTGAGCACGCGGCTCGTGGCCAACGTGAAGCTCGCCGAGGCCGAGAAGCAGCAGCGGCGCTCGGTGGACGCCTACCAGCAGGCCGTGGACCTCGCCAACCTGCGTTACAACTCGGGCCTGTCGAGTTACTTCGAGGTCCTCTACGCGATGGAGAAACTCTACCCCGCGCAGCAGCTCCTCGCAACCTACGAGTTCCGCCGGCTTCAGAACTACGCCCAGCTCTACAAGGCCCTCGGCGGCGGGTGGCAGACCAACGCCCAGCTGCCCCCACCTCCTTCAGAAAATCAGGCGCAGCCCGCGGCGGAGAAGAAGTGAGATAGCGGGGCACAAGATCTTTGAAACGCTAGAGCCTCGGGCCGAAAGGTCCGGGGCTCTTTCGCATCTGCCCGTTCATCTTGAGGGCGCCTTCGAAGGGAAGTCGCTCTCAGCCGTCATCCTGAGGGCGCCTTCGACGGGAAGTCGATCTCAGGATCGCGTTCCTGCCTTTGGGAACGGGCGAGATTCCAGCCCAGCAGCCCGCTGTGGGCACAGCCTGGAATGACGCGGAGAGAACGGGGGCCTCTCTCAAGGGGCACTCGATCTCATCCGTCATCCTGAGCGCGCCTTCGAAGGGCACCGATCTCAGGATCTCGTTCTTGCTTCCCTTGTCAGATGTTGATCCCGATCCGGAACTCGAGGATGTTGATGGTCTTGTAGGGCAGCGGCCCGGTCACGTTGCCGTGGACCCAGTTGATCATGACCTTGGCCTGGGCGTTCATGTACCACGTGGCGCCCAGCGTGGCGGTGTTCATCCGCCCGCCCTGGATGTCCTTGTCGGTCAGGTTCACGTGGGAGAGGCGCAGCGCCAGCTCCCACGCGCCCCGGCCGCCGTGCTTGAAGGTGAAAGGCGAGTAAGGCTTGAGCCCCGTGAGGACGCCCTCGTTCTTGTCGTAGGGCCGGCTCTCTCCCGTGAGGGACACGGTCCCCAGGACATAGTAACCTTCGAAGTTCACACTGGGCAGGTTGTCCCGGTACACGCGCGAAGCCAGGTACTCGCCCTGGAGGGAGAAGGGACCTGTCACCCAAGCCGCCTCGAAGGCCGCCTGTCGGGGCTTACCGTCCTTGATCTGCCCCGTGTTCACGAGGTACGGCGCGAGGTGGGACTCCGGCCGGGACTGGTACTCGATCCCCGCGTTCCCCGAGTAGAGCCAGCTCAGGGAGAGCCCGAGGTGGAGGTATTCGGGGTTCGGCCAGTCGCTGCGGTCGAAGACGAGGCCCGTGAGCCTCGTCACGATGCGGACGTAGTTCTTCGACGCGTCGCCGCTCTCCTGGTAGCTCGCCGGCGCGAAGACGCCGAGGATCCACGTCATCCGTTTCTTCGCCACCGGCGCCCCGATCTGGAACCCCCAGTTCGTGCCGGGGGCGAGGGCCATGACCGCGGAGGACATCTCCATCATGGTCCAGTCGAAGCCGCTCATGGTGTTCTCGAGGCCGTAGGGGACGCCGTACTGACCGGTCTTGAAGCCTCCGATGTAGGGGAGGTGCTCCCACCGGATCCACGTCTCCTGCGTCGTGAAGTGGTCCGCCACGTAGTCGAACTGGACCTTGTACGTGAAGGGGGCCAGCAGGACCCACTTCCCCATCATGTAGACGCTGGCCTTGCGGACCTCGTAGTCGTTCCCGCTGTTGCTGGAGGGCAGGCCCCCGAGGGAGGCGGCGTCCACGAGGAGGCGACCCCCGATCTTCCCCGTGAACTTGAACTGCCCCAGGTCCAGGTAGCTCACGTCCTTGAAGGGATCCTGGTGCTCGAACTCTCGGTGGACCGACCAGCGGATGCCGTCCCACCCCTTCCACCGGAAGCTCCACGCCCACTTCCCCCCGCGGTCGTCGGCCGGGGGGACCTGCGGGGCGGCTGCCGGAACCGGGGGCGGCTGAGGAACGGCCTCCCGCGCGCTTGATGCCGGAGCCGTCGCGGGGAGAGGTGGAGTGTCCTGCGCGCAGAGCCCGAGCACGGTGGCGAGCGCCATCGCGGCGCTTGCCAACGCCGCGATGCGGCCCATCCTCCCCCCGAGCGTCGCGTCCTGTCCGGTTCCCATCACAATATATTTTAGCATGCGGGGAGAACGACGAACGCGGCGTACGAGCCGTAGGAGGCGTCTCCTGACGCCGATCTCTTCCCTTCGGGTCCCGGCGCGCTCGGGAACAGGATCGCGGTCTGGAGACCGCTCCTACTGTGGGAGCGACCTCCTGGTCGCGAAGCGCCGCGTCGAGACACCATTCGCCGCCGGGAGGCGGCTCCCACAATCCGCCTATTTCTTCGCCCCGACGGCTCCCGTGGGGTTCTCCGGGAACCACCCGCCGCCCAGGGCCTTGTAGAGGGTGATGACCGCGGCGTAGCGCTGCTGGAGGACCTCCGCGGCCTGCAGCTCGGCGGTGAAAAGGATGCGGTCCGTGTCGAGGACCTCGAGGAAGCTCGAGTAACCCTCGTCGTAGCGGGCGTGCGAGAGCATGGAGGCGCTGCGCGCCGCGGCCACGTCCCTCTCCACCGCCTCGTACTCGTCCTTGTAGGTCCTCACCGCCACGAGGGCGTCCTCCACCTCGCGGAAGGCGTTCAGGGCGGCCTTCCCGTAGGTCTGCAGGGCCTCCTCGGTCTTGGCTTTCTGGACCTCCACGCGGGACTTGTTCTTGCCGAACTGGAAGAGGGGTCCGATCACGCCCAGCCCGGCCGTCCAGAAGTTCCCGGCGCCCGACGGGTAGCCCGTGAGCTCGAGGGACTCGTGGCCGTAGGACCCCGTGAGCGCGAAGTTGGGGAGCATGAGCGCCATGGTCACGCCGATGAGCGCGGTCTGCGCGTGGAGGGCCTCCTCCGCCGTGCGGATGTCGGGCCGCCGCTCGAGGAGCTGCGAGGGCAGCCCCGCCGGAACCTCGGGGGGGAAGACCTGCTGGTCGAGCGCCAGGCCGCGCGGGATGGCCGAGGGGTTCCGTCCGAGGAGGAAGCTCAGCGCGTGCTCGGTCTGCGCCACGCCCCGCTCGAGGGCGGCCTTCGTGGACGCGGCGGAGGATTCGAGCATCTGCGCCTGGTTGACGTCGAGGAGAGAGACGAGGCCGCCGTCGTACCGCGCCTGGATGAGGCGCAGCGTCTCCTTCCGGGAGGCCAGCGTGTCGGTGGCCACCTTGAGCTGGGCGTCGAGCTGGCGGAGGAGGAGGTACATGGTGGCGACGTCGGAGACCACCGTGATGGTCACGGTACGGTAGGCCTCCTCGGAGGCCACGAGCTGGGCCCGGGCGGACTCCGAGGAGCGCCGCAGACGACCCCAGAGGTCGATCTGGAAGGAGACGTCCGCCGCCACGATGACCGTGTCGGTCGTAACGGGCGTGTAGGCCGGCAGGAACCTGGGCGCGAGCGGGTAGAGGAAGTTCGGGGAGTAGAGGTTGGCGCGCGAGGCGGTGCCTCCGTAGCCGAAGGAGGGCCACTGGTCCGCCTTGGTGTACCCCAGGGCGGCCCGTGCCTCGTCGACGCGGGCCAGGGCGGCCTTGAGGTCGCGGTTCTCCTTCAGCGCCGTGCGGATGAGGTCCTGCAGGACCGGGTCCTTGAAGAGCTCCCACCACGGGAGGTTGGCGACCGATTCGCCGGCGCCCGGGTCGTCCGCGAAGGCCTGGGGCGGGTTCGTCTCGGGGCGCTTGTAGTCGGGCCCGAGCATGCACCCCGTCGTGAGGACGAGCGCGATGAGCAGGAGGGCGAGGGGGCGTCTCATGTCAGTTCCCCCCTTCCTTCGGCGGGGCCCCGGGGAGCGTGTCCTCCGGGACCGCCGTACCCTTCCTCCGCGCCGAGAGGCGCTCGATGACGACGAAGAGGACGGGGATGAGGTTGACGCCCAGGATCGTCGCCACGAGCAGCCCGCAGAAGACCGCGAGGCCCATGACCTTGCGCGCCTCGGCGCCCGCGCCTGAGGCGATGACGAGCGGGAAGACGCCCATGATGAAGGCGAAGGAGGTCATGAGGATGGGCCGGAACCTCAGGTGCGCCGCCTGCAGGGCGGCCTCCTCGAGGGGCACGCCCTCGCGGTGCTTCACGCGGGCGAACTCGACGATGAGGATGGCGTTCTTCGCGGCGAGGCCGATGAGCATG
>JBBIUU010000045.1:0-22809 GCA_037440125.1 Acidobacteriota bacterium
CTCAACCCGACCATCGCGCTGGCCATGATCGACCGCTTCCTTCAGGAGGAGCTGGGCAAGACCGGCCTCAAGGGCGTCGTCCTGGGGCTCTCGGGCGGCGTGGACTCGGCCCTCGCCTGCGCCCTCGCGGTCCACGCCCTGGGTACGGAGCGCGTCCTCTCGGTGAAGATGCCGTACAAGACGAGCTCGCCCGCCTCCGAGGCCGACGCCGACGCCGTGGCGGCCCAGCTTGGGGTACGCACGGAACGCGTGGACATCACCCCCATGGTGGACGCCTACTTCGAGGCGGCCGGGGACGCGCCGGCCCTGCGCCGCGGAAACTTCATGGCGCGCGTGCGGATGGCGGTCCTCTTCGACCGTTCGGCGCGGGAGGGCTACCTCGTCCTGGGCACGAGCAACAAGACCGAGCTCCTCCTCGGCTACGGCACGTGGTACGGCGACATGGCCTCCTCCCTCAACCCCATCGGCGACCTCTACAAGGGGCAGGTGCGGCAACTTTCGCGGCACATGGGCCTGCCCGCGTCGGTCATCGAGAAGGCGCCCTCCGCGGACCTCTGGCCCGACCAGACCGACGAGGGTGAGATGGGTCTGACCTACGCGGAGGCCGACGCGATTCTCTGCCTCCTCGTGGACGAGCGCTACACCGTCGAGGAGGTGGCCGCCGCGGGCCATCCGCTGGCCCTCGTGGAGCGCGTCCTGGGGATGGTGGAGGGGAGCCAGTACAAGCGGCGCCTGCCCATTATCGCCAAGCTCAGCCAGCGCACCGTAGGGATCGATTTCCGCTACCCGAGAGACTGGGGAAGGTAGGCGCACGAGCGCTGAAGTGCGTCTAGAAGCCTCCCAAAACCGCAACACTGCTTGACCTGAGGAACGGACGCAGGCCGACAGGCGCTCCGCGCCTCTCGCCGGGCGGTCTGCAGCGGTTCAGAAAGGCCGCCGCCTCACCTTCTTGCCTGCACGTCATCTTTCCTTGCCCCGTCGCACAGGCAAAGGCGCGCAGTGCCAAGCCTTTCTTCCCGCCGCCCCCTTCGCCCGGCGGCCCTTCGGGCCTGCCGGCCTGCCTGATTCGGCCACCGCGAGCACCACCCCCCTTTTTGCTACGCGCCGACGGCGTCGGACCTCCTGCTGTGTCAGCCATCGCGGCCCGGGGCGCTCCGAGTACGCCAGTACGCGTCGGCCCCGGGCCGCTCGGCTTCCTTGCATTAGGCCCAACGGCGTCGGGACGCCGCTTTCTCCGCTCCGCTCCGAAAGCGATGCATCCTCGATCTCCTGGGATATTAGAAAAGGGTCGGTGCTTTGGGCTTTCCGTCACCCGAAAGGGGGCTTGACCCCCGCCCCTTGCAATAAGTGAGTGTTTACCCGCATAATGGGTGTCTCCCGAAAGATTGGAAGGGGGGGAGGGGAGCAAAGGCACGGTGGCCGGGAGTTCCAAGGGATGGAGCCCCGGCGCGACGCACATTGACGGATGCGCGGACCGCTGGCGCGGGCGCCGCGAGGGGACGATACTTCAACCAGTTCCGAACAAGCAGGAGAGGAGGTCCACCGATGCGAAGCAGAATCAACAAGGTGGCCGTGCTGGGCTCGGGCATCATGGGCTCCGGCATCGCGGCGCAATTGGCCAACGCCGGGGTCCCGTGTCTGATGCTCGACATCGTACCCCCCAAGTTCACCGACGAGGACGCCAAAGCCGGCCTCAAACCGGAGGACAAGCGCTTCCGGAACAAGTTCGCGCTCAAGGGCCTCGAGGCGGTTCAGAAGGGCCGCCCCGCGCTCCTCTACTCGCCCAAGTCGCTGCCCCTCATCGAGGTCGGCAACTTCGAGGACGACCTCCAGCGCCTGGCGGAGTGCGACTGGGTCATCGAGGTGGTGGTCGAGCGCCTCGACATCAAGCGCAAGCTCTTCGAGAAGGTCGAGAAGGTGGTGCGGCCCGGGACCATCGTCTCCTCCAACACCTCCGGCCTCCCCATCAGCAAGATGGTGCGCGGCCGCGGGAGGGATTTCCGCAAGAACTTCCTCGTGACTCACTTCTTCAACCCCGTGCGTTACATGTACCTGCTCGAGCTCGTCAAGGGGAAGTCCACCGACAAGCAGGTCGTGAAGGACCTCGTGGAGTTCGGCACCTTCCGCCTCGGAAAGGGCATCGTCTTCGGGAAGGACACGCCGAACTTCGTGGCGAATCGCGTGGGCGTCTTCGGCATGATGGCCACGCTCCACGCCACGCTGGAGATGGGCTACCGCTTCGACGAGGTGGACGCCATCACGGGCCCGGCGCTGGGCCGCCCCAAGAGCGCCTCCTTCGGCACCGCGGACCTGGTGGGCCTCGACACCTTCGTGCACGTGGTGAACACGCTCGCCGAGGGCTGCCCCGAGGACGAGGGCAAGTGGGCCTTCGCCGTGCCCGAGCTGCTCACGAAGATGGTGGCCATGGGGGCCCTGGGCCGGAAGACGGGCGCCGGGTTCTTCAAGCAGGTCAAGAAGGAGGACGGCAAGAAGGAGGTCCTCGTCCTCGATCCCATGAAGGCCGACTACGTGCCCCAGGCCAAGCCCGACATCCCGAGCCTCAAGGCGGTGAAAGGCCTCCACAGGGCGGCGGACCGCATCTGCACCGTGACCTGGGCCGAGGACCGGGCCGGGGCCTTCGCGTGGCGCGTCCTGCGCGACACCTTGGCGTACGCCGCGTTCCGCATCCCGGAGATCGCCGACACCGTAGTGGCCATCGACGAGGGCCTGCGCTGGGGGTTCAACTGGGACCTCGGGCCCTTCGAGGTCTGGGACGCCCTTGGCGTGGAGAAGGTCGTGCAGCGCATGAACGCCGAGGGCAAGGCCCCGCCGGCATGGGTGGGCGAGATGCTTGCGGCGGGCTGTCCCTCCTTCTACCGCGAGGGCGCCGACGGCCGCGAGTACTACGACCTCAAGGCGAAGGGCTACAAGCTCGTGCCCAAGCCCAAGTCCTTCATGATCCTCAGGGACATCAAGCGCAAGCGGCTGCCGGTGCTCGAGAACCCGGGCGCCTCGCTCGTGGACCTCGGCGACGGCATCGCGTGCATCGAGTTCCACTCCGCCACGCAGCCCAACCTCAACCCCATCGACGACCAGATCATCGAGATCATGCTCAAGGGCATCGCGAAGGCCGAGTCGGACTTCCGCGGCCTCGTCATCCACCACCAGGCGGAGCAGTTCTGCGCGGGCGCCAACCTCGCCATGCTGCTGGAAGGCGCGAAGACCCAGAATTGGACCGCCATCGACAAGATGGTGCGCGACTTCCAGGCCATGACCACGGGCATGCGCCGCGCCAAGATCCCGGTGGTGACCGCGCCCTTCGGCTTCACCTTCGGGGGCGGCGCCGAGATCGTCATGGGCGGCGACCGGGTCTGCGCCGCGGCGGAGACCTACATGGGCCTCATCGAGGTGGGGGTGGGCCTGCTCCCCGCGGGCGGCGGCCACCTCTTCATGCTCGAGCGCGTCCTCGAGAACGTCGACACGCCCGTGCTGAGCAACCTGCCCTTCATCCAGAGGGCCTTCGAGACCATCGCCATGGCCAAGGTCTCCACTTCCGGCGAAGACGCTCGCGCCCTGAAGTACCTGCGAACGGGGGACTTCGTGGAGATCCAGCGGGGGCGACAGCTCTACACGGCCAAACACCTGGCCATGGCCATCGCCGAGCGCGGCTACGTGCCCGCGCTCCCCAAGACCTTCGCTCTGCCCGGGAAGGACGGCGTCGCCACCTTCAGGATGCTCCTGCACAACATGGCGCTCACGCACTGGGTCACGGAGCACGACGCCAAGATCGCCTCCCACGTGGCCAACATCCTCTGCGGCGGCGACACGACCATCAACAACCCGGTCTCCGAGCAGACCATCCTCGACCTCGAGCGCGAGGCCTTCCTGAGCCTCTGCGGCGAAGAGAAGACGCAGGCGCGCATCCAGCACATGCTCGAGAGGGGGAAGCCGCTGCGGAATTAGGAGAGACGCGAGACGTGAGACGTGAGACGCGTGGAGCGAAAGAGACTGCTGAAGCGGCGACACCGCTGAAGGAGATGGCGATATGAGAAACGCAGTGATCGTTTCGGTGGCGAGGACGCCGATCGGACGAGCGAAGAAGGGGAGCCTCAAGGACACGCAGCCCGTGGAGTTCGCGGCGCCGGTCCTGAAGGCCCTCGTGGAGCGGACCCCCGGGCTGAAGCCCGAGAGGGTGGAGGACGTCCTCCTCGGCTGCGCCATGCCCGAGGGCGAGCAGGGGATGAACGTCTCCCGCATCATCGCGCTCACGGCGGGGTTCCCGGACTCGGTGCCCACGGGCATGATCAACCGCTTCTGCTCCTCGGGGAGCCAGTCCATCGCGTGGGTGGCCGACTCCGTCAAGGCGGGGAGTCTCGACGTGGCCGTCGCGGGCGGCGTGGAGAGCATGTCCAACGTCCCGCTGGGCGGCAACAAGATGGTCGCGGACGACGTGGCCTTCGAGAGCAACCACCACATCTACACGGCCATGGGCGCCACCGCGGAGATCGTGGCCCAGAAGTACGGCATCACGCGCCAGGAGCAGGACGAGTACGCCGTGCGCTCGCACCAGCGGGCAACCTCGGCCATCGAGGCGGGCAAGTTCAAGGACGAGATCGTCCCGCTCAAGGTCCGCACCATGGACAATGGCAAGTGGAAGGCGTTCACCTTCGATACGGACGAGGGCCCGCGCGCCGACACGACCTACGAGGCCCTCGCCAAGCTCAAGCCTGCCTTCGACCCCAAGGGCACCGTGACGGCGGGCAACGCGAGCCAGATCAGCGACGGCGCCGCCATGGTCGTGGTCATGGCCGAGGAGAAGGCGAAGGAGCTCGGCTTGAAACCCCTGGCGTACGTCCGCGATTGGGCCGTGGCGGGCACGCCGCCCGAGATCATGGGCATCGGTCCCGCGGTGGCCGTGCCCAAGCTCCTGAAGAAGGCCGGGCTTACACTGGCGGACATCGACCTGGTCGAGATCAACGAGGCCTTCGCGAGTCAGAGCGTCTACTGCTGCAAGGAGCTCGGCCTCGATCCCGAGAAGACCAACGTGAACGGCGGCGCCATCGCCACGGGTCATCCGCTCGGCGCCACGGGGGCGTTACTCACCGTGAAGCTCATCGGTGAGCTCGCGCGCCGCAACGCCAAGCGCGGCATCGTGACCATGTGTATTGGGGGCGGGATGGGCTTCGCGTACTTGCTGGAGAGGCCGTAGTTGGAAGCCCATGCCGCCCCGCGAGGGGGTGCGGGGGAACGGGGAGGTTCCCCCGCCCAGAGGACGACCCGCGTGAGGGCAAGGGTTAGCAGGGCGCGCAGCGCCCGCCGGAAGGGGGCGGCTGAGCCCCCTTCTGGGGAGCCTTCAGGCGACGGGGGCATGGGCTTCGCGTATTTGCTGGAGAGGCCGTGATCGGGGAGAGCCGCAACGGCCTTTAGATGATCTGCCGAGGGGGCGCGGGGCGGGCGTGGGAGCGCCCGCCCCTTCGTCTCCATTGGTAAGATGGGATGGGGGAGGTTTTCCCATGACCGGAGATAAGCCCGACGTCGTCTCGGGATCGTTGGATCTGCTCGAACAGGCCGCGGGCCGGATCAAGTCGCACCTGGACCGGCGGGGCGCTGCTGGACTGGAGGAGTTGCTCCACGCCATCGCGTCGGAGCACCCCTCCATGGCGCTGGGCCTCAACCTCACGGCCGCCGTGCGCAACGCGATGGCCGGCGGCCACGAGGCCGCGGGGGAGGCGCTCGACGCCTTCCTCACAGGGCTCACGCGCTCGCGCCTCCTCGCCGCGGGATCCTTCGCCGCGCTCGTCCACGGGAACCGGTGGACCCGCGTGGCCACCTACTCCCGCTCGGGCCAGGTGCGGGAATGCCTCGCCTCGGCCCGGCATGCGGGGCTCTGCGAGGTGCTCCTCTCGGAAGGCCGCCCCGCGAGCGAGGGCGTGCTCATGGCGAGGGAGCTCCGGGGCGAGGGATTCGCGGTGACGCTGACGGCGGACGCGGCGCTCCCGTCCCTCCTTCCCGCGGTGCATGCCCTCGTGGTGGGGGCGGATGCCGATCTGGGGCCCGCTTTCATCAACAAGGTGGGCACCGCGGCGCTCCTCCGCGAGGCCCGCGCAGCGGGGGTCCCGACGGTGGCCGTCACCGTTCCGGAGAAGCGTCTCGCGGGGGAGGCGACGGCGCGATGGGAGAATCGGGCGCTCGACCGTCCGGCGCGGCTCGGGAGGCTCCCACGCGGCGTGGCGTGGTCGGGCGAGCTCTTCGAGCCCGTGCCCTGGGACCTCGTCACTCACACCATAGGCCGGTGAATCGGTCGAAATCGTCAGGTGGGACGACTCAGGAGGTTGACCTTCTCCGGTCTCCGCAGCCGATGCTGAACAAAAGCCTCGAGCGGTGCCCAATCTACCTGCGGAAGGGACCCTCCATAGCCACCTCGCCGAGGGGCTTCCGGTCGTTGGGCGCCTCGCTTTTCCGGATGTCGGGAGGGAGCGCGTCGGGGTCGCCGTATTTCCCGATCACGAGCGCCGCCATGACGTCGTAGTCGTCCCTGGGGATTTCGAGCGCCTCGCAGGTCCGGTCCACGTCGAACCCGCCCATGGCGTGCGTGTAGAGGCCGAGCTTGTGGGCCTGCAAGGCCAGCGACATCCAGGCCGCGCCCGCGTCGAAGGGTGCCCACCGGTTGGGACCGCTCGTCTTGGCGAAGCGCTTCTTCGCCAGGACGAAGCCCACGACGGGGGCGTTGGAGGCCCATTTCCGGTTGGACTCCACGAGGCACGAGAGGAAGAGGGCGCGATCCCCCTCGGCGGTGGCGTAGAGGAAGAGCCAAGGCTGCTCGTTGAAGCACGACGGGGCCCATCGCGCGGCCTCGAAGAGGGCCGAGAGGGTGGCGTCGGGCACGGGTTCGGGGGAGAAGGCCCGCGGCGACCACCGCTCGATGAACTCGCGGTCAGCGTCTGCCTGCAACTTCCGAGAGTTCTCGGGTGCTTTCATGGTTCGCCCTCCTGGCCTCGGGCGCGCTCGCGCCCTCTTCTCAAAGGGTCCCCCGGCGCGGGGGAGGAAGCCGCAAGGACCAAGATTCCGCCCGGCTCGAGGAGGGGCACCGGATCCGCACCCGGACGCCCCGGATCTCCCGCTCACTCCGAGAACATAATCCCCGCCTAAACCCCGTGCCGCCCTCCCCGGTCTACAGGGCCTGAACAGGAGGCTTCACCATGACGAACAAGTGGAAAATCACCCTCGCCGCCGGATTGGCCGCCGCCGGCATCGCGGTCTTCGCCGCCGGCTCATTCGACGGCCCCAAACTGGCCCAGGAGCTCAACCTCACCCCCGAACAGCAGCAGAAGCTGAAGGACATGAGGTACCAGAACCGGAAGGAGTCCATCGAGCTCCGGAAGGACATGGAGCTCAAGCGCCTCGATCTCATGAAGGAGCTGGACAGGGACAACCCCGACCCGGCGGTCCTCGACAGGCTCATCGACGAGCAGAGCGCCCTCCGCGCCAAGGCCGGCAAAGCCAAGGTCCAGCACATGCTGGCCATGAAGAAGGCCCTCACCCCCGAGCAGTGGACCAAGGCCAGGGAGCTCTTCAGGGAGCGGCGCTCCGAGCGCATGGGCCGGGGCGGCATGGGCAACCGGGGCCGCCAGGGCGGGCGCGGCCAGGGCTTCGGCGGGCCCCGCGGCGGCCAGGGCCAGTTCGGGCCGGGTTCGGGCCCCGGTCCCGGCTCCGGTCCCGGACCGATGATGGACGATCCCGAGACCGACACGCCTTAAGCGCTTGCCCCCGGTTCACAACCCAGACCTCCCAACCCTCTCCACCCCGGGGCGGACTTAGGGCCTATCCGTAAATAGGGCATGGCCGCGCGCGCGGCGCCGGGCGAGCAGGGCAAGGCGGCCGACTGCGGGAAGGCTGGACCGCCTTTCAAAGGAGGCCAACAAAGCCCTGCGATGCCCGCCGCCCGCGCCCGGAGGGACGGGGCTGGCCGGGCGCCTGGCTTTGTCGGCTCGCTCATCCGATGGCGCCGCATCGGCCATCGCTCGCTTCCTCGCCATGCATCCCGGCCAGCCTCCGTCGCGACCTTACCTTATTTGCGGATAGGCCCTTAGGTCCGCCCCGACCCTTCTTGGGGGATGCTCTACCCCCGCCGCTGTGGTACCCTGAATGCTATTGGCAGGGGCGCCCCATTCACACTTCCCATGACCGTCCGCCGAACTCCCGAGCCGTTCCCCGCGAGGTGTCGCGGGGGGCGGGCCTCTGCGCCGACACGAGAAGGAGCTCCCATGAAACGGAACCGCACCACCCTCGCGATCCTGGCCCTCGTGACCCTGGCGGGCGCGCTTAGCATGCCCGCCCTCGCCACCGAGCGTAAGGACATCCCCGAGAAGCTCACCTGGAACCTCGCCGACCTCTACCCCACCGACGCCGCGTGGGGGCAGGCCAAGGCCGGCGTGGAGAAGCGCATCCCCGAGATGGCCCCCTTCAAGGGGCACCTGGGCGATTCCCCCGAGACGCTCTACAAGGCCCTGTCGACGATGGCGGGCCTCGACAAGGAGCTCTCGCGCCTTATGAGCTACGCCAGCATGCTCGCGGACCAGGACACGCGGGTCTCCAAGAGCCAGGGGATGGTCCAGAGCATCGAGCAGACCGCGGCGGCCTTCTCCGCCGCCACCTCCTACCTCCGCCCCGAGATCCTGTCCCTCGATCCGGCCAAGGTGGACCAGTTCGTCGCCGCCGAGCCCAAGCTCAAGGACTACAAGCCCTTCCTCGATAACATCCTGCGGATGAAGGCCCACACCCTCAATCCCGAGGGCGAGAAGCTCATGGCCCAGGCTAACGGGCAGATGGCGGGCTCCCCCGACTCCATCTACTCCATCTTCACGAACGCCGACCTGCCCTACCCGCAGGACGTCAAGCTGCCCTCGGGCACCACGGTGCCCCTCCTCGACGCGGCCGCCTACACCAAGTACCGCGCCTCCGCCGACCGCGCGGACCGGGACCTCGTCTTCAAGAAGTTCTGGGGCAAGTACAGCGAGTTCACCCGCACGCTGGGCACCTCCCTCTACTCGCAGGTGAAGGTGCACATGTTCAACAAGGACGCCCGGCACTACGACTCCTGCCTCCAGGCGGCCCTCGACCGCAACAACATCCCCACGGCGGTCTACACCCAGCTCATCAGCGACGTCCACGCCAACCTCGGGACGCTCCACCGCTACCTCAAGCTCCGCCAGCGCATCATGGGCGTGGACCAGCTCCGCTACGAGGACCTCTACGCCTCCATCGTGAAGGACGTGGACCTGCAGTACTCGCCCGAGCAGGCCATGGACCTCACGCTCGAGGCGTGCGCGCCCCTCGGCAAGACCTACGTGGACGACCTCAAGAAGGGCTACGACACCCGCTGGGTGGACTTCATGCCCTCCACCGGCAAGAAGTCGGGCGCCTACAGCAACGGCTCGTGCTACGACGTGCACCCCTACCAGCTGCTGAACTTCATGGGCGCCTACGACGACGTGTCCACGCTCGCGCACGAGTCGGGCCACTCCATGCACTCCTTCCTCTCCAACACCCACCAGCCCTACATCACCGCCGACTACCCCATCTTCGTGGCCGAGGTGGCCTCCACGTGCAACGAGAACCTCCTCCTCCACTACATGCTCGAGCACGAGACGAAGGACGACGCCACGCGCCTCTTCCTCCTCGGCAGCTACCTCGACGGCCTGCGCCAGACCCTGTTCCGCCAGACCCTCTTCGCCGAGTTCGAGCTCAAGATCCACGAGATGGCCGAGCGCGGCGAGAGCTTGACGGGCGAAAACATGAACAAGCTGTACCTGTCGCTGCTGAAGGAGTACTACGGCGACGCCCAGGGCGTCTGCAAGGTGGACGACCTCTACGGCGTGGAGTGGTCCTACATCCCTCACTTCTACTACAACTTCTACGTCTTCCAGTACGCCACGAGCCTCGTGGCATCGACCTCCATCGCCAACAACATCCGCGAGGAGGCCGCCGCGAAGAAACCCTCCACGAAGGCCCGCGACGCGTACATCACGATGCTCTCCTCGGGCTCCAGCAAGTACCCCATCGACCTCCTCAAAGGCGCCGGCGTGGACATGACCACCAGCGCCCCGTTCACCGCGGCCATGAAGGAGATGAACTCCGTCATGGACCAGATCGAGGCCATCCTCAACAAGCAGGCGGGGAAGAAGTAAGACGTGAGACGCTAGACGTTAGACGCGAGGGGGCCCTGCGGGGCCCCCTTCGTGCAGGAGGACATCATGGGTACGAAGCTGATCCAGGTGGACGCCTTCACGGACCGGCCCTTCGGGGGCAACCCCGCCGCCGTGTGCCTCCTGACCGAGCCCCGCGACGACGCGTGGATGCAGCACGTGGGACGAGAGATGAACCTCTCGGAGACGGCCTTCCTCCTGAAGGGGGAGGACGGGTTCTCCCTCCGCTGGTTCACGCCCGCCGTCGAGGTGGACCTCTGCGGCCACGCCACCCTGGCCAGCGCCCATGCGCTCTGGGAGGAGGGCCTGGCCGCGCCCGGCGAGACCATCCGGTTCCACACCCGCAGCGGCCTTCTCACGGCCTCCCGCCGGGGCGACCACATCGAACTCGACTTCCCCGCCACGCCCGAGAGCGCCTGCGAGGCCCCCGCCGGGCTCGTGGAGGCGCTCGGCGTGGAGCCCCTCTTCGTGGGAAAGAGCGCCTTCGACTACCTGGTCCTCCTGAAAAACGCGGCGGCGGTCCGCTCCGCGTCGCCCGATTTCGGCCGCCTCGGGAAGATCTCCGCGCGCGGGGTTGTCGTGACGGCGCCTTCGGACGATCCCCGCTTCGACTTCGTCTCGCGCTTCTTCGCGCCCGCGGCGGGCATCGACGAGGACCCCGTGACGGGCTCGGCCCACTGCTGCCTCGCGCCCTTCTGGCAGGGCCGCCTGGGCAAGGCCGAGATGGACGCCTACCAGGCCTCCGCGAGGGGCGGGGTCCTCAAGGTGCGTGTGGAAGGCGACCGTGTGAAGATCGGCGGCCGGGCGGTCACCGTGCTGCGGGGCGAATTGGTGGTTTGACGCCACGCCCGGCTAGGGTCTCCGGGCCGTTTGACCGGGTCACTCCTGGGGCTTAGAATAAATGGCCCGAGGTTCTTCTGCAGCGAACTTCTGATTCGGGACATGAGGAGGGGGTCCATGGACGATCTGAAGAAAACCCCCCTCAACGCGGAGCACCGTGCGCTGGGGGCCAAGATGGTGGACTTCGGCGGGTGGGACATGCCCGTCCAGTACACCGGGATCATCGACGAACACGTGGCGGTCCGCACGAAGGCGGGCCTCTTCGACGTGAGCCACATGGGCGAAATCTGGGTCGAGGGGCCGCAGGCCCTGGACCTGGTCCAGTTCATCTCGAGCAACGACGCCTCCAAGCTCGCGCTCCACCAGATCCAGTACAGCGGCCTCCTCACGCCCGAGGGGTGCTTCGTGGACGACATGCTCGTCCACAACGACGGGGAGAAACGCTTCCTCCTCGTGGTGAACGCCTCCAACACGGACAAGGACTTCGCCTGGATCGAGTCGCAGGCCAAGGGATTCGACGCCAAGGTCACGAACAAGAGCCCCGAGACCGCGCAGATCGCCATCCAGGGCCCGCGCTCCCTCGAGATCCTCCAGCCCCTGGTCACGAGCCTCGACCTTGCGCCCATCAAGTACTACTGGTACGGCTACGGCACGGTCATGGGCGAGCGCTGCCTCATCGCGCGCACGGGCTACACGGGGGAGGACGGCTTCGAGGTCTACCTGTCGCCGCAAAGCGCCCCCGCCCTCTGGCGCGCCCTCCTCGAGGCGGGCAAGCCCTACGGCATCGTGCCCGCGGGCCTCGGCGCAAGGGACACGCTGCGTCTCGAGGCTTGCATGGCCCTCTACGGGAACGACATCGACGACACCGCCACGGTCCTCGACGCGGACCTCGGATGGATCCTCAAGCTCGGGAAGCCCGGGCCCTTCAACGGCCGGGCGGTCCTCGAGAAGCAGAAGGCCGAGGGCACAGCCCGAAAGCTCGTGGCCTTCGAGCTCACCGACCGCGGCATCCCGCGCCACGGCTACGACTGCTACGCCGGCGGTGAGAAGGTGGGCGTCGTCACGAGCGGCACCCAGGCCCCCTTCCTCAAGAAGCCCCTCGGTATGGCGTACCTGCCCGTGGAGCTCGCGAAGGACGGGTGCACGTTCGAAGTGGACATCCGCGGCAAGAGGATCCCCGCCAAGGTGGTCCCCAAGCCGTTTTACAAACGCGCGAAGTAGAGAATGGTGGAGGGGTCAGCTGAAGGCTGACCGCTGAAAGCTGACAGCTTTGCCGGAGGCAAGCCATGAACATCCCGAGCGATCTCAAGTACAGCAAGAGCCACGAGTGGGTCCGCGTGGAGGGCGGCACGGGCATTGTAGGCGTGACCGATTTTGCACAGCACGAGCTGGGCGACATCGTCTTCGTCGAGGCCCCGGCCCCCGGGACGGCGGTCTCCGCGGGTGCCCAGATGGGCAGCGTCGAGAGCGTCAAGGCGGTCTCCGAGCTCAACTCTCCCGTGAGCGGCACCGTGGCCGAGGCCAATGCAGAACTGGCGGACCACCCCGAGTTCCTCAACCAGGACCCCTACGACCAGGGTTGGGTGGTGAAGGTCACCCTCAGCGACGCGGGCGAGATCGCGGGCCTCATGGACGCCGAGGCCTACGCCAAGTACGTCGCCGAGTCCGCGCACTAACATCATTCACCACGGAGACACGGAGGACACGGAGGACACGGAGGAAGACGAACCAACAGGTCTTGGGGTAGAGACACAACGACAAGGTGATTTCAGGTCTTGGCCGCGGCTTTGCGCTCTACTCCTGATTTCCCATAAATGTCTCCTCCTTCTTTTCTCCGTGCTCTCCGTGCCTCCGTGGTGAGAAGTCCTTTGGGAGAACCTCGATGAGATACCTGCCCGCGAGCGAGGAGGACATCCGCAAGATGCTCGGCGCCATCGGCGCCTCGAGCGTCGAGGACCTCCTCGCGTCCATCCCCAAGGAGGCGAGGCTCCAGAAGCCCCTCGACCTCCCCGAGGCGGTGGCGGAGCCCGTCCTGCGCGAGCGCTACGTCACGCGCTCGGTGAGGAACAGCTCGCCCACGTGCCGCCCGTGCTTCCTCGGCGCCGGCGCCTACGACCACTATTCGCCCGCGCCCATCGACCAGCTCCTGCTCCGCGCCGAGTTCTTTACCGCCTACACGCCGTACCAGCCCGAGATGGCGCAGGGCACGCTCCAGGCCATCTTCGAGTTCCAAACCATGATGGCGGACCTCACGGGGATGGACGTGTCCAACGCCTCCCTCTACGATGGCGCTTCCGCCACGGCGGAGGCAGCGCTCATGGCGCACCGCATCCACAAGGGCAAGACGGTCCTCGTGGCGCGCTCCGTGCATCCGGCCTACCGCGAGGTCCTGCGCACCTACACCAGGCGCCTCGGCTTCACGATCCAGGAGGTGCCCTTCGGTCAGGACGGGCGCGTGGACCTCGGTGCGCTCAAGGCGGCTCTCTCGCCCGACGTGTGCCTCGTCCTCGTGGGCGACCCCAACTTCTTCGGCGTGGTGGAGGACCTCCAGGCCGTGGCCGCCTCCCTCGAGGGCGCGAAGAAGCCCCTCCTGGGCGCGGTGGTCTCCGAGGCGCTCTCCCTAGCCCTCCTCGAGCCCCCGGGCGCCCGGGGAGCCGACCTGGTCTGCGGCGAGGCGCGCTCCTTCGGCCTCTCCCTCGGCTTCGGCGGGCCCTACCTCGGGTTCATCACCACCAAGCAGGCCCACATGCGCCAGCTCCCCGGCCGCCTCTGCGGCGAGACCGTGGACGCCGAGGGCCGCCGCGGCTTCGTCCTCACGCTGACTACCCGCGAGCAGCACATCCGCCGCGAGAAGGCCACTTCCAACATCTGCACGAACGAGGGCCTGTGCATGCTGGCGGCCACGATCTACCTGGCCTCCATGGGCCGGAAGGGCCTGCGCGACCTCGCGGTGCAGAACCTGAGCAAGGCCGAGTACCTCAAGGGCGCGCTGAAGGCCAAGGGCATCACGCCCCTCTTCTCGGGCCCCACCTTCAACGAGTTCGCGGTGAAGCTCCCCGTGGATCCGGCGAAGGCGAACGAGGCCGCCCTCAAGTCGGACCTCCTGGGCGGGTACGATCTCTCCAAGGGCTACCCCGAGCTGGCGGGAGGCTGCCTCCTCGCCGCCACCGAGCGGGTGAGCAAGCTCGCCTGCGACCGCCTCGCCGCGGTGCTGGGAGGGCTGTCATGAGCCGCATCGAAGAGAAGCTCCTGTTTGAGAAGGACCACCCCGGCCGCGTGGGCGCGTCGGTCCCGCCGTGCGACGTGCCCGAAGTGAGCCCCGAGGCCGCCTTCGGCGCGCTCGCGCGCAAGGCGCCCCTCACCCGCCTGCCCGAGATGAGCGAGGTGGACGTGGTCCGTCACTTCACCCGCCTGAGCACCTACAACTACGCCGTGGACATGGGCCTCTATCCGCTCGGCTCGTGCACCATGAAGTACAACCCCAAGCTCAACGAGGAGGTGGCGCGCCTGGAGGGCATTGCCCGCCTCCATCCCATGCAGCCCGAGTCCACCGTCCAGGGCGCGCTGGAGCTCATGGACACCCTGCAGAAGGCGCTCTGCGCCATCTCCGGCATGGACGCGTGCAGCCTCCAGCCCTCGGCGGGCGCGCAGGGCGAGTTCACGGGCGTCCAGCTCATCCGCGCGTACCTCGAGTCCCAGGGCGACGCGCGGAAGATCATCCTCATCCCCGACTCGGCCCACGGTACCAACCCCGCGAGCGCCCACTTCTCGGGCTACGCGGTGGAGGAGGTCAAGAGCGCGGCCGACGGGTGCATCGACCTGGAGGCCCTGAAGGCGCGCATGGGCCCCGACGTGGCGGGCATCATGCTCACCGTTCCCAACACCCTCGGCATCTTCGAGAAGAACATCGTGGAGATCTGCAAGGTGATCCACGCGGGCGGCGGCCAGGTCTACGTGGACGGCGCCAACCTCAACGCCATGATGGGCCTCGCCCGTCCCGGGGACTGGGGCGCGGACGTCATGCACATCAACCTCCACAAGACCTTCACCACGCCCCACGGCGGCGGCGGACCGGGGGCCGGGCCGGTGGCGTGCAAGTCGCACCTGGAGCCCTTCCTGCCGCGTCCCGTCATCGTGAAGCGCGACGGGCGCTACGCGTGGGACTGCGACCGCCCCAGGAGCATCGGGAAGGTGCACGGCTTCTTCGGGAACTTCCTCATCCTCGTGCGCGCCCTGTGCTACATCGAGACCATGGGCGGCGAGGGGCTCAAGAAGTCGAGCGAGCTCGCGGTCCTCAACGCCAACTATATCCGCGCCCGGCTCAAAGACGACCTGCCCCTTGGCTTCGACGGCCCCACGCTCCACGAGGTGGTCTTCTGCGACAAGGGCCTGCCCAACGGGATCACCACGATGGATCTGGCCAAGCGCCTCATCGACTACGGCTTCCACCCGCCCACGGTGTACTTCCCGCTCATCGTCCACGGGGCCATCATGATCGAGCCCACGGAGACGGAGCCCGTGGAGGAGCTCGACCGCTTCGTGAACGCCGTGAAGGCCATCCTCAAGGAGGCCGCGGAGGACCCCGAGCTCGTGAAGTCCGCCCCGCACACCGCCTACCGGCGGCGCCTCGACGACGTGGCCGCGGCCCGGAACCCCAAACTGACCTACAAACCCTGATCAAGAGGCGAACCAGGACTCATCGGGGGCGGGCCTCACGGCCCGCCCTCTTCGTTTGTTGAAAATCCCAGCACGCTTCTGATCGCTGGAAACTCCGACAGGCGCCCCTCCGTGGGGCTTTTCCCCCTTGGGTGGGTGTAAAGACGCGGTGCGGAGTCCCTAACCTTACCTTTCTATAGGCAGTGCAAGCACCTGAGAATACAATGCCCTTCCCTCCATAGGCGGGAATGCGCTGGCCGTACGAACACTCGGCACGCGCCTTGCGAATCGGGCCATGGAGGAATGGAGCGGGAGGGTGGGTTCGCGCTATTCGGAACGCCGCGGACTCTGCCCCATCGCTGTTCGGGGGGAGGGGATCGATGAGACTGACAAACCATTGGGTCACCGCCGGCTTGGCGTTTGCTGCGGCGAGCGCGCTCTCGCTCGGCATCTGGGCCGCCGGGCCCTCGTCGGAGGACTGCCTCCAGTGCCACTCGGACACGGGGATGGCGGCCACGAAACCGAAGAATCCGGACGCGCTGGGCGTGACGGCCGCGGCCCGCGAGGGGCTGACGCTCCAGGTCACGAAGGACAGCTTGAAGGGCTCGGTCCACGAGGGGCTCGCCTGCACCGATTGCCACTCGGGGATCAACGAGGTTCCCCACGCCGAGAAGCTCCCCAAGCCCACCTGCTCGTGCCACGACGACGCGGCTTCGAAGATGACCGTGGGTGTCCATGCCCAGGCGGAGGGCCCCAGCGCCAAGGTGGCGCCCAAGTGCGCCGACTGCCACGGGGCGCACCAGATCCGGCCTAAGTCGGACCCGGCCGCCTCGGTCAACCCCCTGAACATCCCGACGACCTGTGGCGCGTGCCACGGCAACAAGGAGGGCATGGAGGCCCTGGGCATCCGAAGCAACCCCGTCGCCAACTTCCTCAAGAGCGACCACTGGATCTCCATCAAGGACGGCAAGTCCATGAAGGCGGCGAGCTGCGTGGACTGCCACGGGACGCACATCATCCTGGGCTCCTCCGACCCCGCGTCGCCGGTGCACAAGACGAACATCCCCCGCACCTGCGGCAAGTGCCACGAGGGCATCCGCGACCAGTACGACCGCAGCGTGCACGGCACGGCGCTCGCGGCGGGACACCTCGACGCCCCCTCGTGCGCCGACTGCCACGGGGAGCACGACATCGAGAAGAAGACGCGCGCGACGAGCCGCGTGAACCCGGCGGTCGTGGGGACCGTCACGTGTGCCGAATGCCACTCCTCGGTCCGCATGACGAAGCGCTTCAACCTGCCCCAAGGCATGGTGAAGTCCTACCAGGCCTCCTTCCACGGCCTCGCCACCCAATACGGCCAGACGAACGTCGCCAACTGCGCCTCGTGCCACGGCGTCCACGACATCCTGCCGAGCAGGGACGGGGCCTCGAGCATCAACCCGAAGAACCTCCAGCACACGTGCGGCAAGTGCCACCCGGGGGCGGGGGAGACCTTTTCGAAGACGCCCATCCACCTGGACCTCAGCGCGGACAGCAACGCCATCCTCGCCTGGATCCAGAAGTTCTACTGGCTCATCATCGCCGCGACGCTCGGCGCCATGGGCCTCCACAACCTCATGGACTACATCCGCCACTTCCTGGACACCATGAAGCGCCTCAAGCCCGTGGCGGTGTACGTGCGCATGACCCGCTCCGAGCGTGTGCAGCACGTCCTCCTCCTCACGAGCTTCCTCACCCTCGTCGTGACTGGGTTCGCCCTCAAGTACCCCGACTCGGTCTGGGCGCTCCCCTTCAAGTACGTGCCCGGCGGCTTCGAGGTGCGCGGCTGGATCCACCGGATCGCGGCGGTCGTCATGGTCGTGGACTCGCTCTACCACGTCTACTACCTCATCGCCTCGAAGCGGGGCCGCCGCTTCGCCCTGGACATGATCCCCACGCTCCAGGACGCCAAGGACGTGGTGGAGCAGCTCGGGTACTACCTCGGCTACCGCAGGCACGGCGCCAGCTTCCCGCGTTTCTCCTACGCCGAGAAGGCCGAGTACCTGGCGCTGGTCTGGGGCACCGTCGTCATGGTCGGCACCGGCTTCATCCTCTGGTTCAAGACCTTCTTCGCCCAGTACATGCCGATCTGGGGTTACACCGCCGCCGAACTCGTCCACTTCTACGAAGCCATCCTCGCCTTCAGCGCCATCGTGATCTGGCACTTCTACGCGGTGTTCAGTCACACGGAGAAGTCGCCCTACAACCCCACGTGGGTCACGGGGCAGATGACGCGGCACGAGATGGAGCACTACCACCCGAGGGAGCTGCAGAGGCTCGAGAAGGAAGGGCGCAAGCCCGAGGGAGACAAGGCATGACACCCTACCGCTCCGCGATTTCCGCCCTCCTCGCGGGGGCGTTGCTCCTCGCCCCGGCCGCCGCGACGGCCGCCCCCGCCAAGGCGAAGGCCCCCACCGCGGCGGACTGCGCGGGGTGCCACGAGGGCGCCGACAAGCCCGTGAAAGCCGACGCGCTCAAGGGCTCCGTGCACGAGGGCCTCTCGTGCGTCGACTGCCACTCGGACATCAAGGACCTCCCCCACGCCGACAAGCCGGCCAGGGCCGACTGCTCGCCGTGCCACGCCCAGGCGGTCACCGACTGGAAGGCGAGCCCCCACGCCGCGAAAGCGGGAGGGGCCACCTGCGCCTCCTGCCACGGGTCGCACCAGGTGAAGCCCGCCTCCGACGCGGAGAGCATCCGCAAGGGCATCCGCCAGGTCGAGGTCTGCGGCACGTGCCACGCCAAGCGCCCCGGCCCGCATGGCGGCACGGGCGAGGCCTGGATCATGAACTACCGCAACAGCGTCCACGGCGACGCCGTATTGAACAAGGGCATGAACGTGGCGCCGTCGTGCGCCACGTGCCACGGGGCGCACACCCTCCACGCGCTCTCCACGAAGGAGGCACCCTCCAAGGTGAAGGTCGCCGAGCACTGCGGCTCGTGCCACACCCAGGCCCTGTCCAGCTTCAAGGCGAGCGCCCACTACGCCGCCCTCCAGAAGGGCCTGGCCGGCGCGCCCTCCTGCACCGATTGCCACGGCGAGCACACCATCCAGGGCCCGCAGGGACCCGGCTCGCCGGTGGCCCCGCTGGCCGTCCCGCAGACGTGCGGGAAGTGCCACGCGGACAAGGCCGCCATGGCGAACTTCGGGCTCCCGAGCGACCGGGTGGCCACCTTCACCGACAGCTACCACGGCATCGCCCTCAAGGAGGGCGACCTCCGCGCCGCGAACTGCGCGAGCTGCCACGAGAACCACGACGTGCTCCCGGCCTCCGACCGGGCCTCGAGCGTGAACCCCGCCAACCTCGAGAAGACGTGCGGCAAGTGCCACCCGAAGGCGGGCAAGGGTTTCTCGGAAGCCAAGTTCCACCAGGCCGTAAGCCCCCAGGGCGCTCGCGGGGCCTGGTTCGTTCGCGTCTTCTACATCGGCTTCATCGCGGTCCTCGTGCTGGGCTTCGTTCTCCACATCCTCGCGGAGATGTTCGCCAGGGCGAAGGGGCGCAAGGTCGTCCGGTGACCCCGTCGCGGGGGTCCTCACACGCCCCGCCGGCCACGGCGGAGAGGAGCGGCAGATGACTGAGAAGGGAACCGTCGGCACGGTGGAGCGGATGACCCGTGCCCAGAGGCTCGTCCACCTGGCCCTCATGGTGGCCGTCCTGATGCTGGTGCTCTCCGGGCTGGCCCTGGCCTACCACGACCAGGGGTGGGCGCGCGCGCTCATCACGCTCATGGGCGGCCTCGGCGGACGCAACGTGGTCCACCGGACGGGCGCCGTGCTCCTCGTCCTCGTGTTCGTCTACCACGTGGTGGCGACGAACGTCTCCGCCCGCCACCAGCAGAACGCCCTCGCCTCGGTGCCCAAGTGTTCGGACGTGAAGGCCGGCTGGGCGGGGTTCCTCTGGCGGATGACGGGCAAGGGGGAGGCGCCGAAGTACGGCCACTACACGCCCATGCAGAAGTTCCAGTACTGGCTCATCTTCCTGGGCTGCCTCCTCATGGGCCTCTCGGGCGTGGTGCTCTGGTCGCCCAGGGTCTCGCTGGAACTCTTCCCGAAGAGCTTCTTCGACCTCATGCTCGTGGTGCACTCGAGCGAGGCCCAGTGGGCCTTCATCATCCTCCTGGTGTGGCACCTCTGGGACGTCCACGTGGCGTCGGGCAACTTCCCCATGAACCCCGCGTGGATCACGGGCCGCATGAGGGAGGACCTCTACCGCGCCCAGCACGAGGGGGAGTGGGAATCGATGCAGAAGGGGACCAAGGAATGACTCCGGTGACGACCCTTCCGACCCGGCTCCGCCGCGCCCTCCTCGTCCTGGGGCTGGCCCTCGCTGCGACCTGCCTGGCGGTGGCGACCGCCGCCCAGGAGGACGTGCGCTGCCTCAGCTGCCACGGCAAGCCGGGCTTCAAGAAGACGCTCCCCTCGGGGAAGGTCCTCGAGCTCTTCGTGGACCCCACAGGCCTCCGGCTCTCGGTCCACAAGGACAAGCACTGCGTGGACTGCCACGCCGACGTCGGCGAGGTGCCCCACCCCAGCCTCCCGCAGAAGGTGAACTGCCGCCGCTGCCACTACAGCGGCAACACCTCCGGCGCGCCCCAGCTCGAGAAGTACGTCGAGTTCGAGCAGAGCGTGCACGGGAGGGCCCTCGCCGAGGGGAACACGAAGGCCCCCGCCTGCCAGGACTGCCACGGGGACCACTTCATCCTCCCCGGCAGCGACCCGCGCTCGGAGGTGAGCCACAAGAACCTGCCCCAGGTCTGCGGCCGGTGTCACCTCGAGATCTTCGGGGAGTACGAGGCTTCGGTCCACGGCAAGGCCCTCGCGAAGGGCATCGTGGACGCGCCCGTGTGCACCAACTGCCACGGCGAGCACACCATCCGGAAGGCCGCCGACCCCGACTCCTCGGTGAACGCCGGCCACGTGGCCAACACCTGCGCCCAGTGCCACGCCAAGGTCGTCATCATGGAGAAGTACGGGGTGAAGGCCGAGCAGGTGGCCACCTACCAGGAGTCCTTCCACGGCATCGCGAACGAGTTCGGCGTCCTCACGGCGGCGAACTGCGCCTCCTGCCACACGGCCCACGACATCCTCCCGGAGAGCGACCCCCGCTCGAGCGTCAACGCGGCGAACATCCCGAAGACGTGCGGCAAATGCCACCCGGGCGCGAACGCCAACTTCGCCAACGGGCGCATCCACATCAACGCCAAGGACAGGTCCGCGGGGATCGTCTACTGGGTCGCCCTGGGCTTCAAGATCCTGACCCTGTCCACGCTCTGCGGGCTCTTCATCCACATCGGACTGGACCTCTTCCGCAAGGCGAAGAACCACAAGAAGGAGCACGGGGAGGCCAAGCCATGAGCGCCGAACAGCTGAAGAGCGCCTGGACCGAGCAGGACACCAAGGCCCTCTCCGACACCCTGGCGGGCGCCGTGACCTCGGCCCTCGAGTCCGAGGCGCCTAAGGACATGACCGAGGAGCAGGCCGTCCGCCTGCGCAACGCGCTCTCGTCGGCCCTCGCGAAGGAGGCCGTCCTCGACGCGCGCCGGGCCGCCCGCCGCTTCTTCGAGGAGGAGACGAAGCGCGAGAAGCGCGCCGTCAGGGAGTTGGTCAAGGCGGAGAAAGAGGCGGACAGCGTCGAGCGCCTGAGCCTCCACGTCCGCGTCCAGCACATGATCCTCTTCTCCTCGTGCATCCTGCTCATCGTCACGGGCCTGCCCATCAAGTTCCACGAGTCGGCCGTCGCGGCGTTCCTCATCGACATCATGGGCGGCCCGAGCGTGACGCGCATCCTGCACCGCATCGGCGCCATCGCCCTGACCTTCATCGGCGTCTACCACATCTACTTCTGCATGGTCTTCAAGGAGGGCCGCAAGACCTTCGACCTCCTCATCCCCAAGATCCAGGACGGCAAGGACGCCCTCCACCAGATCCTCTACTTCCTCGGGATCAAGAAGGACCGCCCCCTCTTCGGCCGCTTCTCCTACATCGAGAAGTTCGACTACTGGGCGGTCTACTGGGGCATGGTCGTCATGATCACCTCGGGCTACATCCTCTGGTTCAAGGACTGGGCCATCAACGCCTTCGGGAAGTACGTCTTCGACATCGGCCGCGAGGCGCACTCCGACGAGGCCCTCCTCGCCACGCTGGCCATCGTGATCTGGCACTTCTACAACGTGCACTTCAACCCGCACAAGTTCCCGGGCAGCCTCACGTGGCTCAACGGCAAGATCTCCATGGAGGAGTTCAAGGAGGAGCACCCGCTCGAGTACGACGAGTGGAAGGCGGCCCAGGAGAAGGAGGGCAACCCATGACGCCCCAGTCCAAGCGCTGGACCCTCGCCCTGGTCGCCGCGGTCCTCGTCGTCTTCGTGGCCGGCTGGGTCTTCATGGACGTCACAGCCCGCAAGTCCACCTTCTGCATCAAGTGCCACTACATGGTCCCCTACGTGGAGCAGTGGAAGGCCTCCAAGCACAGCGGCATGGAGTGTGTGCAGTGCCACCCGACGCAGCGCCGCGCCATGATCGCCCAGTTCCTCAAATACAACACGGGGACCTACAGCCCTCGCCCCCGCGCGTTCGTTCCCGATTCGGCGTGCACCCAGTCGGCGTGCCACGCGGACATGCCCAAGAACAAGTCGGTGAAGTTCATGTCCGTGAACTTCCCCCACGAGCCGCACCTGACCAAGGACAAGCGCGGGATCAAGCTCCAGTGCGCGTCCTGCCACGGCTCCTCCCAGGAGGCGGGGCACGTCAGCGTGGACCCCAAGGTCTGCTTCCTCTGCCACTTCAAGGGCCAGCCCCCAGGCGGCACGGTGGCCGGGTGCGGCGCGTGCCACGGTGCCCCGGGCGGCATCTCCAAGCACGGCGGCTTCAGCTTCGACATGAAGGCCTACGTGGACTCGGGCGTGGCGTGCTCGCGCTGCCACCTCTCCGTCCACGAGGGCACGGGCTCGGTCTCCAAGGACAAGTGCTACTCCTGCCACGTCTCCCGGGTCGAAAAGTTCGGCGAGGCGGTCATGCTCCACGAGAAGCACGTGGACCAGAAGGAGGTCCGCTGCCTCGAGTGCCACGA
>JBBIUU010000046.1:0-1511 GCA_037440125.1 Acidobacteriota bacterium
AAGAAAAATTGCGAAACAAATTCTGGAAATCGGCCTCAAAGGGCGGAGGACCCCCGGGCTACCGGACGCTGGCCCGTGGGCCGAGCCCGCGCGCGCCCGCCTCAGTTCGCCGTGATGCCGACGCTCTGGCTGCTCGTGCCTCCGTGCGTATCGGTGGCGGTGATCTGGACCGTGACGGCGCACGAGGCCTCGGTCTGCGGACACGCCCTGAGCATGGTGTAGGTCACGGTCACGGGCGTCCCGCTCGCCACGGGCCCCCCCGAGCTGATGTCGAGGACGCCGAGGTCGGTCGGGGTCTGGGTGAGCGTCGCGGTCCAGGAGATGGCATCGCCGGGGTCGCTGTCGATCAGGGTGAAGGTGATGACCGACGGGGTGCCGAGGGTGATCGTCGAGGGGTTGGCGGCGAGGCCGACGATGGCGGGGTCGTGGTTCGCCGTGGCGTGCACGGCGACCTGGCACTGGGCCGTCTGGAGGCCGTCGGTGAGGGTCACCGTCGCGGTGTAGTCCCCGATGGCGGCGTACGGATGGCTGGGGTTCTGCTGCGAGGAGGTGCCTCCGTCGCCGAAGTCCCAGGCGAAGGCGTAGCTCGCGGGGAGGCCCCCCGAGGGCGTCGCGGTGAAGGCCACGGTGAGCGGCGCGACGCCGGTGGTCGGAGTGCCCGAGCAGGCGACCGAGAGGGGTGTGACGAAGAGCACCTGCAGGGTGTGGTCCGCGAGGACGTCCGCGAAATTGTAGCTGGAGGGGTGCCCGACGCTCGCGCCGTCCACGAGCACGTCCCCGACGATGTAGCCCGCCCCGGGGGTGAAGGTGAAATTCTGGCTGCCCGCGTAGGGCACGGTGACCGCCCCCGAGGGGGTGACGGTTCCGGTCCCGCCCGTCACGGAGGCCGTGATCGTGTAGGTGATCGGGGTGGCCGACGTGACGAGGTGCCGGTTCTGGCTCATGACCACCGAACCGCTCGCGGGCACGGCGGACCCGTCGAGAGTCACGGCGAGGTCCTTGTACCCCGCGAGCAGGCCGTAGGCGTAGCTGACGCTCTGGTCGCACGGGTAGGGGGCCGAGCTCGAGGGGCTCCCCGACGTGCCGGCGCCCAGGTCCACCGTGAGGAGGTAGGAGACGGCCGCCGCGGAAACGCTCAGCGAGTGGTTCCCGTCCATGAGGATGGTGCCCGAGGCGGCGGCCGGCATCCCGTCGAGGAACACGGTCAGGGTCTGGTGGCAGGCGTCGGCCAGGGTGTAGGCGTAGTCGACGAGCGTGCCCTGGGGATAGGCCGTCGTGGAGGCGGGCGTGCCGCTCACGCCCGGGCCCCTCGAGATGGAGAGCAGGAAGGTGGGGATCTCGGAGAAGCTCGCCGAGATGGTGTGGTCGGCGGTGACGTCCGAGAAGGTGTAGACCGCCGGGGTCCCGACGCTCGCGCCGTCCACCAGGACGCCGGCGATCCGGAAGGAAGGCGCGGGCACGATCGAGTAGCCCTGGCTCCCACCGCACGGCACGGCGGTGAGCCCTTCCGG
>JBBIUU010000046.1:1611-22759 GCA_037440125.1 Acidobacteriota bacterium
ACGACGCCCACGCTCTCGCCGTCCACGAGCACGTCGGCGATGTAATGGTGGAGCGCCGGCGTGATGGTGTAGGTCTGGGACCCGCCGCAGGGGACCAGGGTCTTGTCGGGCGGGGAGACGGCGCCCCCGTCGCCGGAGGAGGCGGAGATCAGGTAGGTCCGCCGCTCTGCGGAGACCGCGAGGGCGTGCGCGCGGTCCATGACGACCGAGCCGGATGCCGGGGCCGGGGCGCCGTCGAGGGTCACGGCGAGGTTCTCGTAGCAGGGGTCCGCGATGGCGTACGCGTAGGCGACCGCCGTGCCCTCGGGGTAGGCGGCGGTGGCCGCGGGCGTGCCCCCGACGCCGGGGCCCAGGTCCACGACCAGGGTGTGGCTCGGCGTCTGGCTGAAGGTCGCCGCGATGGTGTGGTCCCCGACCACCACGGTGAAGGCGTAGCTCCCCACGGCACCCACGCTCGCGCCGTCCACCTGCACGTCCTGGATGTGGTAGCCCGGGTCGGCCGCGATGGTGTAGCTCTGGGAGGCCCCGCAGTTGAGCACCGTCGCACCGGCGGGGCTGATGGTGCCCCCGGCCCCCGCCGTCGCCGTGATGGTGAAGGTCCCGAGGGCGGCCGTGACGACGAGCGCGTGGTCGGCGTCCATGGTGACCGTGCCGGAGGCCGGGACGGGGGCGCCGTCGAGCGTCACCGCGAGGCTGCCGTAGCACGCGGCGGCGGCGTAGGTGTAGGGGACGGTGTCCCCGTGGAGGTGGTCGTAGGTCCCGGCCGCGGGCGTGCCGGAGGCGCCGGCCCCCACGCTCACCGTGAGCGCGTGGTGCAACCTCGAGGAGACGGTCACCGAGCCGGTGGCGCCGACGACGCCGTGGACCGCGTCGGTGATGACGAGGGACCAGGGGAAGGTCCCCGCGACGGGGTAGCTGTGCGCCGCGGAGGACCCGGTCCCCGTGCTCCCGTCGCCGAAGTCCCACGCGCAGGCGTAGGGGGGCGTCCCTCCCGAAGCCGAGCCCGAGAAGCTCACGGCCAGGGGGGCCGTCCCCGAGGCGGGCGAGGCGGAGCCCTCCCCCTCGAGGTCGTAGTCCGCCGGCACGATCTCCGTGGCCTTCACCACCCCGCCCACCAGGAGGACCGCCTTCGCCTTCACGGCCCCCTTGGCCCGCACGGTTGAGGTCAACAGGGCAGGGATGCCCACCTCCACATCCTGCTGACCCGGGGCCAGGACCGCCGCCGTGACCGACATCCCCTTCTTCTTGTTCTTCGCGTTGAGGAACTTCACCTTGACCTGGGCGTTCTTCGCGGAGGCCTTGGGGTTGGTTGCGAGGAGCGAGAGCGCCACGTCCTTCGTGGTGTAGACCTGGGCGGGGCTCCCGGAGAAGGTGATGGCCCAGCCGGAGGCCTGGGCGCTCGCGGGCTCCGGCAGCAGCGTTGCTTCCGCGTCGGCGGACAGGGGGCCGCCGGCCTCACCGAGGGCGAGATCGAGGACCACCGTCTCGCCCAGGGAGAAGGCGGCGAGAGCTCCCGGGTCGACCGTGATGGCCGCCGTGCTGGAGCCCGCGAGGGGTGTCAGCGTGCCCGAAACCGTGCGCCGGACCTGATCCTCCTCGTCCGAGAGCGTCAGGGTGTAGGGCAGGGGACCGGCGAGCTCCTGCGGCAGGAGGATCCGGATCGGCGTGGGCTCGAGGGAGCTGAGGTGCGGCGGCTGGAGAAGTCGCAGCGGCGCGGCACCCTGAGCCACGAGGGCCGGAAGCGCGAGAAGACAGATGAGCAGGGCGATCCGGCGGACCCGATCGGGGAACACCACTCCAGCGCGCGACATCTGGCTCATGCTATGCACCCCTCAGCGTGTGCTCTTCAGCATAGCCTTCGCCCCTGGGGGGTACAAGGACGCGTTGCGCGGGGGCTGCGTCGGAGGGGCGCGGAAGGAAAGGGCCCCTCCGACGGTCTCACTGCGGCCGGGCCACCGCAGGCGTGGCTTGACCGACGGGCGTGGCGGAGGCGGCGAGCGCGTGGTCGCCGTTCATCGTCACCAATCCCGTATGCGGCACGGGCGTGCCGTCGAGGGTCACGACGAGGTTCTCGTAGTCGGTGCCGCTCAGCGCATAGCCGTACTCGACCACCGTGCCCTGCGGGTGGCCTGCGGTGCCGGAGGGCTTTCCGGCGACACCCGCGGTGAGCGTCGCGGTCAGCGTGTAGCTGGGGACCGCCAGGAACGTGGCGGCGATGGCGTGGTCGGAGCGCACGTCGGAGAAGGTGTAGGAGGCGACGACCCCGACGCTCACGCCGTCCACGAGGACCTCGGCCACGTAGTAACGGAACGAGGGTGTGATGGTGTAGGTCTGGGAACCGCCGCAGGGCACCGAGGTCTTGTCGGGCGGGGAGATGGAGCCACCTGCGCCGGCCGAAGCGGCGATGAGGAAGGCCTTGAGCGAGGCGTCCGCCGAAAGGGTGTGCGGCCGGTCCATCGTCACGGAGCCCGATGGGGCGACCGGCGAGCCGTCGAGGGTCACGGCGAGGTTCTCATAGCAGGCATCGTTGAGGGCGTAGGCGTAGGGCACGACCGTGCCCTGAGGGTAGGTGGTCGTGCCGGCGGGCGTGCCTCCCACGCCGGGGCTCACGCTCACGGTGAGGGTGTGGTTGGGCACCTGGCTGAAGGTCGCGGCGATGGTGTGGTTGGCCACCACGCCCGTGAAGGTGTAGCTCCCCGCGGCCCCCACGCTCGAGCCGTCCACCCGGACGTCCTGGACGAAGTAGCTCGGATTCGCCGTGATCGTGTACCCCTGCGATCCCCCGCACGGGACCCCCGAGGCGCCCGCGGGGCTGATGGAGCCTCCTGCGCCCGCCGTGGCGGTGATCGTGAAGGTCTTGAGGGTGGCCGTAACCGAGATCGCGTGGTCGGCGTCCATGATGAGGGTGCCGGAGGCGGGAACGCCTGCGCCGTCGAGGGTCACCGCGAGGTTCTCGTAGCAGGCGGCCGCCGAGTAGGCGTACGGCACCGCGTCACCGTGGACGAAGTCGTAGGTCCCGGCCGCGGGCGTGCCGGTGGCGCCCGAGCCCACGCTCACCGTGAGGGTGTGGTGCGGCCGGGGCTCGGCGGTCACCGAACCGGTGGCGCCCACGAGGCCGTTGACGGCATCGGTGACGACGAGGGACCAGAAGAAGGTCCCGGCGTTCGGATAGGTGTGCACGGGGGAGGGCCCGGTGCCTGTGCTCCCGTCGCCGAAGTCCCATGCGTAGGTGTAGGGCGGCGTGCCCCCGGAGGCGGACCCTTCGAACGCGGCCGTGAGGGGGACCATCCCCGAGGTGGGTGAGGCGGACCCCTCGCCCAGCAGGTCGTAGTCCACGGGCACGGTCTCGGTGGCCCTCACGATCCCGCCCACGACGAGGACCGCCTTGGCGTTCGCGCAGCCCGCGCCCTTCACGGTGGAGGCCAGCACGGCCGCGACGCCGACCTGGCCTTCGTTGGCGCCGGGGTTCAGGGTGGCCGGCACGATGACCTGCCCCTTCTTCTTGTTCTTGGCGTCGAGGAACATCACCTTGATCTGGGCGTTCTTGGCGGAGGCCTTGGGGTTGGTCGCGACGAGCGGCAGGGCCGAGTCCTTCGTCGTGTAGAGCTGCGCGGGGCGCCCCGAGAAGGTGATGGCCCAGCTCGAGGCTTCGGCGCTCGCGGGCTCCGGGAGGAGCGTGGCTTCGGCGCGGGCCTCGCGGCCCATCCCGCCTCCGTCCACCGCCAGGTCGAGGACGACGGCCTCCCCCAAGGAGAAGGCCGCCAGTTCGGCCGGGTCCAGAAGGAGGGTCGCGACGCGGGGGTCCGTCCCGGGGAGCAGCGTCCCGCGGACCACGTGCCCGACCTGGTCTCCCTCGTCGGTGAGCGTGAGGGTGTAGGGCAGGGGACCGGCGAGCTCCTGCGGCAGGAGGACCCGGATCGGCGTGGGCTCGAGGGAGCTCAGGTGAGCGGGCTGGAGGATCCGCAGCGGTGCGGCGCCGTGCGCCACGAGGGTCGGGAGCACGAACAACGCCAGGAACAGCGCGGGCCAACTGACCCCACCTGAGAACCCTACTCCACGACGCGATATCCGGCGCATCATCCGCACCCCCTGGCGTGTGGCTCCAGCATAGCCTTGGCGCGACCGCCGCACAAGCCAAGGGCTGCGGGCCCGGGCGACGACATTGAAGAGGAGGGTCGGGAATGATAAGATCATCAGGGGTTTGACAGTCACCGCCGACAATCGTTTGGACCGTTGGCTTGGGCGGGGGACAAGAACCCCCGGATGCCATCGGGTGCGACCTCGAAACGCCTGAAGGAGCCCCAGCATGCACCCTGTCCGCGCAACAGTTGTCATCTTCGCGGGGCTCTTGGTGGCCCTTGCCTCCTCGGCAGGTCAAGACTGCTGGACCCCGCTGGGTCCCGAAGGTGCGACGATCAATCAGATCGTGGTGGATCCGGTTCACCCGTCCGTCGTCTACGCGACGACCGAGGGCATTGGCGTCGTCAAATCGGTGGATGGGGGGAAGACTTGGCAGCCCAGGAATCAGGGCATCACTACGCTCTTCCTCCGCACCCTTGCACTCGATCCCCTCGACCCGGACATCCTGTACGCGGGGGCCGTCAACTACGCTCCCCTCTTCAAGAGCGTCGATGGGGGGGAACACTGGTCACCCACGACGCTGTCCAATTATGACGGGTGGAGTGTGGTGGCGGATCCCGTGACGGAGGGCACGGTCTATGCCGCGTCGGGAGACTACGTGGCTCGGAGCGCCGACGGGGGCCAGACCTGGCAATGGATTTCTGCTCCGTTCCACTACTCCGGATCCTCCATCTCGAAGATCGTTCTAGATCCCTCGGATCCCTCAGCCATCTATATTTGTTGGGGCTACAACGGCGTCTACGTGACTCGAAATAGCGGCGCGAGCTGGACGGCCCTCAATGCCGGCTTGGACCGTACCCTGGTGGAAGACATGGTGCTGGTTCCAGGCTACCCGAGCACCCTGTGGCGGACCGTCTACGGGAGCACTCCCGGCAGATACGGCGTACTGAAAAGTGTCGATGGTGGAGCGACGTGGGTCGCCACGACCGACGGGATGCCTACGGGGGCTTGGCAGTACCTCTCGGTGGACCCTGAGAACCCCTCGAGCCTCTACGCGTCGAACCTGACCGAGGGGCTCTTCCACACCCCTGACGGTGGTGCGACCTGGCAGCTGGTCCGCAACAGCTACCAAGGGGGTTCCGTCCGAGCGTTGGCCGTGGCGCCCTTGAGCCCCGCTGCCGTGTTCGTCGGGACGTACGAGACGGGTCTTTTCCTGAGTGAGGACGAGGGACACACCTGGCGGGCCTCCAACTCGGGTCTCATCGGGGTGGACATCGGCGCTCTGGTGTCCGACGTTGGGACGCCGACGACACTGTATGCGACCAGCCCGACGGGTGCCTTCAAGAGCGAGGATGGTGGCGCTCATTGGTCCTGGATGTCTGTCGCTCCCGACGCCAGATCGATTCAAGTAATCGCCCAGGATCCCACCTCTCCGAATTCACTTTATGCGGGATCGGATCGTGGGCGCCTCTGGAAGAGTACCGACCGTGGATTGACCTGGGAGGTCCTGTCCGAAGCGGTTACGGACTTGAGAATTTACACCCTCGCGGTCGATCCCTTCGACTCCCAGACCCTCTACATGGGCGGGTGGGATGGGTTCTACAAGAGCACCGACGGCGGTGTGACCTGGGTCAATCTCGGGGCGTCCGGCTCGCCTAGAGGGGTCTACGCCGTCGCCTTCAGCGCGACGACCCGGGGGACCCTCGTCGTTGCCGACCAGAGCTCGGGACTCTATCGCACGACGGACGGAGGCAGCACTTGGACGCACTTGATCCTGGGCGCCTCCTACAGTGATTCGTACTCGGACCTCATCGCCGATCGCAGGTCCCCCGGGACGCTCTACTTCTGCAGTTCCAATTTCTTCTACAAGAGCTCGGACCTGGGCACAACGTGGTCCAAGGTTCAGGTGGGACTAGTTGAAAGCACCGCATTGCGATCCGTCGCGATAGACCCGTCCTACCCCTCGTTCCTCTACACGGCCGGCTGGGGTGGCGTCTTCCGCAGCGTCGACGGGGGCGCGACCTGGAATCCCTTGAACAAAGGCCTCGAGGCCGCCACTGTCAATCAGGTGTTGCCCGACCCGGCCACCCCGGGCCGCCTCTACGCCCTGCCCCAGGCCCAGAGCGTGGTGTCCTACCTTCAGCAGACCCTCGTCACGGACATGAAGAAGTCGGGGAACCCTTTCCGCATCACCGTCGCAGGGCAGCACCTTCTCTCAGGCATCCGCGTCTTCATCAACGGCGTCGAATGGACAGGAGTGACGTGGAAGAACGAGGAGAAACTCGTCCTCAAGGGTTCGGGGCTCAAGACGGCGGTGAGGAAGTACATCCCCACCGAGTTCCGCTTCGAGAACCCCGACGGGTCCTACGTGGTCCGCACCTGGAGCTGGCCCTGAGCGGGAGTCTCGCCTCGGGCTGCAAGCGTTCTCAGGGTTCCAGATCCGTGAACAGGACGGAACCGTAGACACCCCAGTAGCCGTTGGGTTTGGCGAGGCCCAGCAGCCTCGACCCGGTGAGCGTCAGGGCGCCCCCCTGTTGACCGCCCACATGGTCGGAAATCCGGCCCCAGGTGATTCCGGCGTCATCGCTCTCGTAGATGCCGCCGACGTCCCAACCGCAGTTTTCGCAGACGGTGGCGAAGAACCGCCCCGGCCGAGCGCCATCGGCCAGGAGCGAGGTCATCGCGGCTTCCGGGGCGCCCAGATAGTGCCAGCTCAGGCCCCGGTCTGTCGTGGCGTACATCCCCCCGGCCGCAACGTAGAACGTGCCCGCCTGCTGAGGGTCCGCCACCACGTAGACATTCGAGCCGAGACGCATCGAGGTCAGCAGCCAGCTGGCGCCACCGTCGGTGCTGCGCGCCACCCCCACTTGGTTGATCGCCGCCATCAAGAGGTTGGGATCCGTCGGGTCTACGGCGATGGAACTCACATCGACGCTCGACGAGGAGGACAGGGCACCCAGGGGTAACGTCGTCCAGGTGACCCCGCCGTCCGAGCTCACGACGGTCCCCTCCCAGGTCGAGATGTAGACCCTCTCCGGCGACCCCGGCGCAACAAAGACCTGATGATGTAAGGCGTACGTCAGGCCGGGTGGCACGGTGAGCTGGATCCACTTCGAACCACCATCGGTCGTCTTGTACCATTTGGAATACCCACAGGCGTACACGATGTCCGGCGAAGACGGGGAAACACCGATCACGGCAATGCCGCAGCCCGTGAGACCGGCGTAACCCCATGAGGCCCCTCGGTCGGTGCTCTTGAATACGCCGTCCGCCGCTGCGTAGACCACCTCGCCGCCCGCGGGGCCGGAGGCCACGCAGCTTGTGGTGCCTGCACTCAACGAAGTGGCTTCCCAGGTCTTTCCCAGGTTGGTGCTCTTCCAAAGAGCGTTTCCGATGTGGGTATACACCGTCCTGTGGTCCAAGGGGCTGACGAGCACGGGATCTTGCATCACGTTCCAGGCGGGCGGAGGGGCAAGAAGCTTCCAGCTCTTGCCACCATCCTTGCTCCTGCAGAACCCCTCCCGGCCGAAGGCCGCGTAGAGGGTGTTCGGCGCGGACGGGTCCAGGCAGAATTCGCCGAGCCCGGCGGCGACGTGCCCCTCGGCGCTGAGGGCCTTCCACGCCCGGCCTCCGGTCGTGGTCTTCCAGAGCCCCGCGTAGTTGCTCCGAACGTACATGATGTTCGGCTTCGTGGGGTGGACCGCCACGCGATCCACATCGGGGAGTGTTCCCAGCTGGGTCCAGCTCCCGCCGCCATCCTGGCTGAGGAAGAGGCCCTTGGCGCACACCACGAGGGAACCCGGCCAGGCCGAGACGGGCTCGATGTCCGTGACCTCCCGGTAGGAGAGACCGGCCGAGATGTCGCGCCAGGTGGTCCCGCCGTCGGTCGTCTTCATCAAGACGGGGTAAGGGTTCTGGCCGCTCGCGTAGACCGTGTCTGGAGAAGCCGGATCGATGGCGATGGCCCGGCACATGTGGTTGAGGCTCGTGGCCGTCCAGGTCTCACCTTCGTCGGCGCTCCGGTAAACCGTGTCGCCACAGGCCGCGTAGACGACCCGGCCCGAGGCGTCGCATGCGATGGCGTAAGCTCCGCCGACACCCGTCGCTTGCCAGGTCGTTCCGCCATTGGTGCTCTTCACCACCGCAGCCTGCGTGGCGACGTAGAGGACCTCCCGTCCTGCGGAGAGCCCGGCGGCCATTCCGCCGAACCCGTCGGCGCCGAAGGGGCCGTTGCCGGACCACCGCCCCATGTCCACCGCATGTGTGGAGGCGGCCAACAGGAAGGAGAGCGACGCGGCCAGGCCGAGCCTGAGCGCGGGCGAGGAGAGTCCCCTCATGGTGCACCTCCAGAGCTTCCCGCCGACCCGACGCCACCGTCGTTCCTCCCGGGGCGTTCGGGGTCCGGGCGCCTGAGCGAGCTCCTGACGAAGGCGAAGCGTTCCGAGGGGAGTCCCAACGCAGGATCAAGAATCTGGATGTAAGCCGTGTCGCCCAAGGGGAGCATGGCGAGAAGACTGTCCCCCGAAGCCACCAGGAGGGTGGCGTTCTTGTAGGTCGTCTTCGGCGCTGGCCGGCCGTTGATGAGGATCTGGCAACCCGAAGTGAACTGCGTTCCAGTTGCTTCCAAAGTGAACGGGGGACCTCTCTTGGCGGCGACGACGGTGATGGTGGGTACGCCGGCATTGATCGTGCCCGAGGCGCGGAGCTCCGTGCCTTCGGCGTCCACCGCCCGCATCCTCCACTGATAGGTCCAGCGCGCCGTGTACGTATGGTCGAGCGCCAGGCCCATCCCGTGGGGCGAGCCATCCCCGAAATCCCATTCGGTGAGGACCGGAGGCACCCCGCCCATGACGGCCGCCTCGAAATGGACCGCGAGGGGCGCGGCGCCCGAAGTCGGGGTCGCCGTGGCCGCCAGCTGCAGGGGAAGAACCACAGAGACGGTGCCGTCAGCCGAGGCGGAGTGGCCGGCGTTGTCGGTCACCGTGAGCACCCAGTCGTAGTTTCCTTCGGAGACGTAGGTGTGGTTCAGGCCCTGCCAGTAGGGCGGCTGGTCGGAGGTCATCCCGTCGCCGAAGACCCAGTGGTAACTGTAGGGCGGTGCCCCTCCGGAGACGGTCGGGAACCATAAAAACATCGTCGAGCCCTGTGCTGAAGGGATCGCGTAAGCCTGGACAGAGATCGGCCTGTAGGGCGTGGCCCACCCCGACGCCGTTGCCACGTTGCCCACGGCGTCGGTCGCGGTCGCCGTGAAGGTGTGGGTCCCCGTCTTGCTGTAGGTGTGCGTCGCGGTCGTGCCGGTCCCCGCCGCGCCGTCCCCGAAGTCCCAGGCCACCTGGACGGGCGGGATCCCTCCGGAAGGCTCGGCGGAGAACGAGAAGGCCGCAGGCAGGACGTCTGCTGTCGGGTCGACATGGGCGATGAGGGAGAGCGAACTGACAGGTCTCACGGCGAGTTCGGGACCGGGTTCGGACTCCACGAAGCTCCCTGGAGTGGAGGGCCGCTGAGCCCAGGAGCGCACCTGAAGGTAGGTGGTGGCCGATGGGTTGATCCCTTGAAACTGGAGAGCCAGACTGCTGGACCCCACCTCGGCGAGCAATCGGTAGGGGCCGCCCTTCTGGTCCGAGGTGTACACCCTGTACCCTCCCGACCAGTTCCGATTGTTGGCCGAGGACCAACTCACCTGCACGATCCCAGCGCCAGTGGGAACGACTGCCGGGGCCCCAGGGGGGTTCACCTGGTCCGCCTGCCACCAGAACCAATCCTGGTAGGTCAGCATGGACCGGAGCTCCGGGTCCTCGACGTGGAGCGCGTTGCCGCCGGCGGCGATCCCGAAGGTGGCGCCCCTCTCACACAGGGAACTGGGGATGGTGCCCCAATAGTTGTTGTCTCTGATGTCCAGACTCCATGGGTGGGGCATGGAACGGAGGGGCACTTCGTTCAAGGGGCCACCCAGCTGGTTATGGCTCAGATCCATGGTGCCCATCGAACGCATCCCACCCCACTGCGGGGGGATGCCACCCGTGAACCGGTTCCCGTGAAGGTCCAGGATATAGAGGGCCCAGCACCGCCCCAGTCCTTCGGGAAGGGAGCCCTCCAGGGCGTTATCGTAAAGGCGAAGGATTTGGAGATCCGGCAGGCTTCCCCAGACGTCGGGCAGGGTGCCGTTGAGTCCCAGTCCCACCAGGTAGAGGCCGGTGACCGTCTGTCCCGTGGGGTCGAGGCCGACGCCGTACCAGGTGCCTTCGGTTCCTGGGGGTTCGAGCCAGTGGTCGCTGTGCGCCCACGTCGGGCCGCCTGTCGCGTTGTAGATGGCGACGAGAGCCTCTCGCTGGGAGGCGGGGATAGCTCCCCATACGTGTGCTCCGACGACGAGGAGCACGGCCGCGAGGAGCCCGCTCCTGACCGCTCCCGATGCGAGAGACGCTCTCGGTGCAATTCGCGCGTTCTTCATGGCTGCCTCACCGCTTGAAAGGGGCTGTGGCCTGGAGGCCGTCGGGGTTGGTGACGCGGACGGTGACGGTGACGCCCTTGGGGAGCATGACCTTCAGCGTCTTCCCGCTGCCCGCCACGAGCTGGCTCGAGCTCGAGAACTGCGTCGTGGGCACGGGCGCCCCATCGATGTCGACCTGGGCGCCCGACTTGAACTGGGCGCCGTTGACCTGCAGGCGGAAGGGGCTGGCGAGGGCCTTGACGGCCGTGATCGTCGGCGGCGGCTCCACTTCGACGCTCTTGGATTGCGTGGCGACGGCGCTGGTGCCGTCGGTGACCGTAACTGTGAAGGTGTGGCTCCCTCCGGATGAGTAGGTGTGGTCGACGACCTTCCCCGATCCGTGGGGGGAGCCGTCCCCGAAGTCCCAGTCGTAGGCGTACGGGCTCTCACCCCCGGAAGCGAACCCCTGGAACCTCGCGGTCAGAGGGCCCCCCGTCGGATCAGAGGAGGCGATTGCCCTCGCGCTGAGGCAGGGTGAGAGGGTGTACCCCGCGCGCTCTCCCCCGCCGAAGAGAAGCAGCGGGTTCGTTCCACCGCCGATGTAGGATTCGTTGCCGTACATCGACCCATCGCCGCTCGGGGCTTCCTCCCACACGTCGGCGTCCGGGTCATAGTAAGCGCCGGACGTGTTGGAGGCCTGCCAAACCCCGCCGCCCCAGATCAGCATACGGGTTCCGGTCCAGATGGACGTGGGGGAGGACCTCGCCAGCGGGCAGGCCCCCAAGGTCGTGACAGGACGCCAGGTGGCCGTTGTTGGAGAGAACATCGCACCGGTACCCAGGGTGGGTGAGGAGGGCTCCGACCCGCCCCAGAAGATCACCATGTCGCCGGTCCAGACCGCGGCGCTGGCGGCACGCGCCGTCGGTTTTCCCGCAGAGGAGAGCGCCGTCCATCGGCCCGTGGACGGGGAGAACCGCCCGCCATCTTCCATCCAGACGGTCTGTCCGCTGGAGTTTTCGTTGGCGCCTCCGAACAGGATCATCTCGGTGTCGGTCCACACCGCGGCAGTGGACATCCGGGGAGAGGGGCACGCGCCGTCGGTCGGGGTGGCCGCCCACCGGTCGAGAACGGGATCGTAGAGTCCGCCCGTGTTCAAGTAGGCGTTCCAATCGCCCTTCCCGCCCCAAACGATCATCCTGTCACCGGCCCAGATCGCAGAGTGGCCATACCGCGGGAGGGGGGTACCCGGTCCGGTGCCTGTGACCTCCCAACGGTCGAGGGCGGGGTCGTAGCGTCCGCCCGTCCACGTCAATCTGGAGGAGTAAGGCCAGGGTTGGTCCTCCAACCCGCCCCAGACCAACATCTCACTCCCGGTCCACACCGCCGTGCAGCCGTATCGAGCGGACGGGGTGTTCCAGTCCGTGGCGGTCGGTCGCCACGAGCCGGTGGCCGGGTCGTACACTGCACCCGAAGCCAAATTCTTCTGGAAGACGTCGTGGCCGCCCCACACGATGAGTTCTGCCCCGGTCCAAACACCGGCGGTCGCCTGGAGCCGTTCGGTGTCCGCCACTCCCAGGAGGAGGGGATGCCAGCCGTCTTCCGAAAGGAGGCCGCCGTTACTCTGGCGCTGGAAGACTCCGCCGGTGGAGTAGTTGAGCCCGCCCCAGACCATCATGGCGTCTCCCGTCCACAGCGCGATGTGGCCTTTTCGCCCGGAGGGACAGAACCGATCGATGGGCGTGGGGGTCCAACGATCCGTCGAAGGGTCGTACCAGCCTCCCGTGTCCAGCGGGGTTTCGCTGCCCGATCCCGGCGGGCCCCCATTGACCCCACCCCATATGATCATCCGCTGTCCGGTCCAGACCGCGGTGTGGCTCAGGCGAGCTTCCGGTGCGCCCGCGAGGGTCGTGGCAGACCAGGAATCGGTGGCCGGGTTGTACCGGCCGCCAGTATTGACGTAACCGTGCAGGTCGGTGCTTCCTCCCCAGACAATCATTTCGTTCCCGGTCCACACGGCGGAGAACCCCTGGTAACAAGCCGGAGTGGCGGGTTGGACCGAGGTAGGGAGCCACCTGTCCTCCTCGGGCGAGTATCGTGCACCCGAGAGGTAGGACGGGTCTCCTCCCCGGAGAGAAGTCCCTCCGAAGATGATCATCTCGTCCCCCGTCCATACACACGCGCAGCCCGTCCTCGGTGACGGAGCGCCGGCGGGAGACATGGCCCGCCAAGTATTGGTAGAAGGGTTCCAGCGGGCTCCGGTGGAGACGATCTGTCCCGAGGTGTCGTTGAGACTCCCCCACACCAGCACCTCTTCCCCACTCCACACAACGGAGAGGGTCCTCATGCCAAGGGGACATCCGGCACCCTGCGACACCCGGGTCCATGAGTCCGAACCCGGATCATACGCCGCGCCCTCCAGCGGGCGATCGGCCCAGTAGTTGGGCAGAAAGACCACCATCCGCGTCCCGGTCCAAACGGCCACGCACTGCGTGACGGGGGTGTAGCTCCACGGTCCGGCAGGGATTTGGCGGTAGGCCCCGGTCGCCGGGTCGAACCTTCCACCAAGCCCAGAGGCATCGGTGGCCAGGGTCTCGCCTCCGTAGTAGAGCAACTCCGAGCCGGTCCAGACGGCGGCGGCTCCGGTCCGCGAGGCGGGTTGCCCGCTGAAGAATCCGAGCGTGCCACATGGAGAGGCGGTCGAGACTTCAGGCAGTTGGTAGTTCGCGGCGACCTCGGGGGGAGGTGCTCCGAGGAAGGCCGGCCTGGTTTCGGACCACCAGTCGTCGAACGACCTCTTGGAAACGGTCAATGCCTCGAGTTGGACATGCCCCGCCCCCGTCCGGCGCGCCCGCATCACCACGAACGTCGTGGACGTTTCCTCCAGCCGCGGCGGAGTCCCGACTTCGGGCCAGCGCGAGGAGGCCGATGTCCACTCTTGGTCGGAGAGAACGCGGCGGCCCTCGGCGTCAAACCTGGGTCCGTCGAGGGTGCTCGCCGCGCACGCCTCCCCTCCGACGACGCACTCCGAGAGGCGCCCCGCATCCCGGGGCCAGTCCTTTCCCGAACGGATCTCCTGGAGAACGCGGGTGGCCTGGGCCCTCTCCGCCGCGTGGAGCAATCGGTCGGATGCATAGGCCGAGCGGAGCAGACGGTCAGCGAGCAAAGGTCTGGCCAGAACCTCCGCGGCGGCCGTAGCGTCATCGTCGAGGGCGGTGAAGAGTTCGCGCAGGCGTTGGGGCTGAGTGGCCTCTCTCCCCATCCTGTCGAGTTCGGCCTGGAGCATCCTGGGGGTGATGCTGACCCGGAAGATTTGCTCTAGCGCAGCGCTCTTGGCCCGGGCCTCCACCAGCCGGAGTTCGGCCGCCTGCACGGTGTTCGCGCGAGCTCCGACTCGGGCAGACGTCGAGGGGGACGCGGACGCGGTGCGCTCCCGGGCATACAGCGCCTCGACCCGCTCGCAGGAGATGAACAACTGGGCCGGGGTGAGGGCGCTCAAGGGTCCCCCCGCCCACCCGGAGATGGAGAGCGCTAGCGCCAGGGAAGCACCACAGAGAAAGGTTCTAGCCGCAAATCCATTCATGACATCCACTCCCCATTCCCCTGGCGGCGACCCCGTGAAGTGCTCGCGACCACATCGCCGAAGGGGATTCCCCCTTGTGGCCTTGGACCCATTTCAATCGCAGCAAGCCGCTCTCCCGGAGGGCCGAGATGAGCGCTGGTCTTTGGGTCGTTCCCCGACTCGGTGCGCCTGCTGCGCAGACGATGGATTATCCTCGGTGCATGGAGGGAATGCAACCCCTAATTGCTTGCATGTAAAACACTTGTAAAGGTGCCACCCCTGCACGCGGTGGATGCCGTTCCCCAAGCTCGGCCTTCGTCAGGGAGGCGTGCCGGTGGTGGAGAGTCTTGGACCATTTGCACCCCCGAGGCACAAGCGCTAGATTCGTGTCGTAGATGTTCATCCTGCGGAGGCCGCGTCGGGGGAGGCGAGAGGGGAAGGCGCCCCTCCACCCGCATCACCTGGGCCAGGCAACGGCGTGCGCGGCCACCCCCCCGAGGGAGGTGGTGCCATGTCTCAGTTCGTGGGCGGCGGGGCCAGGGCGCGTCGCGCCTTGGTCGTGGCGGTCGTGGTCTCTTGCGCCGCGGCGTTGGCGACCGGATCCTTCGGGAGCGGCACCTTCAAAGCCGTGGTGCCTCCCGCGGTGACGAGCCCCGACACGGGGGCGGAGCTCGTCCTCATCCCCGCCGACTGGCGGGCCCTCTACCCCTTCTCGGGGCGGTTCCGGGCCGAGGGGGCCGCGGCGGACGCGCACGTCATCGCGCTGAAGGCCGCGAGCTTCGCCACGGACGGCCTTCGAGAACGCGACGAGCGAGGGGGCCCCGTGTTCCGCGAGCCCGACCTCCCCTCCTTCCCGCAGGCCCTCGTCTCGGAAGCCTTCGCGCGGGGCGCTCGGGACTACGTCATCGTCCAGGCCGCCTCGGCGGAGGACCAGGTTTCGCTGAGAGGGTGGCTCGAGGAAGAAGGAATCGCCATCCTCGACTACGTGCCGGACGGGGCCTACCTCCTGCGCCTCGACGCCGGGCAGCTCTCGCGCGTCCAGGCGCGCCGGGAGGTCTATTGGACGGGGCACTTCCAGCCCGCCTACCGGATCAACCCCAAGCTCGACTACGTCATCGAGTCGGCCCCGGCGCACGCCCTCACCATGACGGCGACCTTCGATCGGGAGGCCTACTCCTGCCAGGAGGCGCTCGCCGCCGCGCTCCCCACCTCGGCCGTCAACATCCTGGCGATGGCGCCCACGCCGGCGGGCTGGCTCGTGCGGCTGTCGGGCCAGGCGGTGGTGGCCCGTGACCTCGCCCGCTTGCCCGGCTGCCTGTGGGTGGAGCGCTTCGTGGAGCGCGAGCTCGACAACAACGTGGCGCGCACCTCGGCGAACGTCACCACGGGACGGGGCGCGCAGTCCGGGCCCATGATGGACGTGGAGGACGTCTGGGCCAAGGGCATCCGAGGCGAGGGACAGATCGCCTCCGCCTCGGACACGGGGCTCTCCACGGGGAACCTCGGCACCCTCCACCAGGACTTCGGCCAGCAGGGCTCGGGCTCCAACCCCATGCGCGTCATCAAGGGCTACGCCCTGGGCCGCAGCGTCTGGGACGACGACATGGGCATCGGCGGCGGCCACGGCACGCACACGTCGGGCTCCATCGTGGGCAACGGCTTCCGCTCGGGGGCCACGCCCTCCGCCAACACCTTCCCGACCACGTGCTATGCGGGCACCGCGCCGAAGGCGCAGTTCGTCTTCCAGGGCCTCATGGATTCCTCGGGCAACCTCGGCGGCATCCCTTCGGACATCGGCACGCTCTTCCAGCAGGCCTATTCGGATGGCGCTCGGGTGCACTCGAACTCGTGGGGCGCTTCGGTCTCGGGCGACTACAACACGGACTCCCAGAACCTGGACCGTTTCGCGTGGACCGCCAAGGACATGGTCATCACCTTCTCGGCCGGCAACTCGGGCGTGGACGGCAAGCGCTACGTCTACAGCTGCGGCACGACGGGCGAGCCCATCGACGGGATCATCGACCGCGACTCCATCGGCGCGCCCGGGACGGCCAAGAACTGCATCACCGTGGGCGCAGCGGAGAACTACCGCCCCGACTTCGTCTACGAGTACCCGCAGGGAGACTGCACGGGCACCGGTTTCACCCAGCAGGCGTGGGGGTGGTTCAACAGTTGCAGCTACAGCGTCGCGCCGGTCTACGCCGACCTCATGGCGGACAACGCCGCGGGCCTGGCCGCCTTCAGCTCCCGCGGGCCCACCAACGACGGGCGCTTCAAGCCCGACATCGTGGCCCCGGGCGTGGCCATCATCTCCACGCGCAGCGACAAGAACCAGACCTACGAACAGTGGGGCACGTGCAACGTGCCCAGCCAGTACCAGACCTACTACATGACCCAGGGCGGGACCTCCATGTCCAACCCGCTCACCGCCGGCACGGCGGTCCTCGTGCGGCAGTACTACCAGGATGGGTGGCACCCCAACGACAGCCAGACGACCAACACCTCGGCGGTGCCGTCCCAGGGCTTCAGCCCCTCCGCGGCGCTCGTGAAGGCGACGCTCATCAACGGCGCGTGGGACATGGTGCCGGGCCAGTACGGCACGGGGAGCACGAAGGAGATTCCCCCGAACTGGGATACGGGGCACGACCTGCCCAACAACGCCGAGGGCTACGGGCGCGTGGACCTCCAGCACGCCCTCTTCCCCGGCAGCGGCTGGGGCGACTCCTCGCAGCGCGCGCTCGAGGTGCACGACGTCTCCCAGGGGCTCCAGACCGGGCAGTCCCAGGACTACACCATGGTCCTCGCCTCGGGAGCGGACCCGCTGATCGTCACCCTCGTCTGGACCGATCCGTACGGTGCGGTCTCGGCGGGCACCGAGCTCGTCAACGACCTGGACCTCACCGTCACCGCGCCCGACGCCACCGTCTACTATCCGAACGCCCTGAACAACAAGACGACGGCGGACCACACGAACAACGTGGAGCAGGTGAAGGTGACGAGCCCCGCGGCGGGGAGCTGGACCGTGCGCGTGAGAGGGAACAACGTCCCCGGCAACGGCGTGGACGGGACGACGACGCAACCCTTCGCGCTCGTCGCGTCCGGCGCCATCGCGCCGCCGTGCCCGACGCCCCCCGGCGCGCCCTCGGGCCTGACGGCCTCGGCCCCGGCGGCGGGGCAGATCTCGCTCGCGTGGTCCGCGGGCACGCCCGCGGGCACGAGCTACAACGTCTACCGCACCCCCCGCGGCTGCCCGGGCGCGACCTACGCCCCCCTCGCCACGGGCGTCACGGGCACGGCCTACACGGACACCACGGTGGTGGCCGGGAGGACCTACGCCTACCGCGTGTCGTCGCAGCTCCAGTCGTGCGAGTCGGACCTCTCCGGGTGCGCATCGGCCAAGGCGCAGGGCACCTGCAGCGCGGCGCCGAGCTTCGCCGGCCTGGCGACCGCCACGGTCCAGGCGGGGACGCCGTGCGCCATCGCGCTGGCCTGGTCCGCGGCCACGGCCGCCTGCGACGGCCCCGTCACCTACTCCGTCTACCGCTCCACCTCGCCGTCCTTCACACCCGCGCCGGCGAACCGGATCGCCTCGGGCTTCGGCGGCACGACCTACACCGACTCGGCCCGCCTGGTCGGCGGGACGCCCTACAGCTACATCGTGAGGGCGGTGGACGAGTCCAACCACGCGGAGGAGGGCAACTCGGCCACGCGCACGGCCACGCCCAACGGCGGCGGCACCTCGGGCACGGTGTTCAGCTCGGGGTTCGAGTCGGGGTCGGGGATGAACGGCTGGGGCCTGGCGAACTTCTACGCGGGGAGCACCACGTCCGACTGGCGCGGCATCCAGACGTGCGCGGCGCACGGGGGCTCGAACGTCTTCCGCTTCGGCGGGTCCTCGTGCACCACCTACTACACGGGGAACGACTTCATCGGCGCGGTGCCCGGCGGGGCCTCGGGCCTCACCTTCCCGGCGGGCGCGACGGGCGCCAGGCTGAGCTTCTGGCACACCTGGGACTTCGAGTCGGACTTCGACGGGGCCTGCCTGCTCATCTCGGACGACCACCAGACCTTCTACTTCGTCCCGGCCACCGCCATCCTCACGGGCGAGTACAACGGCGTCACGGGGAACTACTGCCCGGTGCCCTACGGCAGCGGCATCGACGTCTGGACCGGGGCCCAGTCTTCCTACCAGAACGTGGTGGTAGACCTGGACGCTGCTTGGGAGGAGGCCTACCCCGGCACGGGTGGCGTGGGCGGCAAGACGGTCTACCTTTCCTTCACCGCCATTTCGGATTGCTCCTTCCAGTATATGGGGTGGTTCCTCGACGACGTGGCCGTGACCTACGGGGACACCTCAGGGCCCTGCAGCACGTGCCCGGCGCTCGCGGTGGCCGCGGTGGACAACACCCAGTGCCCCGTGGTGAAGGTGACGGTCTGGGCCAACGACGCGGCCGGCGCGCCCATCACGGGGCTCTCCGGGTCCGCCTTCGGGCTCGCGGAGCAGGGGGCGGCCCAGACGGTCTCGGTGACCGACCTTGGGAGCGGCACCTACCGGCTCTCCTACACCTCGGCGCAGGCCGACGGCCAGCGCCACGAGCTCGACCTCTCCCTCACCTACGGCGGGTGCACGGTGCACACGCTGACCAGCATGCAGTGCCCGGCGGTCTGCAGCCTCGCGTGCTCGGCGACGGTCCCCGCCGTCGGGCAGACGGGCCAGCCCACGAGCTTCTCGGCCACGGCGACGGCTTCCTACTGCTCGGGCTCGCCCACGTACCAGTGGTCCTTCGGCGACGGGGCGACCTCCACGAGCCGGAGCCCGTCGCACACCTACGCGAGCGGCGGGAGCTTCGACTGGAGCCTCACCGTGAGCGTCGACGGCAGGACCTGCACGAAGAGCGGCACGATCTCCATCGTCACGCCGCCCACCGTCTCGCTCATCAAGAAGGTGACCCCGCCCTTCACCATCGTGGTCACGGGGAGCAACTTCGCCAGCGCCGTCGCGGTGTACATCGACGGGGCGCAGTGGACGAACGTCCTCTGGAAGAACGCGGGCAAGGTGAAGCTCAACGGCGGCACCTCCCTGAAGGCCGCCGTGCCCAAGGGGACGACCCACACCTTCCGCTTCGTGAATCCCGATGGGGGCGCCGTCACCACCACGTGGGGGTGGTGAGCCAGGGAGTCGCTGAAGGCGTACGGGAGACGGACGAGCGGCACTGTGGCTCCCATCCTAGGGCCACGTGGGTTTGAGGGTGGTAGGGTGTCCGCCAAGGCATGTCCTACGACCGCGGCGCCAGAGCGCGCGGAACGCGGTTCACATCATGAATGTCTTTCAAAATGAAGGTGTTGGAGTGTGCCGGCCCTCCGGTCGAGAGGGCGAATTGGTCGATCGCGTCCTGTGGATTGGGCTTCGTGGTTTCTTCTATCACCATGAAAATAAGGGGCTTCCGGGGAGCCCTTCGGGCATCCCCCGGGGCCGAGGATAGACGGCTTCGGCGCAAAGGAACCGGGTATACGCAGATAGGTACCTTAAAAATGAATTACTTAGCCTATCGAAAGGGTGGGCCCCATGGAGGTATGCATACGAGGTATCCGGCTGGTCTGGCCTCCGAGGGCTGAGCAAAAGCCGCCATCTCCTTGATTCCAAGGGGTTTGTGCATTTTGGGCCGCCTTGGCCCTGTTCTTGCTAACCTCACAAGACGCGTGTTGTGCCGCGTGTCGGTGGGAGGCCAGTCGGTGAAGCATTCGCGCCTGTTGGTGAGACTGGGAGGGTGGGGAGCGCTACTGCTCTTGGCCGTTCTCTTCCCGAGCCTGCACCTCCAGGCTGCCGCCCCTGCGGCGCCGACCATCGACCTGACGCTCCCTTCGGCCGCCCTCACCCTGGGCGAGGTATCGCTCTTGGGCGAGCAGGGCTGCGACATGGATGACCAGGACCCGGAGGATGTGGACACCCTGAACGCGGTGGGTCCTCCGCCCGTGGCCCTCCTTGCCGAGATGTCCTCCGCCGACGAAACCGGTCGCCCCGCGGGGGCGAGTTGGTCCCCCGTCGCCTCGGACGCGCCGCTGGCCCACCCCAGCGAGGGGTATGCTCTCCGGCGGCGCATCTTCAAGAAGACCCGTTAGCTCTCCAGAGGACACGCCGGTCTAGGGCCGGCGGCGTCCGTTTTCGCGTTCGCAATTCCTAACAATCCGGCGTTTCGCTCTCAGGCTTCAACCACGGGTCCAACTGGGGACCCGAGGGTGTGGTGACAGGGACAAGATGGAGGTAAGACGGATGCGATCGAGAAGAGGACTGAGTCTCGTGCTGTTGGGCATCGCGCTCTGCCTGATGGCGTTCGCGGCGCAGGCGCAGGTGGTGAAGAAGAGCCCGAGCGGCCTGGCCGACCTCATGTCGGTGAGCCCCAGGCTGCAGGTCCGCCAGGAAGTCCAGCCCCTCGAGCAGGTCCGCAGCGAAGCCGCGGCCATGCAGGCTCCGGGCATGGCGGGCGTGGCGGGCGACTGGGACCGCTTCGTGAGCGAGAACGGTTCGGCCTGGCAGGTCCAGATGGACCGCCGCACGGGCCGCCCCGCGCTCGCCTCCGGCTCCGGCGTGCCCTGGGTGCCCGGCGCGGGCAACAGCCTCCGGAACCAGGACCTGCGCGAGGACCTCGGCCAGAGCGGTCAGGTCACGCGCGGGACCGTGGTCCGTCTCGCCAAGAAGTTCATCCGCCAGTACCCCGAGCTCTTCGGCGTGGACGTCCAGGACCTCCAGATCATCCCCGAGAGCACCGGCCAGTTCGGCGGCTACCTCTGGTACGTCCATCTCCAGAGGACCTTCCACGGCATCCCCGTGGAACGGTCCTACGTGGTGTTCCGCGTCAACAACGGAAACCTCATCCAGTTCGGCGGCGAGTTCCTCGGCGCCATCGACCTCGACCCCATCCCCAGCATCAACATGGAGACGGCCCGCCAGATCGTGGCCGGTTACGTGGGCGACATGAGCGCCGCAGACACGTGGCTCGACGAGGGCCGCATCTCCGTCGTGCCCATGGCCCCCCAGGGCGACGCGGGCGTGTACAACCTCGAGCCCGGCAAGGGCGTCG
>JBBIUU010000047.1:0-22698 GCA_037440125.1 Acidobacteriota bacterium
CGGCTGGGTGTGCCGGACCGGGACGTGCTGGACGCCCGCCGGGCGTGCCACGCCGGGGCCGTGGTGGACGATGGGATGGTCGGGCCGGACCGGACGCGGAGGAGGAGCGGGTGCGGCGGGCGCCTTGGCCGCGACGGGAGCGGGCTTGGGCGCCGCGGCGGCCCTCTCGGGCGCCGGCGCGGGCTCGTGCGCGGCGGCTTCGGATGCCGGGGCGGCCTTGTGCGTCGCCTTGGGGGCGGCCTTGGCCTTGGCGGGGGCCTTCTCCGCCTCGGGCTTCTCTTCCGCCTTGGGCTTGGCCGCAGCCTTCTCGGCGGGCGCCTTCGACTTGGCGGATGCTTTCTCGGCCGCCGTCTTGGACGCGGCGGCTACCTTCTTTTCCTTTCCGACCGCCGGCGCGGCCGCAGCCGCCTTCTCAGCGGCTTCGGCGGCGGCCTTGGCCGCGGCCTGCGCGGCTCGCTCGGCCGGCGTCTTCGCGACGAGGATGCGGCGCGCCGGTGGAGGCGTGTGCTTGGGCGCGGCGGGTTTGGCCGGTTCGGCGGTCTTCGCAGGCGCCTCGGTCTTGGCCGGGGCGGCGGGCTTGAAGGGCAGCGTGGCCTTCGCCGGGGCTTCCGCAGGAGCCTTCGCCGCGGGCTTGGGGGCCGGCTCGGCGGGCGCGGCGGGCTTCTTGGCCGGGGCGGAGGTGAGCTTGGGGGCGGCCATCTTGCCGCCGAGCTTCACCATCGCCGTCTCGTCGAGCGTCGAGAAGCCCGAGGAGACGTCGATGCCGAGGGCTCTGAGCTCTTCCACGAGGAGGTTGGGCGCAATGCCCAGCTTCTTCGCGAGCTCGTAGACTCTGATCTTCGACATCGCTTACTCTCCCCCCTCCTCGAACCCGCCCTGGGCCCAGTCGCGGATGGCCTCGAGCGTCTTCGGACCCAGCCCGGCGATCTCCCTCAGCGCCTCGTCGGGAACCTCCGCGAGCGCCTCGGGCGTGTCCCAGCCGCGCTCGATGAGCTCGGCCAGGATCTTCTCCGGCACGTGCGGGATGTGGAACGGGGCCTCGGCGGCTTCGGCCTCGTAGGCCTCGCCCTCCGCGGCGCCCTCCTCGCCCTCCACGGCCTCCTCGTCCCCGCCGCCCATCATGCTGCTCATGGCCGCGAGGATCTCCTGCTTTTTGGCCTCCTCGCTCTTCACGTCCAGCTCCCAGCCCGCCAGGATGCCCGCGAGGCGGATGTTCTGGCCGCGCTTCCCGATGGTGAGGGAGAGCTGGTCCTCGGGGACGATGACCTCCATCCTCTTGGCGTCGGGGTCCACGATCTGGACGCGCGTGACGGTGGCGGGGGCCAGGGAGGACTTGACGAACTCGGAGAGCTCTTCCTTGTAGGGGATGATGTCGATCTTCTCGCCGCGGAGCTCGCGGGTCACGGCCTGGACGCGCATGCCGCGCATGCCGATGCACGCGCCGATGGGGTCGATGTCCTTGTCGCGGCTCATGACGGCGATCTTGGTGCGCTCGCCGGGCTCGCGGGCGATGGCGCGGATGATGACCGTGCCGTCGTAGATCTCGGGGACCTCGGCCTCGAAGAGCTTGGCCACGAAATCCTTGCTCGCGCGGCTGAGGATGATCTGGCTCCCCTTGGTGTTCTCGCGGACGTCGATGATGATGGCGCGGATGCGGTCCGACTGGAGGAAGCGCTCACCTCGGCACTGCTCGGAGACGGGCAGGAGCGCCTCGGTGCGGCCCACGTCCACGATGACGTTCCGCTTCTCGGTGCGCTTCACCACGCCGTTGATGATGGTCCCGACGCGGTCCTTGTATTCCTTGTAGATGATCTCGCGCTCGGCCTCGCGGATCTTCTGCGTGAGCACCTGCTTGGCCTGCTGGGCCGCGATGCGGCCCATGTAGGGCGTGGCCTCGAGGGGGAACTCGATGATGTCGCCCGCCTCGCACTCGTCGTGGGTCTCCTGCGCGTCCTCCACCGAGATCTCCGTGAGGGGGTTCTCGAGGTCCTCGGCGTTGACGACCTTGCGGACGCGGGCGAGAGCCATCTCGCCGGTCTCGCGGTCGAAGTGGCCGACGAAGGCCTCCTGCGAGTGCAGGACGCGCCGCGCGGCCGCGGCCATGGCGTCCTCCAGGGCCGAGATGACCACTTCCTTGTCGATGCCTTTTTCTCTACCGAGGGCCTCGATGGCCTGCAGAAGCTCGCTGGACATGATCCTTGCTCCTTATCCCTTCGCTCACGGAAACTTGAGAAGGAGGTGGGCGTTCTTGACGCGGCCCAGTTCGACCGTCTTCACCTCGTCCCCGATCTTGATCTTCACGACGTCGCCCTCGGCGCCCTCGAGGTCGCCCTCGAGCACCTGCCCGGCGTCCGCTCCGCCCGGGCCCAGGATCACCCGGGCCGCCTTGCCCCTGAACCGCTCGTAATCGGCGGCGGAGCGCAGCGGACGCTCCACTCCCGGAGAGGAGACCTCCAGGTCGAAGGCGTGGGGCACCAGGTCTTCCACATCGAGCTGGGCCGAGAGCTGGCGCGACACGGCCTCGCAGTCCGCGATGGTCACGGGCCCGTCGAGGCGGTCCAGGGTCACGCGGAGGAGCCATCGCCTGCCGCTCAGGCGGTTCTCCAGCTCGAAGAGCTCGCACCCGAAGGAGCGGGCGGTGCCCTGCGCGAGGACCCTCAGTTTATCGAGCCATCCCAGGTCCATGGTGCACCCCTAAAAAAATAAGTGGGCGGTAAGCCCACTTGGGCAAAATGTAACACAAAAATCACGGAGATGCAAGTTCATACAGGACTTTCGGGCGCCGGCGGATGCGTCCCCATCGAATCGGCCGGGCGCCCTGCCTGAAGCCCATCCGCTCAAGGGATGCGCTCACAAGCGACGAGAGCCTGAGCCCCTATTCAGGTATTCATCCCATGGCCGTTTCCCCCTGGCACTCAGCGCATCGGCCAGTGCGTTGACTTTCCCCCCGCGCTCCCGTGAAATGTGCTCATCTCGTTTTTGCTAACTCCCCTTACCTCGGGGTCGAAATAGACAAGTCGGACGGGGGGCGCAGTCGCTGGCGATGTTGCGTCTTAGGCGGAGGTGCACATGGGGAATGCCGGGAAGAGACCGACCACCTATGAAGTCCTGCAGAGCCACGGCGTGGACCGGAGGACCTTCCTCCAGTTCTGCGCAGCCGCCGCGGCGGCCATGGGGCTCGAGGCCACATTCCTGCCGCAGGTCGTGCAGGCCATGGAGACCAAGCCGAGGATCCCCGTCCTCTGGCTCCACGGCCTGGAGTGCACCTGCTGCAGCGAGTCCTTCATCCGCTCCTCCCACCCGATCGCGCAGGACGTGGTCCTGAACTTGATCTCCCTCGACTACGACGACACGCTCCAGGCCGCCGCCGGGTTCCAAGCGGAGGAGATCCGCACCAAGATCATGAAGGACTACCCCGGCGGATTCATCCTGGCCGTGGAGGGCAATGCGCCCACCAAGGACGGCGGCGTCTACTGCACCGTCGGCGGAAAGACTTTCCTGAGCATCCTCCGTGAGACGGCGGCCCAGGCCAAGGCCGTGGTGGCGTGGGGCTCCTGCGCCTCCAACGGCTGCGTGCAGGCGGCCCATCCGAACCCCACCGGCGCCAAGCCCGTGCACGAGCTCATCTCGGGCAAACCCGTCATCAACGTCCCCGGCTGCCCGCCCATCGCGGAGGTCATGACGGGCGTCCTGACCTACGTCCTCACTTTCGACCGCCTGCCCGACCTCGACAACTTCGGCCGGCCCAAGATGTTCTACGGACAGCGCATCCACGACAAGTGCTCCCGCCGCGCCTTCTTCGACGCGGGGCAGTACGTGGAGGCCTGGGACGACCACGGCGCAAAGATGGGCTGGTGCCTCTACAAGATGGGGTGCCGCGGGCCCTCGACCTACAACTCCTGCTCCACCTTCAAGTGGAACAACGGCGTCTCCTTCCCCATCGGTTCGGGCCACGGCTGCATCGGGTGCAGCGAGGCGGGCTTCTGGGACAACGGCCCCTTCTACAACAGGCTCTCGGGTATCCCCATCCCGGGCATCGAGTCCACGCCGGACCAGATCGGCAAGGTCGCCGCGGTGGCCGCCGGCGTCGGCGTGGCGGCGCACTACGCGTCGTACCTGGTGCGCAAGGGCGTGGAGAAGGTGAAGGCGCCCGCGGCGAAGACCCCGGAAGACAAGGGCTAAGGGAGGACGGAGAGCATGGCTAAGCAGAGAGTCGTCGTCGACCCCGTCACCCGCATCGAGGGGCACCTCCGCGTCGAGGCCGTCCTGGACGACAAGAACACGATTCAGGACGCCATCTCCTCCGGTACCATGTGGCGCGGCCTCGAGGTCATCCTGCAGGGACGCGACCCGCGCGACGCGTGGGCCTTCACCGAGCGCATCTGCGGCGTCTGCACCACCGTGCACGCGCTGGCCTCCGTGAGGTCGGTGGAGAACGCCCTCTCCATAAAGATCCCGCCGAACGCCGAGATCATCCGGAACATCATGTTCCTCACCCAGTACGTGCAGGACCACATCATCCACTTCTATCACCTGCACGCCCTCGACTGGGTGGACATCGTCTCGGCCCTGAAGGCCGACCCGGGCGCCACCGCCGAGCTCGCCCAGAAGGTCTCCCCCACGTGGCCCCTCTCCAGCAAGGGCTACTTCACCGACATCGCCACGACGGTGAAGAAGTTCGTCGAGTCGGGCCAGCTGGGCATCTTCGCCAACGCCTACTGGGGCCACCCCGCCTACAAGCTCCCGCCCGAGGCCAACCTCATGGCGGTGGCGCACTACCTCGAGGCCCTCAAGTGGCAGAAGGACATCATCAAGATCCACACGATCTTCGGGGGCAAGAACCCTCACCCGAACTACCTCGTGGGCGGCATGGCGTGCGCCATCGACATGCAGAGCGACAACGCCATCAACATGGAACGCCTCAACATGATCAAGGACCTCATCGCGGGCGGCGTCAACATCGTGGAGAACATGTACATACCCGACCTCCTCGCCATCGCCTCCTTCTACAAGGACTGGGCGGCCATCGGCGGAGGCCTGGGCAACTACATGGCCTACGGCGACGTGCCCCAGAACGGCATCGGGGACCCGAGCAAGTTCCGCATGCCGCGTGGCATCATCCTCGACAAGAACCTCGCCGAGGTCCTCCCCGTGGATCCGGCTGACCCCGCGCAGATCCAGGAGCAGATCGCCCATTCCTGGTACGAGTACCCCGCGGGCAAGACCTCCCTCCACCCCTGGGAGGGCGACACCCAGCCCAAGTACACGGGGCCCACGCCGCCCTTCGAGGAGCTCGACGAGAACAAGGCCTATTCCTGGCTCAAGGCGCCGCGCTGGAAGGGGCACGCCATGGAGGTGGGACCTCTCGCCAGGATGCTCGTCGGCTACGCCTCCGGGCGCGAGGATTACAAGGAGGTCGTGAACTCCGCGCTCGGCGCCCTGGGCGTGCCCGCCACGGCCCTCTTCTCGACCCTCGGACGGACCGCCGCGCGCGGCCTCGAGACCAAGCTCTGCGCCCACTGGCTGCAGGAGGAATTCGACAGGCTCATGGGCAACCTCAAGGCCGGCGTCACCTCCACCGCGAGCACGGAGCGCTGGGAGCCCGCCTCCTGGCCCGCGGAGTGCAAGGGCGTGGGCTTCACCGAGGCCCCCCGCGGCGCCCTGGGCCACTGGATCATCATCAAGAACAAGAAGATCGACAGGTACCAGATCGTGGTGCCCTCCACCTGGAACGCCTCACCGCGCGACGGGCAGGGGCAGGTGGGCGCCTACGAGTCGGCGCTCCTCGGGACGCCCATGGCCATCCCCAAGCAACCCCTCGAGATCCTGCGGACGATCCATTCCTTCGACCCCTGCCTGGCCTGCGCCTCGCACGTCTATGGCCCCGACGGCGAGGAGCTCGCGAGCGTGGTGGTGCGGTAGGAGGCGGCCATGGCGAAAGTCATCGGTCCCGTCACGCCGCAGGAGCTCAAGGCGAACCAGGACGAGATCTTCCGTTCCCGCTACGTGTGGCAGTGGCCCATCCGGCTCTGGCACTGGGTGAACGTGATCTGCGTCTCTGTCCTTTTCTACACCGGCCTCTACATCAGCCAGCCCTTCCTCGTGAACACCGGCGAGCCCTGGAACCACTTCTTCATGGGCAAGATGCGCGAGGTGCACTTCGCCTTCGCGTTCGTCTTCGTCGTGAACTTCATCTGGCGGATGTACTGGTTCTGGATGGGCAACAACTACGCCCGCTCGGGGTTCCCGTTCATCTGGCGCGCGAGCTGGTGGCGCGACCTCTTCCGGCAGGCGTGGGACTACCTCGCCCTCAAGGCCGGCCACGTCCACCTCGGGCACAATGCCCTCGCGGGCCTGTCCTACACGATCCTCGTCATCGCCCTGGGGTGGGCCCAGGTCATCACGGGGTTCGCGCTCTACTCGGAGTCCTCCCCCGGCGGGTTCACCAGCAAGCTCTTCGGCTGGGTCTTTCCGCTCGTTGGGGGCTCCTTCCAGGTGAGGATGTGGCACCACCTCTTCGCCTGGTTCTTCCTCTTCTTCGGCATCCTCCACATCTACATCGTCATCTACGACGGCCAGGTGTGGCGCAACGGCCTCGTCTCCTCCATGATCACAGGCTCCAAGTTCTACAAGGAAGGCGACCTGGACAGTGACTCCTGGCTCAGCTGATCGTCCCGCCATGGGCGGCGGGGGGGCTTGCCCCTCGCCGCCCGGCATCCCGCCCATTCTGGTCCTCGGCCTCGGCAACCTCCTCCTCCACGACGACGGTCTGGGGCTGACGCTCCTGCGTCTCCTCGAGGCGAGCGCCGGACACCGGCCCGGCGTGGAGTACGTGGACGGGGGCACGCAGGGGCAGGCGCTGCTGGCGTGGCTCGAGGGGCGACGTGCGCTCCTGATCCTCGATGCCGTCGCCCTCGGCGCCTCCCCCGGGACCGTGCACGTGCTCGAGGGCGACCGGGTGCAGGAGGCCATGCCCGCGGGCCAGATGACGGCCCATGGCGGCAACGCCGGGGACCTCCTGAGGGCCGCCGCGCTCCTCGGCGACACGCCCGCGAGACTCGCCATCGTCGGCATCGAACCGGCCGTCGTGAAGACGGGCGAAGGCCTCTCGGAGGCGGTCACCGATGCGCTCCCCGAAGCCGTGGAACGCGCCGCCGAGATCCTCGACAGGTTCCAACCCTAGCTCGTCTTCGATCCTTCCCGCGCCGGCGATTCGGCCCGACCCGATGCCCCGGGGTAAACTGAGTCGGTAAGATCCGCCGATCTGAGGAGACCCCATGGAACCCGTGCTCGTCGCCGCCAACTGGAAGATGTACAAGACCACCGCGCAGGCTCTTGATTTCTTCGACCGCTGGGCCGAGGTCGCCGTGCCGCCGGGGCGTGACGTGGCGTTCTTCCCGCCCTTCCCGCTCCTCGGCGCGGTGCGCAAGCACCTGCCCCCGGGGCAGGCGCTCGGCGCCCAGAACGCGCACGAGGCGGACGAGGGCGCCTTCACGGGCGAGGTGTCCTGCGCCCTCCTCAAGGACGTCGGGTGTTCCTATGTGCTCCTGGGGCACTCGGAGCGGCGCCACGTCTTCGGCGAGACCGACGCGCGCATCGCCGCCAAGATGGGGGCGGCCTTCCGGCACGGGCTGAGGCCCGTGCTCTGCGTCGGCGAGAAGCTCGAAGAGCGCGAGGCGGGGCGGACCCTCGACGTGGTCCTCGGACAGCTCGCCGCGGGGCTATCCACCTCCGCCCCGGCGGAGGGGTTCGACGTCGCCTACGAGCCCGTCTGGGCCATCGGCACGGGCAAGGTGGCGCGCCCCGAGGACGCCGCCGAGGTGCACGGCGCCATCATCCGCTGGCTCGGGGAGCGGGGCGTCGGCCGCGATGCCCGCGTCCTCTACGGCGGCTCCGTGAAACCGGACAACGCCTCGGCCCTCCTGGCCACCGAGGGCGTGCACGGCCTCCTCGTGGGCGGCGCCAGCCTGGACCCGAAGTCCTTCGAAGCCATCTTGAAAGGATAGAGCTGGGGAGCTGGGGAGCTGGGGAGCCGGGGAGCTGGGGAGCTGGGGAAGAATGGCAGCCTGAGGCCCGCCGCGACCACCGCGTCCCCGCACGTCCAAGACCCAACCGCTGCGGCCATCTGATATAATTAACAGCTTTGGAGGAACGCCGATGCGCATGCCGATGGTCATCGTGGGCGGACAGTGGGGCGACGAGGGGAAGGGCAAGATCGTGAACCTCCTCGCGGACGCGGCGGACCTCGTGGGCCGCTACCAGGGGGGCCACAACGCCGGCCACACGGTCATCATCGGCGGAAGCCGCTACGCCCTGCACCTCGTCCCCTCGGGCATCCTCGCCGCGGGCAAGCTCTGCGTCATTGGCAACGGCATCGTCGTGGACCCCGAGGCGCTCGTCACGGAGGTCCGCTCCCTCAAGGCTTCGGGCATCTGCGTGGACGGCCTGCGCATCTCCGACCGCGCGCACCTCCTCCTGCCGCACCACGCCCTCATCGACCAGCTCCGCGAGGCGAGCAAGGGCGCCGGCAAGATCGGCACCACAGGCCGCGGCATCGGGCCCTGCTACGAGAGCAAGTACACCCGGGAGGGCGTCCGCGCCGTCTTCCTCACGGACCCCGCGCGCCTCACCGCGGAGGTGACGCGCCTGTCGGAGGAGAAGAACGCCTTCCTCAAGGTCACCTTCGGGCACGAGGGGATCCCCGCGGAGCTCGCGGTGGCGAGGTTCATCGAAGTGGCCAGGGAGCTGGCGCCCCTCGTGTGCGACACCGCCGCCCTCGTGAACGACACCATCGACCGCGGCGGGAAGGTCCTCTGCGAGGGCGCCCAGGGCACCATGCTCGACGTGGACCACGGCACCTACCCCTTCGTCACGTCCAGCAACAGCACGGCGGGCGGCGCGTGCACGGGCCTCGGCATCTCGCCGACGCGCATCGAGAGCGTCATCGGGGTCTTCAAGGCCTACTGCACCCGCGTGGGGGCCGGCCCCTTCGTCACCGAGCTCGACGACGCGCAGGGCGACCTCATCCGCGAGCGCGGCCACGAGTACGGGACCACCACGGGACGCCCGAGGCGGTGCGGCTGGTTCGACGCCGTGGCGGCGCGGCTCTCAGTGCGCCTCAACGCGCTCGACGGCATCGCCCTGACCCTCATGGACGTCCTCGACGCCTTCGAGGAGGTGAAGGTCTGCGTGGCCTACGAGGTCGGCGGCAAGCGCGTGGAGTCCTTCCCCGCGGGGCTGTGGATGCTCGAGGAGGCCACCCCGGTCTACGAGACCCTGCCCGGCTGGAAGTCGGAGATCTACGGCACCACCGACTGGGACGCCCTGCCGCAGCGGGCGAAGGACTACGTCGCGTACCTCGAGAAGCTCCTCGGCGTGCCCGTGTCCATCCTCTCCACGGGCCCCGACCGCGCGCACACCATCGTGCGGGACGCCTCCCTCCGGAGCCTCCTCGGACAATGAGGCTCCGTATCCGGTCCGCGGCGGCGCTCGCGGCCCTCGCCACGCTCCTCTCGCTGAACTTCCTCGCCGCCCCCCCCAAGGTCGTGGTCATCGGCTTCGACGGCGCCGACCCCCAGCTGGTGCGGAAGTACATGGAGGAGGGCGCCCTGCCCAACCTCCAGAAGCTCGCGGCACAGGGGACCTTCAGGGACCTCAAGGTCACCAACCCGCCCCAGACGCCCGTGTCGTGGGGCGCCTTCACTACGGGGCTGAACCCCGGCAGGAACCACGTCTTCGACTTCCTCGTCCGCGACGTGAAGACCTACAAACCCGCCTTCGCGCTCATGGAGGAGGGCTCCAGACCGCTGCTCCTCGGCCGCGCCAACCCCTGGGCGCTGCCCCTCGCGCTGGGGCTCCTGGCTTTCCTCATCGCCTGGGGCGGCGCCCGCCTCGCCGGACGCAAGGGTCCCGTGGTGCTCGCGGCGGCGGCGGCCGTCGCTCTCTTGCTGGGCGTCGGTTCGGTCGCGTTCGTCCGGCGCTTCGTCCCCGAGCGCATCCCGGTCCCCATCAACCACTTGGTGGGCAAGCCCTTCTGGGAGACCGCCGCGGCCGCCGGGAAGAAGTGCCTCGTCTTCCGGGTGCCCGATTCCTTCCCCGCCCGGCCCTATCCCGAGGGGCGCCTCCTCTCGGGCCTCGGCGTCCCCGACGTTCGCGGCCGCGTGGGCACGCCCTACATCTTCACCACCGACACCGCGCTCTCGGCGGGGAGCAACGAGTTCTCGGTGGACATCGTGCCGCTGGCCGGCGACGCGCCGCAGCCCGTCCACACCAAGATCCAGGGTCCCTTCAACAAGCCCTTCTACGAGTACGTCGTCCAGGACGCCTCCGAGGGCGCGACCGATCCCGACGTCGTGGACCGCATGCGGAAGCGCGCGGAGGAGAAGCTCAAGGCCGCGGGCGTGCCGCCCACCATCGACGTGCCCCTCGCGCTCTCGTGGGACCCCGCCGCCGGCACGTGCACCTACGACGTCCAGGGCCAGAGGGCCACCCTCAAAGTCGGTCAGTGGTCCGAGTGGGTGGTGCTGGAGTTCCCCTTCAATCCCCTGCTGCGCATCAAGGGGATGGCGCGGTTCTACCTCCTGGCGACGGAGCCGCACCTCCGGCTCTACATGTCGCCCGTCCACTTCCACCCCGACAACCACGGCGTGACGATCTCTTATCCCAAAGACTACGCCAAGCGCCTTCTCAAGCGCTTCGGGTTCTACAAGACCATGGGCTGGGCCGAGGATACGTGGACGATCTCCTCCGGCCTCGCCGACGAGGAGCAGTTCCTCTCCGACATGAACCAGACGGTGGACGCCTACGAGAAGATGATGCGCGGCCTCCTCAAGGACGGCGACTGGGACCTCTACGTCCAGGTCTACGAGTTCACCGACCGCACCGCGCACGTGCTCTGGCGCTACCTCGACCCCCAGCACCCCATGTACGACGCCGCCAAGGCGCCCAAGTATGAGAAGGCCCTGCGCGACGCGTACATCCGGATGGACACCATCGTGGGCGAGGCCGCGGCGTCCCTCCCGAAGGATGCCACCCTCATCGTCCTCTCCGACCACGGGTTCACCTCCTTCCGCCGCGCGGTCAACACGAACCGCTGGCTCATCGACCACGGCTACCTCGCGCTGAAGGCCGACACGGGCACGCTGACGCTCCAGGACCTCTTCGACGACAACCGCCTCCTGTTCAAGAACGTGGAATGGAGCAAGACGCGGGCTTACGCGCTCGGTCTCGGTAACGTCTACGTCAACCTGAAGGGCCGGGAGGCGCACGGCATCGTGGCGCCGGGCGCCGAGTACGACGCGCTCCTGGCCTCGCTCAAGCGCGAACTGCCCGAGATGGTGGACCCCGACACGGGGCAGAAGCCCGTCTTCGCGGTCTACACGCGCGACGAGCTCTACAAGGGCTACGACCCCGACCTCACGCCTGACCTGCGCGTCACCAACGCGCCCGGCTACCGCGTGTCCTGGCAGACCTCCCTCGGCGGCGCCCCCGAGCGCCTCGTGGAGGCCAACGAGAAGGCGTGGAGCGGCGACCACTGCTCCCTCGACCCCTCCTTCGTGCCCGGCATCTTCTTCTGCAACCGCCCCGTGGCGGCGGACCCGCAGATGCTCGACCTCGCGCCCACGATCCTGTCCCTCTCCGGCGTGCCCGTGCCGAAAGACTTCGAGGGGCGCGCCCTCCTCGGGGCCGGGCCGTGAGACCCGCGAGGGCCGCCTTCACCTGCGCCCTGGCGGTGCTCGCCGCCTCGGCGCTCCTCGCGCAGGAACCGGCCACGGACCCCGAGGCGGACGTCCGGCGGCTCGCCGCGCAGGTGGGCGAGATCGCGGGGAAGCAGCAGGGCGTCCTCGACCGCATGGACCTCCTCAAGCGCCGCCTCCGCCTCGATCAGATGCTCCTGGACCGGGTGAAGCGGGAGGAGGCCGCCGCCCGGGCCGCCGCCGAGGCCTCCACGGCGCGCCTGGCGGAGATCACGGTGCAGGAGAACTCGGCGAGGAAGTACCTCCGGCAGCGCATGCGCCAGCTCTACGCGCTGGGCGTCCTGCAGGAGTACCGCCTGCTCTTCGCCGCGAGCACCACGCAGGACCTCCGCGCCGCGAGCTTCTACCTCGCCGCGCTCGGCTACCGGGACGCAGAGGCCTTCAAGCGCCTCTCGGGGATCCGCGCCGAGCAGGCCCGGGTGGCGCAGGAGGCGGAGGCCGCGCGCTCGCGGCTCGAGATGCAGGCCGCCGAGGCCGCCCGCGAGACCGAGACGCTCACCGCGGAGCAGACAAGGCTCTCGGCGACCCTGGCCCAGCTGGGCCAGGCGAAGGACTCGGCCCAGCGCGCGCTCGAGGAGACGCTCGCCGCGAGCAAGACCATGGACCGCTACGTGTCGGACCTCAACTACCGGCGCCGGGTGGAGATGATGACCAAGGACATGGCCCGGAGCAGGGGCCAGCTCCCCTCGCCCTGCGACGGGTCGGTCCTGCGCGGCTTCGGGGATTTCGTCCACCCCAAGTTCAAGACCCGCGTGCCGCACCCCGGCCTCGATATCGGCGCGCCCCTCGGCGCGCCGGTGAAGGCGGTCTTCGACGGGCAGGTGGAGTACGCGGGCTGGCTCTCGGGATACGGCTACACGGTCATCCTGAGCCACCCCGGCGGCTACTTCACGATCTACGGTCACCTGGACCAGGTGGGGGCCGCGAAGGGCGACACCCTCGCGCAGGGCGCGGTGCTCGGCGCCGTGGGCGAGAGCACGGCCCTGGACACGACGGCCTTATACTTCGAACTTAGGCAGGGCGCGAAGGCCGTGGACCCCACGCCCTGGTTGAAAGGAGCCTCCCATGCTTCGCAGTAGAGGGGCCGCGCGCGTCCTCCTCGTGGTGATCCTGTTCGCCGCGTCGCTCTCGGTCCCGCGCACCGCCGCCCAGCAGGCGCAGGAGAAACCCCCGTTCGACGACCGTTCGTGGGCCCTCTTCCAGCGCATCATGGGGATGGTCCTCCGCGACTACGTGGAGCCCAAGTCGCCCCAGGACGTCATCGTCGGCGCGCTCAAGGGTGCCGCCTCGAGCGCCGGGCCCGAGTGCGCCTACGTGCCGCCCGACCAGGTGGCCGCGTACCAGGCGGCGAAGGCGAACCCCGTGGGCCTCCCGCTCTTCGTCACGAAGGAGACGGACTTCGCCCGCCTCATCGCCGCCTACCCGGGCACCGATGCGGCGGTCAAGGCGGGGGACGCGCTCCGCTTCCTGGGCGACCGCTCCACCTACGACCTCTCTTACCCGCAGGTCCTCGCCGCGATCCGGGGGAAGGCGGGAGAGAAGGTGCGCTGCATCTTCATCAAACCCGACACCTGGCAGTCGTACACGGTGACCCTCGACCGCGCGGCGCCCCGGGAACCCCGCTGGATCCATCCGGTGGCGGGCGGGGGCGTGCTCGCCCTGCCGTGCCTCGACAGTCCCTTCCAGGCGTCCCTGGCCAAGTCCATGATGGCGTCGAAGGGGACGATCCTCGTGGACCTGCGCGGCTGCGCCGACGACGATGCGCGCCTCGCCTTCCGCTGGGCCGGAGACCTCCTCGGCAAGATCGAGTCGCCTGCGCGGAAGGGACCGAAGGGCGTCGTGCGTGAGCCTCTCTCAGGCCAGGGCGTGCTTGCGGGAAGGACGTTGCGCGTCCTCGTGGACGGCACCACGGGCCGTGCGGGCGAGGTCCTCGCCGTGGCGCTGGCCAACGCGGGCGCGACCCTCGTGGGCGCCCCCACCTTCGGCTTCGCGGGCTACTTCCGGGACTTCCCCCTCGAGAACGGCGGCCTGCTCCGGCTCAACACGGCCTACTTCCTCGCACCCGACGGGGAGGCCCTCAAGGGTCACTCCATCGCCCCGGCCATCTCCCTGACGCTCCCCGAGTCGGGCAAACCCGAGGAGGTCTACGCCTCGGCGCTCAAGGCCCCCCTGCCGAAGGCCGAGAACGGAAAGGCCGCCCCGAAGGAGGCCCCGAAGGGCAAGTCCGACGGCCCCTCCAAGCCCGGGAGCGGGGATGCCCGCTAAGGGACGGACGGTCCGGAGAGGTGCCTCGAAGGGGGGCCCCGCGGTCCCCCTCTGGCTCCTCCTCGCCCTCCTCGTGGGCCTCGCGCTCGCCGTGACGCTGAGGTGCAGGCTGACGCCCAAGGAGGCCGCCAAGGCCCCGCCGACGCCGGCCAAGAAGGAAGCGCCCGCGCCGCCCGCCAGGCCCAAGCGCCCGGCGATCAAGCCCCAGGTGACGGAGCCGCCCCCGATGGCTCCCGAGAGCCCGCCCCAGACCAAGGCTCCCGCTGGCGTGCCCCAGCCGCTCCCGGCGGGGAGCACGCGGACGCTATCCCTCGTCATCGACGACGTCGGATACCGTCTGGACCTCGCGGGGACCGCCGCGGAGAAGCTGCCGAAGGAGACCACCTTCGCGGTGATCCCCTTCCTGCCCCATTCGGAGGACTCCGCGAACCTCCTCCACGGCCGGGGATTCCCCGTGATCCTCCACTGCCCCATGGAGCCCGAGAAGTCGGGCCAGTGGAAGTCCACGCCGGGCACGCTCCTGGTGGGGATGCCGCCGGAGGAGGTCTCGAGCATCCTGGACCTCGACCTCCAGGGCGTCCCCGGCGCCGAGGGAATCAACAACCACATGGGCTCCCTCGCCACCACCGATCGCGCGCTCATGGACCACGTCATGGCCTCGCTCAAGGGCCGCGGGCTCTACTTCCTGGACAGCCGCACCTCGGCCGCGACGGTGGCCTACGACTCGGCCCGCAAGGCCGGTGTCAAAACCGCGTTCCGCTCGGTATTCCTTGACGATGTGGACGAGGAGGGTGCTATCATCAAGCAGATTGACCTGTGGGCCGCCCGTTCCGAGCGGGAGGGGTCTCCGGTCGCGATCGGTCACCTGAGGCCGCGCACCATCGAGACCTTGGCGTACCGGCTCCCCTATTGGCGGTCCCAGGGCGTCCGTCTCGTCCCCTTGCGCGAGGTGGTGCATTGACGAGCGAGTCCTCCCGCGCCGCCATCCCCGAGAAGATCGGCAAGTACGACGTGCAGAAGGTGCTCGGGCGGGGCTCCATGGGGGTGGTGTACCTGGCGAGGGACCCGCTCATCGACCGCGACGTGGCCATCAAGACCATCGTCCTCCCCCCGGGCCTCGACGAGGAGCGCGTCAAGGAGTTCCAGGCCCGTTTCCTGCGCGAGGCGCGGGCCGCGGGGCGTATGAGCCACCCGGCGATCGTCACGATCTACGAAGCCGACGAGGGCAAGACCGACGGGCACCCCTTCATCGTCATGGAGTTCGTCGAGGGCCTGCCCTGGAACCTCAAGATCCGCCAGCACACCTTCCCCGATCCCGAGCAGGTCATGCACCTGGCCCGCGAGATCGCGTCGGGCCTCGACTACGCGCACCGCAACGGCGTCGTCCACAGGGACATCAAGCCCGCCAACATCGTCCAGACGCCCGACGGCCGCGTGAAGCTCATGGACTTCGGGATCGCCAAGGTGCCCACCTCGGAGCTCACGCGGGAGGGGCAGTTCCTCGGCACGCCCGCGTACATGTCGCCCGAGCAGGTCATGGGCCGGGCTGTGGACGGCCGCTCGGACCTCTTCTCCCTCGGCACGGTGCTCTACGAGCTCCTCACGTGCCAGAAGCCCTTCCCGGGAGAGGACATCACCACGGTCACGTACGGCATCCTCAAGGAGGACCCCCGCCCCGCGCGCTCGTACAACCCGGGGATCCCCGAAGAGGTGGACCGGATCCTCTTCCACCTCATGGCGAAAGAGCCCGATCAGCGCTACGCGTCGGCGAAGCAGGTCATCGAGGACATCGACGCCTACATGGCGGACGCGGCCCTGCCGCACGCGGGCAGCGCGCCCATGCCTTGGGTGGAGAACCCCCAGAAGGCTGCCGCTACCCCCGCGCCTCCTCCCCCGCCGCCCACGCCACCGCCTCAGCCCCCAGCGCAGGTGGCCAGGCCCCAGCAGGCGCCGGTGCCCAAGCCCGTTCCGCCGCCCAAGCCCGCGGCACCGCCACCGGCCGCCCTCCAGGCCACGGTCGTCACGCCTCCCCCCGCACCCGCGCCCGCGGCTATGGGCGCTCCTGCGCGGAAGGGGCGCCCCATGGGCCTCGTCGTGGGAGGCCTCGCGGTCCTCGCCGTGGTGGCCGTGGGCATCCTCGCCGCGGCCTTCTTCTGGTACCGCTCCACGAAGGGCGCTTCGGAGCCCGACCTCGCCGCCATCGCGGCGAGGGATGTCCCCGTCGGCGAGGGAACCGTCGCCGAACCCACCCCGACGCCCCAGACTTCCGAGCCGATCCCGGCCGCGGCGCCTTCGACGGAAGCGCTGAAGCCCAGACCGAAGCCGAAGCCGGTGGTGCCCCCTCCCGTCGCAAAGCCTCCAGAGCCTCCGCCCCAGCCCCCGCCCAAACCGGTGGAGAAGCCCCCCGAGCTGGCGCCCGTCTCCTTCACGTTCACATCGGGCACCAAGCGCGGTGAGCTGTGGGTCCGCATCGACGGCAAGGAGGTGTCCCACCAGGTCATCAACCGGAAGGGCTCCATCTTCTCGCAGGAGACCCACACCGGATCCTTCCAAGCCCCCGCGGGGACGCACCAGGTCGAATTCCAGATCAAGACCGAGCTGCAGAACCTCAACGAGACCCACAGCGAGCAGGCCACGTTCGCTGCAGGCCAGGCCCGGACGCTCACCATCACGATGACGAAGTTCAACAAGGAGATCCGCTTTGCCTGGTCGCCGTGAGGCGGCGGCGCCTAGGCTCCCCAGCCTCGCGCTCCTCGCCCTCGTGGCCCTCGCTTCCCTTGCCTGCATCACGCGGCGGGTGGACATAAGCCTTGCGCCCGCACCGCCCGCCCCGTACTCGGCATCCCTGCACGCCGCGTTCACCGTCGGCCAGAGGGGGCTCTCGGCGGACGGGGGGTGCGCCGTGGACGCCGCGCGAGGCGTGCGCCTCGAGCTCCGCGACCCCTCGGGGTCCTCGCGTCTCCTCCTGCTGCTGCGGCGCAACGAGGGCGAGATCATCGCTCCCGGACCGGGGCTCGTCTTCCGCTGGACCCGCCCCTCCGACGAGATGCCCTTCGCCCCGGCGGACCTCTGGCTCCTCTTCACCGGCACGCCGCCGCCGAACCTGCGCGACCTCCAGGCCACGGAGAAGGGCTTGAGCTACGCCTCGTGGACCAACGCCTCCGGCGCCTGCTCGTGCCGGATGGCGCCCGCGCCGGGGAGCGCCGCGCCCTTCGCGTCGGCCGATCTCCGGGGGCCCTCGGGCACCTCCCTGCGCATCGCCTTCCGCAACGCGCGCGGCGGCCAGTTCCCGGACCCGGCCTTCGCCGCGCCGCCGGAGATGACCCTCACGGAGGCGCCGCTCGCCCAACTCCTGCAGGAGACGGCGCCGTGACCGCGCTGCGCTACCGCCCGCACGCCAAGTTCAACCTCGCGCTCGACGTCCGCGAGAGGCGACCCGACGGCTACCACGAGGTGCGCACCGTCCTTCAGAGCATGGCGCTCTGCGACACTCTCGAGGTCTTCCCCGCGGGCGAGGGCCTGTCCTTCACGTGCTCCGACCCCTCCCTGCCGGCCGGGCCGGAGAACCTCGTGATGAAGGCCGCCGCGGCGCTCCGCGAGGCCACGGGGTGCACGAAGGGCGCGCGCCTCCACCTCACCAAGCGCATCCCGTCTCAGGCCGGCCTGGGCGGAGGCAGCGCCGACGCCGCCGTGACCCTCGTCGCCCTCGCGAGGCTGTGGCGCCTGCCCGCCGAGCCCGCCGCACTCCGCCCCCTCGCCGCCAATCTCGGCAGCGACGTGCCGTACTTCCTCGTCGGCGGGACGGCCCTCGGCGTGGGCCGCGGCGAGGAGGTCTACGCCCTCCCCGACGCGCCGCCCCTCCACCTCGTCGTGGCGAAGGGACATGAGGGGACCAGCACTCCGGAGGCCTACAAGGCTCTCGACGCGCGGTTGACACCACCGGAGGGCGCGCATAGAATCGAAGGCATAGTTCAAGGCGTGGTCGGCGGCAGGCTCGATGAGCACCTGCTGTTCAACCGTTTCGAGGAGGTTGCGAACGGGGACGAGAAGGGGGCGGCCATCCGCCAGTCGCTGCTGGAGTGCGGCGCGCGGCGGGCGATCCTGGCCGGTTCGGGCTCGGCGTGGGTGGGTGTCTTCACGAGCCGATCCCAGGCCCAGGAGGCCCAGAGGAGGATGTCGCATCGGGGAATCAGCGTGGTCCTGACCCACACCGTGTCCAGGAAAGACTACTGGGAGCGCACACTGCCACGCGCTGAGAAGGAGACCCTCCTATGAAGATCACCGACATCCGGATCTTCCCGGTGGATGAGCCCAAGCTCAAGGCGTTCGTCTCCATCATCTTCGATCACTGCTTCATCGTGAGCGACATCAAGGTCATCGAAGGGAACAAGGGGCTCTTCCTGTCCATGCCGAGCAAGAAGCGGCGGGACGGGACTTTCAAGGACATCGCCCACCCGCTCAACGCCGAGACGCGCAAGATGATCGAGGACGACGTCATCGCCGCCTACAACACGGAGATGGCGAAGAACCCCAAGCCCATGCCCGCCGTCGAAGCGGGCGAGATGAACCACGAGCCCCCCGCCGAGGGCGGCGAGACCTGACCCCTCGGCCGCGTGAGAACTCGAGAGCCGGCGCCGACGCGCCGGCTCTTTCGTTCTCGGACCCATCTTGAAGGGGGAGCTTCGCGGTTGCTATTCTTAGGCGTACCGCCACCCTCGCGCTGGGGAGTAGCCAAGCGGTAAGGCACCGGTCTTTGGAACCGGCCACCGAAGGTTCGAATCCTTCCTCCCCAGCCAATCCCTCTGGCCTGAATATGTAGACCCTGCGACGCCGATGAAGAGATCCCGCCCTCGCCTCTCGTTAGAGACCGACGCGGGGACGGGGTGGCGCGGGGAAAGGCCATCCGGTGATCAGGTGATTCGGTGGTCAGGTCATCAGGTGATCAGGTGATCGGGATGGTGTGGCCGGGAGGCGAGACTGCCTGGGGACACTGTTCAGCCCCGTAGGAGCGACCTCCCGGTCGCGAAGCGGGATGTCCGCACGGCGATCGTTCACCGCCCGGAGGCGGCTCCCACGGCCGGCCCTCCTGAATCTGTTTCCGAATTCCGCCCTCTGAATTCCGAATGGTTCTTTCTCTACTTCCCCGCGGGGGATTTCGGCTTCGCGGGGGGTTTCGGTGCGGCGGGCACGGCGCCGGCGGGCCTGGGCCACCGGTAGTCCTGCGACCATTTCAGGAACTGGTAGAGCCTGTCCGAGTGGTCCTTGATGTACGCGTCCACGAGGTCGTTGTTGGCCGACCGGTAGATGTGAGCGCAGAAGGGGTCGGTCAGGTCCTGCGCGGCGATGGCCGCAAAGTAAGGCCCGTAGAAGCTCGCGGCGAAGCTACCTTTCCAGGCGGAGTCGGGCCGGGAGATCCGGGAGAAGAGGCTGGCCACGGACTTCGTCACGCGGGTCCAGCTGTTCAGCGTCTGGTCTTCGCGAGATTCCTTCCATGTGGTCGCCACGGCCCCGACCACCGCGGTGTAGTCGCCCTCTGCGTTGTCGGGCGCGCTTTTCACGGGGCCGCTGCCAAAGGTGCCGCCGGTCTCGTCCAGGGTGTCGCTCACGGCCTTCAGCGCGCCCCTCGCGCGGTCGCCCTCGGGCTCGAGGACGAGGAACCTGCAGAGCGCCAGGAGCGCCGGGATCTTGTAACCCTGGGCGCTCCAGATGACCCCGAGGGCGTAGTGCGGGTCGGGCCGCTCGGGCGCGAGCGCGGCGGCGGCCTTCAGCGCCGTCCGGGCCTCCTCCATCTGCTTGAGGTTCGCGTAGGCCACGCCGAGTTCGTAGTAGGCCGAGGCGTTGTCGGGCTCCATGGCGATGGACGCCTGGAAGAAGGGTACGGCGTCGGACGCCCGGCCCGTCTTGTAGTAGCTCTCGGCCGCGACGAGGTAGAGCTTCCCGAGGAGGGGGGAGTCGTACTCGGCGCCCCGGAGGGCCGCCAGCAAGGCCTGCGCGTAGCTCTGGGAGGCCAGGAAGCAGCGCGCCGCCTGGTAGTGGACCTGGGGCACGTCGGGCGCCTGCCCCGCGAGGGACATGAAGGCATCCGCCGCCGCGGCGTCGCGGCCCGCGTCGGCCATGGCGACGGCCTCTTGGTACCGCGCCTTCAGCGCGTCGGGCAGGGGGGCGGCGGCCTTGGTGGGCGTGGAGACCTCCGCCGAGGCGAGGGTCGTCGCGGCGGCGAGGACGAGGGCGGCGAGCGCGCGGCTGGGCTTCATGCTTTCCTCCGGAACCCGGTGCCTGGCCGGGGAGAGGAGAGCCTACCCCGTCCGGACCGCGGGCGCAACGGGCGAGGTACCCCGCGCCGCATCTTTGCGGTTATACTACGGGCGCCGGTGGGCCTCCGGCGCGGACGGCCGGAGACCGGAGCGAGGGTGGACGCCATGGAGCATGGAGGAGGGACGAGGGCCATGGACAACAAGGCGATCGTGCTGTCGGGGCGGGGCAATATGGATCTGGCGAAGAAGATCGCCGCCTACCTCGGGACGAGCCTGGGCGAGATGAAGCTCTTCAACTTCTCGGACGGCGAGCAGTACTGCCAGGTCCTGGACAACGTCCGCGGCCAGGACGTCTTCGTCATCCAGCCCACGTGCCAGCCCGTCAACGACAACCTCATGGAGCTCCTCCTCATCATCGACGCGCTCAAGCGGTCCTCCTCGCGCCGCATCAACGCCGTCATCCCCTACTACGGCTACGCACGGCAGGACCGGAAGGACAAGCCCCGCGTACCCATCTCGTCGCGCCTCGTGGCCGACCTCCTCGAGACGGCGGGCGCGAGCCGAATCCTCTGCGTGGACGTGCACGCGAGCCAGATCCAGGGCTTTTTCAGCGTCCCGGTAGACCACCTCTTCGCCGCCCCCGTGCTCATCTCCCACATCTCCGAGATGGGGCTGCCGGACCTGACGGTGGTCTCCCCCGACGCCGGCGGCGTGGAGCGCGCCCGCGCCTACGCCAAACGCCTGAACGCCGCGCTGGCCATCGTGGACAAGCGGCGCGAGGTGGCCAACGTGGCCGAGGTCATGAACGTCATCGGCGACGTGCGCGGCAAGTGCTGCTTCATCGTGGACGACATCATCGATACGGCGGGCACCCTCTGCGAGACCGTCAAGGCCCTGCACGAGAAGGGCGCCAGGGCCGTCTACGCGGCGTGCTCCCACCCCGTCCTCTCGGGCCCCGCCGTGGACCGGCTCAACGCCTCCCCCATCGTGAAGGTGCTCTGCACGGACACCATCCCGATCGGCGACAAGAAGTACCGTTGTCCCAAGATCGAGGTCCTCTCCGTGGCGCCGCTCCTGGGCGAGGCCATCCGCCGCATCCACGAGGAGAGCAGCGTCAGCTCGCTGTTCGTGTAGGGCCGGGAGCGGGGAGCAGGGCAGACGGGTCCCCGCTTCAGCGCGGGCTAGCTCCTGACCGATCGTTTCCGAATTCCGAATTCCGGCCTCCGACATTCTCCTCGATGATCCGCCGCGCATTCCTGACGAGGCCGTCGTGCCGGGCCCGGCGGAGCGCGGTGCCCGACGTCGCGGCGTCCCACGCCTGGGACGCCAGACCTGCGACCTCTTCCGGGGCGGGCGCAAACCAGGGCGCCCTGGGCGCGAACTCGGGTTCCCCCGCGAGGGGCGCCTCCCGGTTGTAGGGGCAGACCTCCTGGCAGCGGTCGCAGCCGAAGAGGTGACCGCGCAGCGGCGGCGCCTCCGGGGGGAAGGGCCCCCGGTGTTCAATGGTCCACGTCGAGAGACACCGCCCCGCGTCGAGCCGGCGCGGCGCAGAAAACGCCTTCGTGGGGCAGCCCTTCAGGCAGAGCGCGCACTCCCCGCACCCGTCCTCCAGCGGCCTTCCATCGGGGAGCTCCAGATCAGTCAGGACCTCCCCGAGGAAAAGGTAAGAGCCGAGGGCCGGGTTGATGAGCAGCCCGTTCTTGCCGATGAATCCCAGGCCGGCGCGCCAGGCCATGTCGCGCTCCAGCACGGGCGCCGAATCCACGCACACCCGAGCCTGGAACCCGGCCTCCCGAAGCATCCTCGCCGCCTGGGCCAGCCTGCCGCGCAGGACCCTGTGGTAGTCGCGGCCCCAGGCGTACCGGCTGACCCACGCCCGCCCCGAGCCGATGGCGTGGGCGGAGAGCTCCCTGCGCGTGTTGTAGGGCATGGCCACGCAGAAGGCCCCGCGCGCCCACGGCAACCACGCGCGAGGGTCCGATCTCGGCGTCGAGCCGGTCTCCATGTAAGCGATTGGCCCGTGGAGGCCGTCCCTGATCCAGGTCGAGTAGGCATCCCGGGCCTGCGGAGAGGGCGAGACGGAGCACGTCCCCACGAGGGGAAACCCGCAATCCTGGAAAAGGCCTACCACCTGCTCTCTGATCACCAGGCTGTCCACATCTTGAGTCTAGCAAGGACGTTGGACATCAAAAAAGGGGGGCGCCCGGAGGCGCCCCCCTCTATGCGCCTGGATCTTCGTTACTGTGCGACGACCGCGACGTCGTCGAGGTACATGTTGTTGCCGTAGGCGCTCGTGGCGAGGAAGCCCAGGTACACCGTGGAGCCCTTGTAGGTCGTGATGCTCACGGTGTGCTGCTTCCAGCCCGTCGAGCCGTCGTACCGGTTGATCGCCGTGCCCACGCTCGTCCACGTCGAGCCGTTCG
>JBBIUU010000048.1:0-21530 GCA_037440125.1 Acidobacteriota bacterium
CGAGGAGGGGACATGAAGGTTTACGGGCCGCAGGACATCCGCAACGTCGTGCTTCTCGGGCACGGTGGCACGGGCAAGACCACGCTCACGTCCGCCATGCTCTTCACGTGCAAAGGCGTCAACCGCTTCGGCAAGGTCGAGGACGGCACGGCCCCCACGGACTACGAAGAGGACGAGATCCAGCGCAAGCTGTCCATCTCCACGAGCCTGGCCTTCGCCGAGTGGAACAAGGCCAAGATCAACATCCTCGACACCCCCGGCTACGGCAACTTCATCGCCGACGCGCGGGGCCCCGTCCGCGTGGCCGACAGCGCCCTCGTCCTCGTCAACGCCGTGTCGGGCGTAGAGGTCATGACCGCCAAAGGCTTCGAGTACTCCGAGGAGTTCAAGGTCCCGCGCATCCTACTCATCAACAAGATGGACCGCGAGAACGCCTCCTTCTCCCGCACCCTCGAGAGCATTCACGAGAACTTCGGCCGCCTGGCCGTGCCCGTCTTCCTGCCCCTGGGCCAGGAGAAGGATTTCGCCGGCGTCGTGGACCTGGTGAAGGGCAAGGCCCACCGCTACAGGGACGAGACGGGCGCCTTCGCCGAGGAGGAGATCCCCGCCGCCATGGCCGAGGAGGCCTCCAAGGCCCGCGCGTCCCTCGTGGAGATGGTGGCCGAGCTCGACGAAAAGCTCATGGAGAAGTACTTCGAGGCCGGGGACCTCACGTCGGAGGAGCTCGCCGAGGCCCTCAAGATCGGCATCGCGCAGGACAAAATCTACCCGGTCCTCTGCGCCTCGTCCTCCCATAACGTGGGCGTGGCGGACGTCATGAACTTCCTCGTGGAGTTCACGCCCCCCGCCTCGGCCAAGGCCGACTTCATGGCGGTCCCGAAGGGCGGCGGCGAGGAGACCGCTGTGGCGGCCGACCTGAACGCTCCCGCCGGCGCCTTCGTCTTCAAGACCGTCTCCGACCCGGCCCAGGGCCGCATCAGCATCTTCCGCGTCGTGTCCGGCAAGATCCCCACGGACGCCACCCTCCAGAACGTGAACCGCGACGTGCCCGAGCGCATGGCCGGAATGTTCCACCTTCGCGGCAAGGAGCACGTGAAGGCCGACGAGGCCCAGGCGGGCGACATCGCCGCGGTCATGAAGCTCAAGGAGACGCACACGGGCGAGTCGCTCTGCGCCAAGGAGCGCCTCCTCACCTTCACGCCCGTGAAGTACCCCATCCCCGCCATCTCCTTCGCCGTGGAGCCCAAGAGCCGCGGCGACGAAGAGAAGATCATGGCGGCCCTCCAGCGGATGACCGACGAGGACCCGAACCTCAAGGTCGGCCGGGACCCCCAGACCCACGAGACCCTCGTCTCCGGTTCGGGCACCCAGCACGTCGAGGTGGTGGCCCATCGCGTGCACCGCCGCTACGGCGTCGAGATGAACATCAAGCAGCCCAAGGTCCCGTTCCGAGAGACGGTCAAGGGCCGCGCCGAGGTCCACGCCCGCCACAAGAAGCAGACGGGCGGCCACGGCCAGTTCGCCGACATCCAGATCAAGATGGAGCCCCTGCCGCGCAGCTCGGGCTTCGAGTTCAAGGACGAGATCTTCGGCGGCGCCGTGCCCCGCAACTTCATCCCGGCGGTGGAGAAGGGCTTGCTCGAGTCGATGGACCACGGCGTCCTCGCGGGCTACCCCGTGGTGGACGTCCGCATCACGCTCTTCGACGGCGGCTTCCACCCCGTGGACTCCTCCGAAATGGCCTTCAAGATCGCCGCTCACATGGGGTTCAAGGAGGCCATGGAGAAGTGCAAGCCCACGCTCCTCGAGCCGGTCATGCACCTCGAGATCGTGGTGCCCGAGGAGTGCATGGGCGATGTCATGGGCGATATGAACAGCCGCCGCGGCCGCATCCAGGGCATGACCCAGAAGGGCTCCAACCAGATCATCAAGGCCCAGGTGCCCCTCTCCGAGGTGCTCACCTACGCCTCCACCCTCAAGTCCATCACGGCCGACCGGGGCTCCTTCAGCATGGAGTTCTACCAGTACGAGGAAGTCCCCGCCCAGGTCCAGCAGAAGATCGTCGAGGACGCCAAGAAGGCCAGGGAAGAGGAGAAGGAATAGCCGTCGGCTGTCAGCTCGAGGTATGGGGCGCGCTCCGGCGCGCCCCTTTTCTCTTAAGGAGGGGGCAGCTCGTACGGAGCCTCCCGGAGGCTCCGGCACTCCCGGGGAGCCGGCCCCCATGCGCCTTGACAATACGGGCTTATTTACTGTAATATCTACATTTGCGCGTGAGTGCGCAGAAAAATTCAGGAGGATGGTTTGCTCTCGATTCGCTTGAAAAGGATGGGGCGCACGCACCGGCCGTACTACCGCCTGGTGGTGTCCGACAGCAGGAACCGGCCGGGCGGCCAGAACGTGGACGAGGTGGGCCAGTACGACCCCGTCCCAAATCCCGCCGAAATCCGGCTCAACCTGGAGCGCGTGGACTACTGGCTTCAGCGGGGCGCCAAGCCCTCCCGCCAGGTGGCCAACCTCATCGAGATCTCCAGGAAGAACGCCCAGGGCAACGCCTAGGGTCCTTCGGGCCCCCGGGCTTCCCAGCGGCGCACCCAGCGCCATGAACCTCGTCGCCGTGGCCAAGCTCCTCAAGCCCCGTGGCGTCAAAGGGGAGGTCTGGGTGGACCGTTACCGGGAGGGGTTTCCGGAGTTCCCGGCGGGCAGCGAGCTCTGGCTGTCCGCCGACGCGTCGGAGGGCCCGCGCACCGTGGAGGGCTTCTTCGAGTACGCCAAGGGCGCCGTCCTCAAGCTGAGGGGCGTGGACAAGCCCGAGGCGGCCGGGGCGCTCGCGGGGCGGGAGGTTTTCCTCCCCGACGAGCTGGTGCCGGAGGACTCGCCCGACGAGTTCGAGCCCGGCGAGGTGACGGGCTGGCCCGTCGTGGACGCCCGGCGGGGCGAGTTGGGAAGGGTCGCCGAGGTGGCGGAGGGTCCGGCCTACTGGGCCTTCCTCCTGGCGGGGCCCGGTGGTGAGGAGATCGAGGTTCCCGCCGTGCAAGGTTACGGCGTGGTGATCGATAGGGAACGCGGGGAGATCCGGGTGGACCTGCCCGAGGGGTTCCCCGGGGTGGACGATGCGGGTTGACGTCCTCACGCTCTTCCCCGAGATGTTCACCGGCGCGCTGGAGTACTCGATCCTGAATCGCGCGCGGGAAGCGGGGGTGGTGACCATCAACCTGGTCAACTTCCGCGATTGGGCGACGGACAAGCACCGGACCGTGGACGACTCACCCTTCGGCGGCGGCCCCGGGATGGTGATCAAGCCCGAGCCGGTCTTCGACACGGTCGAGGCGGTGAGGGCCACGCAGGAGGTGAAGGGCCCGCTGGTCTACATGAGCCCCAAGGGCGAGCGCCTCACGCAGGCGCTGGCGAGGGAGCTGGCCGCGCTGCCGTGCATGACGGTGCTCTGCGGCCGCTACGAGGGGCTCGACCAGCGCATCGTGGACCACCTGGTGGACCGCGAGATCTCCGTGGGCGACTACGTGCTCTCGGGCGGAGAGCCGGCCTGCGTGGTGCTCCTGGACGCCGTCGTCAGGCTTTTGCCGGGCGCGCTGGGAGACGAGGCCTCCACGGTGGAGGAGAGCTTCAGCGAGGGGCTCCTGGAGTACCCCCAGTACACGCGGCCCGCGGAGTACAGGGGTTGGGCGGTTCCGGAGGTCCTGCTCTCCGGGAACCACGAGGCGATCAGGAAGTGGCGCCGAGAGATGGCGCTTTGCGAGACGAAGAAGAAACGCCCCGACCTGCTCGGGAATGCGACAGAAGGTGGAGGCCATCCATGAGTGAGATCGTCAAAGGCATCGAGACCATCGGCATGCGGACCGACCTGCCCCTCTTCCGGGCCGGGGACACCGTGAAGGTCCACGTGAAGGTCAAGGAAGGCGACAAGGAGCGCATCCAGGTCTTCCAGGGCGTGTGCATCGCCCGGAAGCACGGCGGCGTCCGCGAGACCGTCACCGTCCGGAAGATCAGCAACGGCATCGGGGTGGAGCGCATCTTCCCCCTGCACAGCCCCATCGTCGACAAGGTGGAGCTCGTCCAGCGGGGCCGCGTCCGCCGCGCCAAGCTCTACTACCTGCGCGCCATCAAGGGAAAGAAGGCCCGCATCGAAGAGCTCCGGGACGAATAGCGGGCTCCGCCCCATGCCCGACCTACTCCTGTTGGAGCGAAGGCTCTGGGCGATGGGCAGATCCGCCGTGGCGGGCGTGGACGAAGCCGGCCGCGGCGCGCTCTTCGGGCCCGTGGTGGCCGCCGCGGTGATTCTCGACCCCGGCCGGGACCTGACGCCCTACCGCGATTCCAAGGCCCTCTCCGCCTCCCAGCGCGAGAGGGCTTTCGCGCGCCTGGACGGGGATGGCCACCGGTGGGCCGTGGCGGAGGTCTCCGCCGAGGAGATCGACGGGAGCGACATCCTCCGCGCCGCCATGAGGGCCATGGCCCTCGCGCTCTCCCGCCTGCCCTGCCCCCCGGCGCACGTCCTTGTAGACGGCCCCTTCACCCCTGGGGTAACATACCCTGTCGAAGCAGTGGTCCATGGCGATGCCGTCTCGGCGAGCATCGCCGCCGCGTCCATCGTGGCCAAGGTCCACCGGGACAGGCTCGTGATGGCGCTGGACTCGGAGTACCCGGGCTATGGCCTGGCGAGGCACAAGGGGTACGGGACCGCCGCCCACCTGGAGGCGCTCAGGAGGCTCGGGCCCACGCCGATGCACCGCCGGACCTTCCGTGGCGTAGAGGGCATGTCCTGATGGCCATCGACCGCGTCAAGACAAAAGCCAGCGCCGAGAAGTTCCTCAAGGCGAACCGCATCCCGGAGGCCATCCGGGAGCTGCAGAAGCTCGCCGACGACAACCCCCGCGACATCCAGGTCCTGAACCAGATCGGACAGCTCCACCTGCGCCAGGGGAACAAGGACCTCGCCGTGCCCTGCTTCATCAAGGTGGCCGACCTCTTCACCAAGCAGGGGTTCTTCACCAAGGCGGTGGCGTCGCTCAAGATCGTGACCCGCGAATCGCCCGAGAACCTCGCCGCGTGGGAGATGCTCGCGAGCCTCTCGGAGCAGCAGGGTTTCGCCCGAGAGGCGTGGGGCGCCTACGAGAAGGTGGCCGAGCTCTACACGAAGAAGGGGAACCTGAACGGCGTCATCGACGTCCAGAAAAAACTCCTCGAGCTCGAGCCAGACAACCTCAAAGTCCAGGTCCAGCTCGGCGACAACCTCGTGAAGGGCGGGCGCAGGGACGAGGGCGTCAAGCACTACCTCAAGGCGGGCGGCAAGCTCATCGCCCAGGGCCACGTCAAGGAGGCCGCCCGCATGTACGAGCGGGCGCTCCAGCTCGACCCCACGAACTTCAACGCGCTCGAGGCGGCGGTGAAGACGCACCTCGCGCACAAGCAGGCCGACGTGGCGCTCCAGCTCCTGGACAGCCTCCTCGAACGGGCGCCCGGCGCCGAGGGGATCCTCCTCCTCAAGGCGGACATCCTCAACGAGACGCGCGAGTTCGCCGCGGCGGAGGCCGTGTGCCGCGGCGTCATGGGGGCCAGCGCGTCGAGCTCCGGAGCCATGTTCCGGCTCGTCCGCGCCCTCGTCATGCAGGACCGCTTCGACGATGCGAGCACGGCGGTCGGAGACTGGCTCAAGGCCTGCGGGCCCGCCAAAGTGGCCGAGGCGGAGGCGCTCTACGAGGAGATCCTGCGGTTCAAGGCGGGGCACGTCCTCAGCCTCAAGGGCCTCGTGGAGGCCGCCCGCCTCTCCGGGAACAAGGAGCGCCACGTCCAGGCCCTGACCGCGCTGGCGGAGAGCGCCTCCGCGCAGGGCCCGCTGCCCCTGGCGCGCCAGACGCTCCAGGAGCTCGTGTCGCTCGCGCCCAACAACCTCCAGCTGGCGGAGAAGCTCCACGCCGTCGAGGCGAAGCTCGGCGCGGCGCCGGCGCCCAAGGCCGTCCCGGTGCCTCCTCCCGCCGCACCTCCAGCCCCGCCGCCCGTTCAGGCGCCTGCTGAGCCGAAGGCGGCCGCCGTGCCGCCGCCAGCCTCACCCAAGACCCCGCTCCCGCCGCCTGAGACCGACGTGGACATCGACGTGGTGGTGGAGGAGACGGGCGAGGCGGACATCGACATCGACATGGACGACCTGCACCTGGAGCACGGGGAGATGACCTCCTCCCTCTCCAACGTGCCCGCGGCACGGGACGAGGCGCCCGCGGCCCCCGAGGTCGAGGAGCCCACCCTCGAGGAACGAGCCCCGGCCGTGGTACCGCAAGCCCCCGCTCCGTCGGCGCCCGCGCCCAAGGCGACGCTGTCGGCCCGCGAGGCCGACGACATCCGCGACCAGCTCACGGAGGCCGAGGTCTTCCTGAAGTACGGCCTCGTCGAGAAGGCCATCGGGGAGCTCCAGTCGGTCCTCAAAAAGGTGCCCGACCACATCCACGCGCACCAGAAGCTGATCGCCATCTACCGGAACCAGAAGAAGGGCGACAAGCTCCTGCGACAGCTCCTCAAGCTCGCCGCCATCTTCCGCGAGCAGGGCGACGAGGACACCTGTGTGAGCCTGCTGGACGAGGCCCGGGCCATCGACCCGAACCACAAGGCGCTCGCCGAGTGGGACCAGGCGGCTTCCGCCGGCCCGTCCACCCCCGGCCGGCCGACCAAGTCCGCGGGCGCTCTGCCGGACCTCATGGTCGAGCTCGAGATGCCCGCCGCCGGGGAGGCGAAGGCCTCGCCCCCCGCCGACGATACGGGCGAGGTCGTCCTGGCGATGGAGGAGCCCGCGACGCCCCAGGTCAGCTTCGGGGAGCTCGACGCCGTGCCCGAGGAGGTGTCCCTCCCTGAGCCGGCGGAACCCGCCTTCCCGATGGCCGAGGACGAGGCCAGCCTGGATCTGGGGCTCGACCGCGCCCTCCAGGAGCAGCTTCCGTCGCCCGCCGCGAGCGAGGCCGAGCTCGCGGAGCTCCTCGAGGAGGCGGAGTTCTACCTCAACCAGGAGCTCTTCGGCGAGGCCCAGCGCGCCCTCAAGGGACTCGAGGCCAGGTGGCCCGAGGACGACCGCGTCGTCGCCTTCCGCACCAAGCTCTCCAAGAAGGTCGTGCTCTCCCCCGAAGACACCCAGCCGCCCATCCCCGCGGCCGCCGTCCTGCCCCCCGAGCCCTCCACCGAGCCCGAGCTCGTCTTCGAGGAGCCCACCCCGAGCGCGTCCTTCGCCAAGGCCGAACCCGAGGAGCCGACCCAGGACGAGATCATCCCGGCCGTCGAGGCAACCGCGCCCTCCAAGCCCGCGGAGGCCGCCATCGAGGAGTCCCGCGACACCACCAGCACCCGCAGCAAGACCAAGATGAAGGTCTCGGTGCGGGACCTCCTCCCCGAGGAGGAGCCCAAGGCCGAGGAGGCGCTCTTCAAAGAGGACGAGTACTACGACCTCGCCTCCGAGCTCGGCGCCGCGCTCGACGGCCTCCAGGCCCCCGAGGAGGCGCTCTTCGACGAGGAGGGCAAGTCCCCCGAGGAGATGTCCTTCGAGGAGGTCTTCGAGGAGTTCAAGAAGGGCGTCGAGAAGAAGGTGGGCGAGGAGGATTACGCGACCCACTACAACCTCGGCATCGCCTACAAGGAGATGGAGCTCCTGGACGAGGCCATCGGGGAGTTCCAGCTCGCCGCCCGCGCGCCCCAGTTCTTCGTCGAGTGCTGCTCCATGCTCGGCATCTGCTTCCGGCAGAAGGGCCTCACGGAGCTCGCCGAGAAGTGGTACCGCAAGGGGATCGCCGCCCCCGGCTTCGCCGAGGACGTTTACGTGGGGCTGAAGTACGACCTCGCCGACTGCCTCGAGGAGCAGGGCCGCAATGACGAGGCCAGGGACATCTTCAAAGAGGTCTACGCCGTCCAGATGAACTACCGGGATGTGAAAGACCGGGTCAAGAAGCTCGGTTAGACGTGAGACGTCAGGCGCTAGACGTTAGACGCTAGACGCAGGACCAAACACCAAACACCAAACACCAAACACCAAACACCTTTCACTGGTCACCCGCCTTCTGCCACACGGCGACGCGGAGGCGGCGCGAGAGGTCGCGGACACCCTGGCGCCATTCGAGCGGCGGGTGCAGGTGCCGCAGGGCGGCCGCCCGACGGGCCTGCGCGACGCCGAGCTCGCAGGCGAGGAAGCCGCCGGGCTTGAGGGCCGCCGCCGCCCACGCTGCCAGGGCGCGGTAGGGTCCGAGGGGGTCTTCGCCGCACCGCAGGGCCGACTCGGGCTCGTGGTCCCTGATCTCGGGCGCGATCTCTTCCCATTCCTCATCGGTGACGTAGGGTGGGTTGCTCAGGACGAGGTCGAAGCCCCGTTCGTGCGGGGCCTCGCGTGCGTCGCCCTGCACGAGGTGCACCTTGGACCGCCCGACGAGGTTGAGGCGGGACCAGTGGAGCGCCGCGGGCTCGAGCTCGATCCCCGTGAGGCTCGCGTCGGGCCGCTCTTCCGAGAGGGCCAGCAGGACGCACCCCGAGCCCGTCCCCACCTCCGCGATCTTCGGGTGGTGCCGGTCGCGCAGGAGGTGGAGCGCCGTCTCCACGAGGTGTTCGGTCTCGGGGCGGGGGATGAGGCACCCGGGACCCACCCGCACGGGCAAGCCCCAGAACTCCTGGACCCCCAGGATGTACTGGAGGGGCTCCCGCGCGGTGCGCCGTCTTAAGAGGGCATCGGCCACGGCCACCGAGGCGTGGGGAATTCCCCGCTCGGGATGGGCGAGGAGCGATTCCTTACTCCGCACGGAGGCGGCGGCGAGGAGGAGGAGAGCGTCGCGCCGCGGTTCCGAGATGCCCGAACGCCGGAGCTTCGACGTGGCATGCTCCAACCAGATTCCCACCGTGACGGGGGCCGCGCTCACGGAACACCCGCGAGAGGGCATGTCGAATAGCGAATGGCGAATGGCGAATGTGAGGTATCGCGAATTACGGATTGCGAATTGCGAATTGAAGAGATTGCGAATTCGCTGGTTGGAATCTGTGTCCTAGTCACCCAGTTACTTCCTCACTTCCTCACTTCCTCACTTCCTCACTTCCTCACGCCTCACGCCTCACGCCTCACGCCTTCTGTTCGGCGTCCACGAGCTCGATTCCGAGCGAGCCCGCGGCCTCGAAGATGCGCTCGTCACGGTAGAACTCGCCGAAGACGATGCGCTTGATCCCCGAGGACGCGAGGAGCTTGAAGCAGCCCCAGCAGGGGGAGGCGGTGATGTAGGCCGTGGTGCCGTCGGTGGAGACGCCGTGCTTGGCGGCCTGGACGATGGCGTTGGCCTCCGCGTGGCTCGTGCGCTCGCAGTGGCCGTTCACCATCATGTGCCCCACCTCGTCGCAGTGGGGGAGCCCCGCCACGGAACCGTTGTAGCCCGTGGCGATGAGGTACTTCTCCTTCACGAGCACGCAGCCCACGTGCTTGCGGTCGCAGGTGGCGCGGCTGGCCACCTCGCGCGCGATGTCCATGAAATAGGCGTCCCAGGACTTCCTCATGAGACCTCCGTTTGTGTGGGATGGTAGCATATGAATGGAAGTGAGCGGTGAGCGGTGAGCAGTGAGCAGGGCGGCGGCCATCGGAGGTTCGTTCGTGTTTCGGCTCACGCCTCTCGACTGACGACTCACGAATGAGGGCCATGTACACCGACATCCACTGCCACCTGCTCCCCGGCGTCGACGACGGGGTCAAGACCTGGGAGGACTCGCTCGCGTGCCTGAAGATGGCGGCGGCGGAGCGCGTTTCCTCGGTCTGCGTCACCCCGCACATCTGGGCCGACAAGTACCCCAACACGCCCACCGGCCTCGAAAACGCCTTCTGGCCCTGGAAGGAGCGCGTGGATGCCTCGGGCGTGGGCATCGAGGTGCACCTGGGCAGCGAGGTCTACTACCCGTCGGACCTGGCGCAGGACTGGGTCGCGGGGAAGTTCCGCCCCATGGGGCCCGCGGGCCGCTACCTCCTCGTCGAGTTCCCCCTCCTCGTCTGCCCGCAGGGCATCGAGAAGGGCTTCTACGAGCTCCGTCTCAAGGGTGTGGAGCCCATCCTCGCGCACCCGGAGCGCTACCCCTGGGCGGCGCGCGACCCCGGGCGCCTGGTCGCCCTCGCGCGGGCCGACGTGCCCTTCCAGGTCACGACCCACAGCGTGACCGGGATTTTCGGCTCGGAGATTCAGCGGGCGGCCTTCGCCTTCCTCGAGGCGGGCTGGGTGTACGTGCTCGCCTCCGACGCTCACTCGCCGACGAACCGCTCGCCCATGTTCCGCGAGGCCGTGCGTGTCGTCGCCAACCGTTACGGGCACGAGGCGGCGCGCCTCCTTTGCGTGGAGAACCCCCGGCGCGTCCTGCGCGGCGAGGGCTTGCTCCCCGTGCACTGCGAGCGGCGCAAGCGGGGATTCTTGGGATGAACCCCCGGGCCGCGGTCCTGGACCTCTTCGGCCGCCGGCCCACCGCGTGGCTGAGCCGGAGCCAGGTCGCGGCGGAGGCCGGCCTCTCGCCGAAGGAACGCCGGGGCCTCGAGGCCGCCCTCGACGCGCTCGTGCGCTCGGGCCACCTCGAGTGCGTCCACCGCAAGTACCGCGTGAGCCGGGCCGGCGGGACCCTCGTCGGGGAGTTCCACGCCACGCGCGGCGGGTTCGGCTTCGTCACCCCCGAGTCGGGTCCGTATTCCTCCGACCTCTTCGTCCCCGCGCGGGACACCCTCGGCGCTTTCGAGGGCGACCGCGTGGCCGTCACCGTGAAGGCCCGCGCGCCGGGGGCTTCGCCCGAGGCCAAGGTGGTCAAGATCCTGACGCGGAGCGAGCGCGCCGTGGTGGGTATCGTCCAGGGTGGATATTTGTTGCCTCAGGGCGCCGCGCTGTCGCCGGTGGCCCTGCCCGATCGCTCCCTCGCCGACGGGCAGATGGCGTGCGCGCGCCTCGAACCGGGGGACGGCCCGCCCCGCGCGAGGAGCGTCGAAGCCCTGGGCGCGCTCGACGACCCGCAGACGCCGATCCGCGCGGCGGAGGTCCGCTTCGGGCTCACCAGGACCTTCCCCGCCGACGTGGAGGCGGAGGCGGCGCGCTTCGGTGGGACGCCCTTGGCCGCCGACCTCGAGGGCCGGACCGATTTCCGCTCCCTCCCGACGGTGACCATCGACCCCGAGGACGCCAAGGACTTCGACGACGCCCTCTCGCTGCGCCCCGAGGGGCACCACGGCGTCCGCCTCTGGGTGCACATCGCCGACGTGAGCCACTACGTGCGCCCAGGCACCGGGCTGGACCGCGAGGCGCGGCGGCGCGGCAACAGCGTCTACCTCCCCGGCACCGTCTACCCCATGCTGCCCCACGGCCTGAGCAGCCGCCTGTGCTCCCTCGTGCCCGGCGAGGACCGCCTCGTCTTCACGGTGGAGATGCTCGTGGACGCGAAGGGCCGGGTCCGCGATGCGCGCTACCACCGGGGTGTCATCCGGTCCTCCGCCCGCCTGAGCTATGGGCAGGCGCAGGCCATCCTAGAGGGCAGGGAGCACGCGGCGCCCGAGGTAGCGGGACTCCTGAGGGACGCCCTGGCCCTCCAGCGGGTGCTCTTCGCGCGTCGCCTCTCGTTGGGCACGCTCGACCTCGACCTGCCCGAGGCGGACCTGCGCTTCGGCCTCACGGGGAGGGTGGAGGAGATCCTGCCCACGGTGCGCCTCGACAGCCACCGCATCGTGGAGGAGGCCATGCTCGCGGCCAACGAGACCGTGGCGCGCGAGCTCGCTCGCCGCGAATCCCCCGCGCTCTACCGCGTCCACGAGGATCCCAACGCCGAAAAACTGGAATCTCTGCGTCCCCTCCTCAACGCGCTGGGGCTGGGCGCGACGAGCCGCGGTGACCTCACGAACCCCTTCACGCTCCAGAAACTCCTCGAGGCCACTGAGGGGCATCCCGCCGCCAAGCTGGTGGCGTATCTCGCGCTGCGGGCCATGAGCCAGGCGCGATACTCGGAGGTCCTCGGGAAGCACTACGGCCTCGGCTTCGAGGCCTACACGCACTTTACCTCGCCCATCCGGCGCTACCCCGACCTCGTGGTGCACCGCGCCCTCGCCGCCGCGCTGTGCGAGGACACCGCGGACCTCGGCGACCTCCGCGAGATCGCGGCCCACTGCTCGCGCACCGAGCGCGTGGCGGACCTGTGCGAGCGGGAGGTTCTCGCCTGGTACCAGATGGCCTTCCTCGCGCAGCGCCTCGGCGAGACCTTCGGCGCCATGGTCCTCGGGTTCACGAAATTCGGCGCGCGCGTGGAGCTCACCGAGCACCTCGTGGAGGGCATCTGTCCCTTCCACGCCATCCAGGACGACTACGTCACCGTCGGCCGCGACGGCCTCAGCGCCAAGGGGCAGCGCTCGGGCGCGGTCATACGCGTGGGCGACCTGCTCCGCGTCACCCTCGTCCGCGTGGACCGGCTGGCGGGAGAGGCGCAGTTCGTGCCGGAGGGGTGGGGCGGCCCTCCTGCAAGGCCCACGCGCCGCGCACGGAAGGGATAGAGCCGGGGAGCTGGAGAGCTGGGGAAAGATGGAGCAGGGATAGAAGGCACGAAACGAGGGTATTGAGGGAAGGACAGAGCCTGACAATCGAGGCGGAGAGAGAAATCTATATTCCCGCCGGCGGCCGACGCGGACCTGAGGCGGACAGCCTTGTACCGATGAGTGCTTCGATGTCTTTCATTCCATTCTTCTCCAGCTCTTCAGCTCCTCAGCTCTCCAGCTCGCTCCCTTCGCGGCACTCCTCCGCACGCCGAGCTATACTGGCTCCACTACCCTGGGGGTGAACGTGAAAATCCGTCCCGTGAAGATCCACACGCACCGCGAGAACATCCTCTTCCTTCGGAAGGACAGCGAGTTCTGCCGGGCCCAGACGGGTCCCTCCCTCGAGAAGGTCGAGGTCGTCCACGGCGACCGCACGCTCGTGGGCACGCTGGACGTGGTGGACGAAGGCTTCCTCGAGCCGGGCGAGATCGGCCTGAGCGAGTTCGCCTTCTGGACCCTCGGCCTGCCCGCGGGCACGGACGTGGAGGTCCGCCACCCCGAGCCCGTGCGCTCCGTGGAGCTCATCCGCCGCAAGATCCACGGGGAGGTCCTCGGGAAGGAGGACTACGACTACATCATCCGGGACATCGTCCAGCACCGTTATTCGCGCGTGGAGCTCACGGCCTTCGTGGTGGCGTGCGCGCAGGCGGCGATGGAGCGCGACGAGATCCTCTATCTCGCGCAGGCCATGGTGGACCAGGGCGAGAGGCTCTCCTGGGGCCGCGAGATGGTGGTGGACAAACACTGCATCGGCGGCATCCCGGGGAACCGCACGACCATGGTCGTCATCCCCATCGTGGCGGCCTACGGCATGGCCATCCCGAAGACCTCCTCCCGCGCCATCACCTCGCCCTCGGGCACGGCGGACACCATGGAGGTCCTCTGCGACGTGAACCTGGGCCTCGAGCAGATGCAGCACATCGTGGAGAAGGAGAGCGGCTGCGTGGCGTGGGGCGGGGCCTTCTCGCTCTCGCCGGCGGACGACATCATCATCTCCGTGGAGCGCCCCCTCAACATCGACGCCTCGGGCCAGATGATCGCCTCCATCCTGAGCAAGAAGAAGGCGGCGGGCTCCACTCACGTCCTCGTGGACATCCCCGTCGGGCCCACGGCCAAGGTCACCTCCTACCGGCAGGCCTACCACCTGCGCAAGCTCTTCGAGTTCGTGGGCGAGCACATGGACATGGCCCTCGACGTCATCATCACGGACGGCTCCCAGCCCGTGGGCCGCGGCATCGGCCCCGTGCTCGAGGCGCGCGACGTCGTGCAGGTCCTGCGCAACGACCCCGAAGCGCCGAAGGATTTTCTGGAGAAGAGCCTGGACCTCGCGGGCCGCGTCATCGACTTCCACCCCGCCGTGCGCGGCGGCTACGGGCGCTCCGTAGCCGAGGAGATCCTGCGGTCGGGCCGGGCCTTCGACAAGATGGAGCGGATCCTCGACGCCCAGGGGCGCAAGGTTCCGAAGCCGGTGGGCGAGCGCGTCCTGGAGGCCAGGGCCTCCAAGACGGGGCGCGTGGGGGCCATGGATAACCAGAAGCTCGCCAAGTGCGCCAAGCTCGCGGGCGCTCCCACCGACGCCGGCGCCGGCGTGGACCTCCTCAAGCGCGTGGGCGACGCCGTCGCCGACGGCGAGCCCCTCTTCCGCATCCACGCCGAGGAGGAGGCCGATCTGGGATACGCGTGGGATTACTGGCTGAGACACGGGGAGATGGTGGGAATAGAGTAGGGATGGTGCTGGAGAACTGAAGAAATGGGGAAAGATTGAGTTGGAGAATGCGATCAGAGAATTTATGCGACAAATCGCGCAGGATAGTCATGAAGCCTGAAAGACGCTTATCAGAGTTGTCCTTGACCCTCCTAATTCGATTCTTCTCCAGCTCCCCAGCTCCCCAGTTCCCCAGCTCGTCTTCCAGAAAGCACGTGCCCCCATGAAGCACACGGAAGCTGCCGCAGCAGACATCCGCTCCCTGAGAACACAGGGCGCCAACGCGATCGCGAAGGCCGCGCTGCGGGCGCTGGCGGCGGACCTGGAGGAGGACGCCGGGGTGGACGCCCGCGCGTTGGCTGAGGTGCTGGCGGGGGCGCGGCCCAACGAGCCCATGCTCCGCAACCTCCTGGCGGCCTTCTGCGCCACCTTCTTGGCGGGGAACCGGACCGCGGCGGGCGGACCCGAGGCGCTGGCGGAGCTCATGCTGGCGCGGGTGGAGCGCGAGGAGCGCGCCATCGCGGAGGCGGGCGCGGGGCTCCTGCGGCCGGGGATGGCGGTCTTCACGCACTGCCACTCCTCCACGGCGGTCGGCATCCTGATGGAAGCACACCGGCGCGGCGTGCGTTTCAAGGTCTTCAGCACGGAGACGCGGCCGCGCTACCAGGGACGGATCACGGCCCGGGAACTGGCAGCCGCAGGGATCGAGGTGGTGCACATGGTGGACAGCGCGGCGAAGTATGCCCTCGACGGGGCGGACCTCTTCCTCTTCGGGGCCGACGCCATCCTGCCTAGCGGGTACCTCGTCAACAAGGTGGGGACGGGGATCTTCTCGGTGGTCGCGAGCCGCTACGACGTGCCCACGTACTGCGCCACGCACACCCTCAAGGTGGTTCGGGACCGCGCCGACGAAGCCGTGGAGCAGCGGGATCCCGCGGAAGTCTGGCCCGACGCACCGCCGGGGGTCTTGGTCCTCAACCCCGCATTTGATAAAGTGCACCTCAAGTACGTGACCGCCTTCATCACCGAGCGCGGCCTGCTCGAGGACATCCTGTCGTCCCCGGCCTGGCCGGCCTGAGGACGGCACGGAGGCTGGAGGAGAAGGTGGCGAGCGAAACGTTGCCGTACCTCGATCTGGGCGCCCCGCCGCGGGAGGACGACCTCCTGTGCAGGTTCCGAGTGGAGCCCGCCGAGGGCGTCACCATGGATGCCGCGTGCAACGCCCTCGCGGCCGAATCCTCCATCGGCACCTGGACCGAGGTGGCCACCCTCACGGCCGCCCTGAGGGACCGCCTGCGGGCTCGCGCCCTCTCCATCGAGGGCGACCGGGCCGTCATCGCTTACGGGGCCGAATTGTTCGAGGGCGGCAACATGGCGCAGGTCTTCTCCTCGGTGGCGGGGAACATCTTCGGGATGAAGGACGTGACCGCCCTGCGCCTCGAGGCCGTGCGCTTCCCGCCCGCCCTCGTGGGCTCGTTCCCCGGCCCGGCCCGCGGCATCGCGGGGATCCGGAAGGCCCTGGGCGTGGAGGGGCGCCCCCTCGTGGGGACCATCGTGAAACCCAAGATCGGTCTCGGCCCGAAGGAGCAGGCGGAGGTCGTCTATCAGGCCATGGCCGCCGGTTGCGACGTAGTCAAGGACGACGAAAACCTCACCTCCCAGGCCTTCAACCCCTTCGAGGCGCGGCTCCGGGCGTGTCTCGACGCCGCGAAGCGCGCCGAGGACGCGACGGGCTGCGCCAAGGGCTACATCCCCAACGTGACCGCGCCCACCGAGGTGATGCTCAGGCGGGCGGCGCAGGTGGCCCACTGCGGCGGCCCCATCGCCATGGTGGACCTCGTGACGGCGGGATGGTCCGCCGTGCAGAGCCTGCGAGGCGCCGACCTGGGCCTCATCCTCCACGGCCACCGCGCCATGCACGCCGCCTTTACGCGCTCCCCGCGCCACGGCATCGCCATGGCCGTGATGGCCCGCGCGGCGCGCCTGTGCGGCGTGGACCAGCTCCACGTGGGCACGGGCGTGGGCAAGATGGCGGGCGGGGCCGACGAGGTCCACTCCTGCGCCCGTGCGCTCACGGCCTCCCCCGCCGAGGCGGGCGGGGGCGTCGACGGACAGGCGTGGGTCGGCGTGGCGCCGGCCATGCCCATCGCCTCGGGCGGCCTCCATCCCGGCCACGTGCCGGCGCTCCTGAGAACCTTCGGTTACGACGTCATCCTCCAGTTCGGCGGCGGCATCCACGGGCACCCCGGCGGGACCGCCGCGGGCGCCCGCGCGGCGAGGCAGGCGGTGGACGCGGCCCTCGCCGGCGTCCCGCTCGCCGAGTACGCCTCCGGGGCCCCCGAGCTCGCTTCGGCCCTCATCCGGTGGAAGGTGCAAGCATGAAGATCTTTCTCGTCACGCCCGACGCCCAGCTCCGGACCGAGTTCAACCAGGGGCTTCCCCTCGGCTGGACCCTGGAGGCCGCGAACACGGCGGAGGACGCCCTCAAGATCCTCGAGGTCTCGAGGCCCGACCTCGTGGTGACCGACCTCGCCCTCCCGGGCATGAACGGCGTCAGCCTCCTCCAGATCATGGCCAAGCGGATGGACCCGCCCCCGGCGGCGGTCCTCGTGACGCACGCGGCGGTGGACGAGACCACCCAGGCCGCGGCCCTCGCGCTGAGGGTCCAGGAGGTCCTTCCCCGGCCCGTGGACGAGGAGGCGGTCCAGCGCATCTACGCGCCGTACCGGCTGGTGGACGGCCCCCTCAACATGTCGCTCCTGGAGTTCCTCGTCACCGGCTACTCGGACATGACGAACCGGCAGCTCGACCTCACGGCGAGCGGCCACAAGATCTCCCTCGTCTTCGGCGTGGGCTACCTCTGGGCCATCCTCCACCCGCTCTTCAGCGACCGCTACCGGAACTCTCTCCAGGGGGCGGGATACAACCTTCCGCCCAAGGAAGACGACGACCTCCTGGACCAGGCCGCCGTGGAGGAGCGCCTCGGTCCCTCGCCCCAGCTCTCCTCCCTCAAGCAGCACACGGTCCTGAGCATCCTCGCGAGCATCCCCCTCCACCTCAACTTCCAGGCCCGCATCGCGGAGGTCATCATCCCGGAGGGCCTCGTCCCCCTCGACATCCCCTCCGTCGTGGTTCCCCTCATCGACCACGTGCCCGACAGCGCCCTGTCGCCCCTGCGGACGCCCGGCCTCAAGGTCCAGCGCTGCCCCGACATGATCCCCGCGGACCTGCCCATCCAGCCCCACCAGGGCTACATCATGAGCGTGTGCGAGCACCCCACGGCCGTGACCGAGCTCCTCAAGATGGGGGCGGTCCCCGAACAGCAGGTCCTCTCGAGCGTCTACCTCCTCCTCCTCCTGGGCCTGCTCGTGTCGGACCCGCCCCTCGAGAAGCCGTTCAGGCTCTCCGGGCTCGTGAAGGAGATGGAGAACGAGACCCTCCGCATCCGGCGTCAGGTCATGGCCATCCAGAGCCTGGTGACCAACTTCCAGCTCCCCGGGCGGAGCCCCTACGAGATCCTCGGGATCCCCCCCACGGCGGGGCCGAGGCAGGCGGTCGAGGCCTACCAGGTCTTCCAGGACCGCCTGAGCGCCCAGAAGATCCACCCCGAGGTCTTCCGCGGGTACCAGCAGGACATCATGCTCCTCAAGGCCAAGCTGAGCGAGGCCTTCCTCCTGCTCCAGTCGTCGTTCCTCCAGGACAAGAAGCTGGCGCAGAACGGCGCCGTCCACGGCGCGGCATTCCCCGCCGCGACCCCAGAGTCGGGACTCTCCCAGACGCAGCTCCAGAAGAAGGAGGCGGAGAAGCTCGTGGCCATGGCGCGGCAGCTCCTGGGGGAGGACAAGCCCTTCGACGCGGGCCAGTGCCTCAAGCTGGCCGTCCTCTACGATCCCACCTGCGCCCCGGCCCACCACCTCATGGGCAAGGTCTACATGAACCTCAAGGACACCCGCGCCCGGCACATGGCCGAGAGGAAATTCCTGGAGGCCATGCAGCTCGACCCCAGGGACATGGAGATCCAGCTCGACCTCACGGAGTTCTACCTCAAGCAGGGGCTCAAGGCCCGCTGCAAGGCGTGCTTCACCCGCGTCCAGCGCATGGACCCCCACCACCCCCGGGTCCTGGAGCTTCGGGACGCCATCAAACTGGCTGATAAATAAAGTAGTTAGCAGTCGTCGTTCCGGGCGGGGGGGCGGTTGACCGCCCCGCCCCGCCCCGCTATAATTTCAACTTATCTGAGGGGGCTCTGATGCCTGTGAAACCGACCGAATGGATTTGGCTCAACGGTGAATTCGTCCGCTGGGAGGACGCCAAGATCCACGTTCTCTCCCACGTCGTGCACTACGGCACGAGCGTGTTCGAAGGGATCCGCTGCTACTCCACCCCCAAGGGACCCCAGGTGCTGCGCCTGCGGGACCACATCAAGCGCCTGTTCGACTCGGCCAAGATCTACCGGATGGAGATGAGGTGGACCGTCGACGAGTACTGCGAGCTGTGCCTGGAGACCATCCGGCGCAACAAGATGGAGCAGTGCTACATCCGCCCGGTGGTCTACCGCGGCTACGGCGACGTGGGGGTCAACCCCCTGCCGTGCCCCGTGGAATCCTCCATCGCCGTGTGGGACTGGGGCGCCTACCTCGGGCCCGAGGCGCTGGCGCGCGGGGTGGACGTGATGGTGGCCACCTGGAACCGCCCATCGCCCAACTCGCTGCCCGCCATGGCGAAGGCCGCGGCGAACTACATGAACGGCCAGCTCATCAAGATGGAGGCCCTGCAGGCCGGATTCACCGAGGGCATCGCCCTCGACGTGAACGGCACGGTCTCCGAGGGCTCGGGCGAGAACATCTTCCTCGTCCGGGGCGACGTGGTCTACACGCCCTCCCTGGCGCACTCCGTCCTTCCGGGCATCACGCGCGACGGCGTGCTCAAGATCCTCGAGAAGGAGATGAAGCTCACGGTCCGCCACCAGGCGGTCCCCCGCGAGATGCTCTACCTCGCGGACGAGATCTTCTTCACGGGCACCGCAGCCGAGGTGACGCCCGTGGCCTCCGTGGACCGGCTCGCCGTGGGCACGGGCAAGCGCGGCCCCATCACCGAGGCGGTCCAGACCCGGTACCTCTCCCTCGTGAAGGGCGAGGCGGAAGACGTCTACGGCTGGCTGACGCCAGTCAGGAAATGATGGATGGGGTGTAGGGTGATGGGGTGATGGGGCCGGCGGGCGCCGGCCCCGAACCCCGGCCCCGATAAGGAGTCCGTCCATGCATATCAACGACCTGCTCAAGATGGCCATCGATCACGGGGCGAGCGACCTCCACCTGAAGGTCGGGTCCCACCCGGTCATCCGCGTGGACGGCACCCTCATGCCCGTGGTGGACTCCAAGCGCCTCATGCAGGAGGACACCATCGCCATGGCGTTCTCCATCATGGACGCCAAGCAGAAGGAGAAGTTCAAGACCAACCTGGACCTGGACATCGCCTACTCGGTGCCGGGCCTGGGCCGCTTCCGCGTCAACATCTTCCAGCAGCGCGGCACGGTGGGCATCGTCGCCCGCGTCATCCCCATCGGAATCAAGACCACCCGCGACCTCATGCTCCCGGGCATCCTGGACAAGATCGCCCAGGAGCAGCGGGGCCTCATCCTCTGCACGGGGACCACGGGCTCGGGCAAGTCCACCACGCTGGCCGCCATGATCGACCAGATCAACTCCACGCGGACCGAGCACATCATCACCGTCGAGGACCCCATCGAGTTCCTCCACCGCGACAAGAAGTCCATCGTCAACCAGCGCGAGGTGGGCATCGACACGCGGTCCTTCGCCTCGGCCCTCCGCTCGGCCCTGCGCGAGGACCCCGACGTCATCCTCGTCGGCGAGATGCGCGACTACGAGACCATCGAGACGGCCCTCATGGCCGCCGAGACGGGGCACCTCGTCTTCTCCACCCTCCACACCCTCGACGCGACGGAGACCATCACCCGCATCATCTCGGTCTTCCCGCCCCACCAGCAGAAGCAGGTCCGCCTGCAGCTGGCGGCGGTGCTCAAGGCGGTCATCTCCCTCCGCCTGCTGCCGCGCTCCGACGGCAAGGGGCGCGTCCCGGCCACCGAGGTCATGATCACCACGGCCACCATCCGCGACTGCATCGAGAACAAGGAGAAGACGAAGATGATCCGCGACTTCGTCGAGCAGGGCTACAGCCAGTACGGCATGCAGACCTTCGACCAGTCGCTCTTCTTCCTCTACAAGCAGGGGCTCATCACGCTCGACGAGGCCCTCCGCCGGAGCACCAACCCCGACGACTTCAAGCTCAAGATCGCGGGCGTCCACTCCACGTCGGACATGGCGGCCGAGCAGATGGAGGCGGTCAACAACCCCGGCCAGGCCTCCGGCAACATGCCCTTCACCAAGTTCTGAGGGGAGTGAACGGGAAGATCCGGGTCACCTGCTACGTGGCCGGAATCACGTCCGAGCAGATTCCTTCCGGTCAGGAAAGCCCCAAGGGTGGGGTAGGGTCCCCAACGGGCTTCGCCCGTGGGGCGGGGCCCCGAAGGGCAACATCCCGGGCCGGCGGACTCGGCTCGCGGTTCGGGAAGACAAATGAATGGGCCCTCCCCGTCTGGCAAGCCGAACCGGTCACACCCCAAGCCACGCCCCGATTCGAAGGCAGGAGATTCTCATCGCACACTCGAATAAGATCCCGCGCGCCTGCGCGGAGCGGATCCTGGCGGCGCGCGACCACGGCCGCGAGGAGCTGCGGCGGAAGCTCGAGAAGCGCGGCTTCGACCCGGCTGAGGTGGCCGCCGTCGTGGAGCAGCTCGCTCAGGAGGGCTACCTGGACGACGTCCGCTACGCCCGGGAGTTTGCGCACCAGACCCTCGGGAAGGGACACGGCGCCGCCTACGTCCGGGCCAAGCTCGCCTCTCGGGGGGTGAAGGCCGGCGGGGGGATCGTCACCGCCGCCGAGGAGGCCGCCTCCCTCAGGGCCTTTCTGGAACGCCGCCGGATCGCGCTCGGAGCCTTGACCGGCGCGGCCGGACGGGCCAAAATACTGCGTTTTCTCCGGGGCCGCGGCTACTCCGCCGAGGCCATCGGGCGGGTCCTCGGGCCCCTGGCAGAGGAAGGCGACGAGTGAGCGATGAGCGGTGAGCGGTGAGCGATGAGCGGTGAGCAGTGAGCGGTGAGCGGTGAGCGGTGAGCGGTGAGCAGTGAGCGGTGAGCGGTGAGCAGTGAGCGGTGAGCGGCACCTGTAGGAGCCGTCTCCTGACGG
>JBBIUU010000049.1:0-20808 GCA_037440125.1 Acidobacteriota bacterium
ATCACGGTGACGGTCATCGGCGGCATCGACATGATGACTCCGCCCACCTTCACGGTGACGGAGACCTCCGGCTACCTGCCGCTGCCCGACACCTTCACGTCCACCTTCGCCGTGACCGATCCGAGCGCGGACGTGACGCTGACTTACAGCTTCCTGAAGAACGGCAATAACTACCAGTTCCCCGTGACCGACCCGGCCACGACGCAGCCCGGCACCTTCGTCGCCCCGAACAACTACGTGATCCACCCCGCCACGACGTTCATGAACAACACGTTCACCTTTGTGGAGTCGGGCACGTACACGGTCACCATGACCCTGAGCGACAGCTGCGGGAACACCACGGCCGGCATCATCAAGGTCATCCAGATCCTCGAGCCCCAGGCCCTCGCCGTGACGACGCAGGCCACCCCGTCCGCCGGCAACGCGCCGCTGACGGTCACCTTCGCGTCCTTCCCCACGGGCGGCGTGCCCCAGGCCGGAAACCAGTACATCTACGACTGGAACTTCGGTGACAGCACCGCGCACTCCACGGCGCAGAACCCGACGCACATCTATGCCGCGCCGGGCACCTACACCGCGACGCTGACCGTCACCGACTACTACCCCGTGCCGGTCCCGCCGGACGTCCGCCACACCGCGCAGGCGACCGTGACCATCACCGTGTACGCGGGCATGACCGTGGTCGCCTCGGCCACCACGCCCACCTCCGGCTCCAAGCCGCTGAGCGTGACCTTCGCCGCGACGCCCACTGGCGGCAACGGCGTGTACAGCTACCTCTGGTACTTCGGCGACGGCAGCACCGGCACGACGCAGAACCCGACGCACGTCTACAACAACGCCGGGACCTACTTCGCCTACGTCGTGGTGAACGACACGGCGTCCCACACCGCCACGTCCAACCAGGTCGTGGTCAACGCCTACGACCCGCTCACGCTGACCGCCAACGCGACGCCCTCTGCCGGCAACGTGCCCCTGCCCGTGACCTTCACCGCGCAGGCCAACGGCGGCGACAACAACTACACCTACACGTGGGACTTCGGTGACGGCTCCGGGACGGTCACTGGCGCGCTCGTGAACCACACGTACGCGACCGCCGGCATCTCGGGCACCGCCTACACCGTCACCGTGACGGTCGTGGACGGCGTCGGCCACACCACCAACAAGACCCTCACCGTGACCGCTTACCAGCCCATGGTCGTCAAGATCAAGGCGAACGCCCTCACGGGCCTCACGCCCTTCAACCCCGGCTTCGCCCTCGACGGCGCGGTCACGGGCGGCGACGGCGCTTACACCTACCTGTGGAACTTCGGCGACGGCACGAACTCCAACCTCGCGGCCCCGACGAAGTCCTACACGCTGGCGGGCACCTACACCGCCTGGCTGACCGTCAGCGACGGCGCCGGCCACAGCCAGCAGAGCAACAGCATCACCGTGACGGCCTGGGATGCGCTGACCCTCGCGATCTCGGCCAACCCGGCCACACTCATCGGCCCCGGCAACATCCAGTTCACCGCGAACGTCGCCGGCGGCGATGGCAACTACACCGTCGCGTGGACCTTCGGCGACGGCGGCACCGGCACCGGCACCACGGTGAACCACACGTACGCAGTGGGCCCGATGCCGAACTTCACCTACACGGTCACCGCGGTGGCCACGGATGGCATCGGTGGCGCGGGTCACACCGCCACCAAGACCATGACCGTCACCGTCAAGCCGGTCCCGCCGACGATCACGCAGATCGAGAAACTCGTGCCCCCGCAGGTCGAGTCCTTCCGGCTCCGCGTCCTCGGCGTCAACTTCCAGTCCGGTTGCGTGGCGACGATCAACGGCACGGCGGTCACCACGACCTACAAGACGTCCGGCCAGATCATCCTGAAGAACTGCAAGAGCCTCTGCCCCAAGAACGTCCCGGTCACCATCGTCGTGACGAACCCCGACGGCGGCGTCTCTGCACCCTTCACCTACGTCAGGACCCAGACGCCGTAAGGCATCGGGAACCGTAACGCCTCAAGGGGCGGGCTTCGGCCCGCCCCTTTTTCTTTTGTGCGGCGACGTTCGGGGACCGGTACGCTGCGCGTATACTGATGCCATGAGGTGGACCCTCCTTCTCGCATGCCCGCTGATCGCGATCCCGCTGATGCTCCTGTCGTCCGGGTGCGGGCCGCAGGGCGCCCCGTCCCGAGGGTGCCGCGTCGCGGTCCCCCCCTCATTGCTGAACCTCTTCGAGGAATCTGACCTGGACGGTCGGCAGAGCATGTCCTTCGCCGCTCTAAGGCCCTACCGCCGCGCGAGGGACCTCGAGGTGCTCCTCTTCTCGAGCCGTTCGACGGCCTTCGATGCCGTGGTCTTGCCCGGCCGATACCTGCCAGGACTAAGGCCGTGGCTGGGGACGTTCCCTGGCGGTGCCCCGGCGGGAGTCCGGGCCGATGTCGCCGAGAGCGTCGGGGGAGTCCGACCGTACGCGCTGCCCCTCACCATCGATTTCGGCGTGATGGTGATCCGCCAGGACCTCTGGTCGACCTACTCCCTTCCGTCACCGAGCTCCCTCGCGGGGCTGCGGGATGCGATGATGACGGTCAAATCGAGGGTCCCGGGGATGCTGGAGCCCATAGCCTCGGACCTTCCCATGGACGAGCTGTTCTGGGATCTCAGCTGGAGCTTCGAAGGTGAAGCCGCAGCGGACCTCTACACGTTCCCCAAAGTCCACGTACTCGACTTCCTGAGAGAGTTCGGCGTAGGGCGGCCAGGGCACCCATCGAATGGGACCGAAGAGATCCTGGAGAAGGGTGGATGGGCCGTGGTTTTCACGTCGCTTCATCGGGCTGCGAGCATGTGCCGGAGGGACCGCCGGCTAGCCCTCTGCCCGTTGCCGGCCCGGTCCGGCAGGGCGCAGGTCCTCTACAATGGCTGGTGTCTGGCGAGGCCCGAGGACGGGGACGGGGCCGGAGGAGCGCTTCGGACCCTTGAGGCGGAGCCCTTCCAGGAGCATCTCGCACGATCGGGCTTCATCGGCGCGAGACCGGCCAAGGAGCCCCCTCCGGCCGAGGTGGATTTCGCGCTCAGACGGACCGAGATCCACGGCGCGCCGGATCTCGGTCCGGGAGGGGATGAGGTGGTCCTCGAGGCCCTCCAGGACGCCACCGAGACCGGAATGTCCGCCGAAGAAGCACTGCGCAGGGCCGCGGCGCGTCTCGAGCAGATCGGGAGGAGCCGTTGAGCCGGGGAAACGGGCTCGAGAGCAGGCTGAGGGCCTGGGGCTGGGGCGGCGTGGCCGTGCTTGCCGGTGCGTACGGTGCGGCGCTGGTCGTCCTGCTGCTGCTGTGGCAGAGCCAGACCCGCGCCATCGACCAGGAGCTTGACGCCTATACGACCACCGAGTCCGTCGTGCTCTCCCGCCTCCTCATCTACGACCTCGCCTCGGACCCGCGCGTCTGGGAGACCCACCGCCTCGAATCGCTGCTGCGCGAGATGCCCGCCCGGGAGGGTGGGAATCGGGAGGACGAGGCGCTCGACGCCTTCGTGCGGGCGAATTTGGACTGGCCCGACACGGAGGTCTGGAAACGGGCGGAAGCGCGATTCGAGTGGCTCAAGCTGAGCGACGTCTCCTCGTCCCGGCGCAGGGTGTACGCCGACATGCTGCAGGAGCGGCTCACGGGCATCAGGGACGACCTGTGGGCGAGGGTGACCTTCTCGGACAACCTCCGGGGGGTCTTCCTCAAGTCGGACGGCGGCGCGGAGATCCAGGTGGGCCAGGAGATCCCCGGGGAACTGCTGCACAGTCCCGCCAAGACCACCCGCGCCCTGCCCGACAACCGGTTGCTCGTGACCCTGCCCCTCACCGTCCAGGCGAACCGGTGGGGGACCGCCTACCTCCTCGTGGACAGGAGCATCGTCGTCCGCCTGCGCGACAGCCTCATGGGGACCTTGGGGAAGGGCCTGTGGGCACTCCTCGCGCTCCTCGTGCTGATGACGGCCGCCTGGACCGCGTGGTGGTCGGTCCTCCTGAGGCGCGTGAGGCGCGAGGTCGTCGGACCGATCGTCGGGCTCGCGCGGCGGATGGAGGAGCGCTCCGGCGGTGGCGCAGAGATCCGGGGCGGGACGAACGAGCCGGAGTGGCTCTCGGAGGCTTTCGACCGCCTCATGGAGCGCCTCGCCGAGCAGCGCGAGCAGCTCCTCGCGGCGCAGAAGCTTGGGCTCATGGAGCGCGTGGGCGCCGGGCTCTCCCACGAGATCAACAACGCCCTCAACCCGGCCCGGCTCCGTCTCGACGAGCTCGCCATGGAGGGCCGCTCCCCAGGCCGTGAGGACATCCTCGCGCTGAGGGAGTACCTGAGCCACGCGCAGCAGGTCCTCAAGGACCTCACCTTCGCGGTGAAGCGTCCCGCAGGGCCCCTCCGGATGCTCCGGCCCGCGGAGTGGCTCTCGGTCGCACGACGCCTGGCGGACCCTGCACTCCAGAGCCTCGGCGGCGTGGACTGGCGAGCGGGGGAGGATTCGCCCGAAGTTTTCGGCGAGCCCCAATGGCTCGTGCAGGTCGCCGTCAATCTGTTGCTCAACGCCCGGGACGCTGCGTCGAGGTCGCCGGGCGGTGGGCACGTGCGCATCGATCTCGCCCCCGCCGGGGACGGGATGGTCCTCCTGGCCATCACCGACGACGGCCCGGGAATCGCGCCCTCGGTGGCCGACCACCTCTTCGAGCCCTTCGTCACCTCGAAACCGAAGGGGAGCGGGCTCGGGCTGTTCGTCGTCGACCAGCTGGCGCGCCGCATGGAGGGGACCGTGGCGCTCAGGAAGAGCGCGGACGGCGGGACGGTGGCGGAGGTCAGACTGAGGGGTGCCATACCTGCGGGGGTGGGTGATGACGGACGCTGAACGGGAGAGTGCGCGTCTCTTCGTCGTGGAGGACGACGAACGCACGCGCGAGGAGCTGGGCCGCATCCTGGGCAAGCACAGCGAGTTCGAGGTCAGGACGTTCGCACGACCCTCGGAGGCTCTGCTGGCGGCCGCGCAGAGCCCGCCCGAGATGGCCCTCCTGGACCTCCGCCTGCCCGAGATGGACGGCCTTGCGCTGCTGGAACGGCTGAGGGAGCACTCGAAGGATCTCCTGGCCATCGTCATGACGGGCTACGGGGACGCGGCCACCCCGCGGCAGGCCCGGGAGCACGGCGCCGTGGACTTCGTGGAGAAGCCCCTGGACCTGCCCTACCTCCTCGTGAGCCTGCGCCAGCAGGCGCGGGAGGCGCTCCTCAGGAAGGGCCTGAGGGCGGGTGCCGAGCTCTTCGGACGCATGCTCGAGATGCTTCCGGACGGGATTCTCGTGGCCGATGGCAGGGACCGGATCCTGTTCGCCAACGGGCAGGGCCGAAGGCTCTGGGAGGAGGGATTCAAGGAGCCGGGGGCGCGCATCTCGCGCCAGGGGCGGGTCTTCGTCCTGGACCGGAGCGAGTCGGGCGACCGCGTGCTCTGGCACTGGCAGGATCTCACCCAGGCCCTGGAGATGGAGCGGCTCGCGGGTTACCGCGAGATGTCCCGCCTCCTCGCGCACGAGGTCAGGAACCCGCTCACGCCCATGCGCCTGTGGCTCCAGGAGCTCACGGCCATGGATGCGGCCGATCCCGAATACGCCAGGGCGTCGAGGGAGGCCCAGCGGGTCCTCCTCCAGCAGGTGGACCGCATGTCGGCCCTCGTGGAGCGCTTCCGGGCCCTGGGACAGGACCTCCCCTTCGCCGCCACCGTCGTGGACGCCGGGAAGGTCGCGGCGGAGCTCGCCCAGACCCTGTCGCCCTTCGCCGCGCAGAACCGCGTGGAGCTCCTGTGGGAGGTGCCGCCCGGGCTCTCGGCGCTGGGGGACGACGGCGCCCTCTACCACATCCTCTTCAACCTCGTGAGAAACGCGGTGGAGGCCAGCGCGGTATCCGGTCGGAGCGTGAGGATCACCGGCAGGGTCTCGGGACGGAGCCTCGAGCTCGAGGTCGTGGACCACGGAGGAGGCCTCCCGCCCGAGGTGGCCTCCGCCCCCTTCACGCCCTACCTGACTACGAAACAGGGGGGGACCGGCCTGGGACTGCTCGTATGCCGCCAGATGGCGAGGCGCATGGGGGGAGAACTGGTCCTCGAAGACCACCCCGGGGACGGTGTCACGGCCCGGGTGACCCTGCAGACAGCCCAGAAATCCTAGGGATCAGTCGTCCGTGGGGGGACCTGCCAGCTCGGGCAGGGCCAGAAGCTCCGCGAAGCTGTGGACCGCCGCGTGGCCCGGCCCGGAGACGGTCTCGGGGTTGCGGAAGCTGTGGGCCTTGTTGGGGTGGTCCAAGCACAGCGTGCCCAGGCCGAGGCCGCGCGCCGCGTCGAGCTCGTGGTTGGCGCCGTCCCCGATGAAGAGCGCTTCGGCGGGTCCGCATCCCGCCTTCTGGAGGGCCATCTCGAAGATGGCCGGGTCCGGCTTGGTGGCGCCCGCCTCGTAGGAGAACACGAGCGAATCGAGACGGTTCCGCAGCCTCAGCGGGCCGATGGCGAAGGCGGTGGTGGCCGTCGCGTTGCTGATGAGGCCGAGGGAGAACCCCCTCGCGCGCAGGGCCTCGAGCGCCTCCTCCGCGCCGTCGTAGTAGGCGACGCAGGCCTGGATGGTCTCCACGTCGAGGCGTGCCACCTCGGCCACCGCACGCCGGTCGCGCACGCCCAGGGTCTCGAGGGCCTTCTCGGCGCGCGCGTACGGCGTCTTCAGGCGGCCCAAGCTGGCCTCCTGGGAGGTGTCGCTCCAGGCCGCGAGGAAGGCGCCGTAGTCGAGGCCGGCCGCCTCGGCGGCGGCGCGCTTGCCCTTGTAGTACACGTCCTCGTCCACGGCGCAGAGGGTGTCGAAGAGGTCGAAGAAGATCCAGCGGAAGGGGCCCATCAGTACCTTCGGCGGAGGAGGTACTCGGGCAGGCCCTGGAGGAGGTCCCGGATGGGGTCCGGCGGGAGGGCCCAGAGCGCCGACTGCGCCGCCCGGGCGTATTCGTCGGCGATGCCCTCCGCGGCGGCGAGCATGCCCGACTCGATGACGCGGTCGGTCACCTCCCGGAGGGTGTCCGGGTCGAAGCGCCGCGCGGCGATGACGGCCTCGATGAAGGCGCGGTCCTCCGCCGTGCCCCGCTCGAGCAGGAGGAGCAGGGGCAGGGTGATCTTGCCCTCCTTGAGGTCGTTGCCGGCGGGTTTGCCGAGGGTGGCCTCGTCGGAGACGAAGTCGAGGCAGTCGTCCACGACCTGGAAGGCGATGCCGAGGTTCACGCCGAAGGCCTCGAGGGCCTCGAGCGTGGCCTGGGGAGCGCTCACGAGGTGCGCCGGCGTGATGGCGCATGCCGCGAAGAGGAAGGCCGTCTTGTCCTTGATGATCTCGAGGTTGTCCTCGCGGCGGAGCGTGAGGTCCCACTTGCGGTGCGACTGGATGAGTTCGCCCTCGATGAGCTTGAGGGTGGTCCTGGAGATCAGGGGCAGGATGGGGCTCCAGCCCTCCTGGACGGCCATGTTCATGGCCATGATGAAGACCCGGTCGCCCATCAGCACGGCGAGCTCGGGGCCCCAGCGGGAGCTCAGGGACGCCCGGCCGCGCCGCAGGAGCGCCTGGTCGACGATGTCGTCGTGGATGAGCGTGGCCGTGTGGATGAACTCGAAGATGGCGGCGTAGCGGACGTCCTGCTCGCCCTCGTAGCCCAGCATCTTGCTCGTCAGGAGGAGGAGCGTCGGGCGGAGGCGCTTGCCCCGGCTCGCCGCCAGGTAGGTGCCCATCTCGGCCACCGGGGAGTAGGGGGCCTGGATGTTGTCGGCGATGACCTTCTCGACGCGGCTGAGCTTGTCGCCCACCAGCCCCTGGATGCGCTGGCTCACGAGGGCCAGCTCGGCTGTGTTCTGTATGGCTTTCAGCCGCTTCGGCGCACCCATCCCCGTTCCCTCTTCAAACAGGCGTCAGGATACCCCATCTGGCCCCCTGGCGCCACCCGTCAGGGGTCCTCCAGGGGGGCCTCTCCGGGCTCCTCGGCGAGCCAGAGGCCGGCGATGATGACCCCCGCGGCCAGGAGCTTCTGGAGGGTGATCGGCTCGCCCAGGAAGGCCCAGGCCATCCCCATGACGTAGACGGGGACGAGGAAGATGAACTTGGCCGTGGCCACCGCCCCGAGGACGTGGATCCCCTTCATGTACAGGTAGTAGCCGATGCCCGTGGCGAAGAGGGCCATGTAGGCGACGCTCGCCCAGCCCGCGGGCGTGCCGTGGGCCACGCTGGCCGCCGCGCCCGGGGCGAGGAGCCACGGGGTCAGGAGGACGGCGCCCACGACGTAGGTGAGGAGGGAGAGGTCGAAGGCGGGGAAGAGGTGGGCCACCGGCTTGCTCAGCACGCTGTAGATCCCCCACGAGAGGGCGGCGCCGAAGGCCAGGAGGTCGCCCGCGTTGGGGCCTCGAGTGAGGAGCTGGCCGAGGGCGCCCTCGGAGACCACCCAGACGACCCCCGCGAAACCCAGGGCGATGCCGGCGCCCTTGCGCCAGGTGAGGCGCTCCTTCAGGAAGATCACCGCCAGGAGCACCGTGATGAGGCTGTCCGTGGAGATGATGAGGGAGGAGTTGGCGGCGCTCGTGTACTTGAGGCTGTAGTAGAAGAGCACGTGGTAGGCGAACATCCCCGTCAGGCCCAGGAGGAAGACCACGGCCAGGTTCTTCGGGGCCCAGGCCCCGGGGGCCGAGGGCTTCCTGAAGGCGAAGGGGAAGAGCACCACGGAGGCCATGGCGAAGCGCAGGAGGGAGGTGACCTCCGGGGAGAAGTCCCTCAGCGCCCACTTCCCCGCGATGAAGGAACCCGCCCACACGAGCGGGAAGACCAGCATGAGGAGGGTGAATCCCTTCGGGCGCGTCATGCCGCCGGGTAAGAATGATGGCCAGTGGCGAATGGCGAATGGCGAATTTGAGAAACGGATAGCCAGAAAGGTGCCTTCACATTCGCCATTCCACATCCCACATTCGACATGGCCTCATTCGTCCCCCAGGTACGCGCGCTTGACCTCCTGGTTCTGGAGGAGGCGTTCGGGGACGTCGTGGAGCGCGATGGCGCCCGTGGAGAGCACGTAGCCGTACTGGGCGATCTGGAGGGCGCGGTGGACGTTCTGCTCCACGAGGAGGATCGTCACGCCCTCGTCGTGGATGGCCTTGATGATGTCGAAGATGGTCTTCACGAGGGCCGGGGCGAGCCCCAGAGAAGGCTCGTCCAGGAGGAGGAGCCTGGGCTTCGCCATGAGGGCCCTCGCGATGGCGAGCATCTGCTGCTCCCCGCCGGAGAGGGTCCCCGCGTTCTGCCTCAGGCGCTCGCCCAAGAGCGGGAAGAGGTGAAGGACGTGGTCGAGGTCCCTCTGGATGTCCCCGTCCCTGCGGAGGAAGGCGCCCATGAGGAGGTTCTCCCTCACGCTCATGCGCGTGAAGATCCTGCGGCCCTCCGGCACCTGCACGATGCCGCGGGCCACGATGGCCTCCGGCGGCAGCCCCGCGAGGTCCTCGCCCTCGAAGGTGATGCGGCCCTCGGTCAGCGGCCTGAGGCCGCTGATGGCCATGAGGGTCGTGGTCTTCCCGGCGCCGTTGGAGCCGATGAGCGTGACGATCTGCCCGCGGCCGACCGCGAGGTCCACGCCCTTGAGCGCCTCGATGGCCCCGTAGGCGCAGCGGACGCCCTCAAGCGCGAGCACGGTGTTCCTCCTCGCCCAGGTAGGCGGCCACGACCTTCGGGTCCCGCTGGACCTGCTCCGGGGTGCCCTCGGCGATCTTCACGCCGTGGTCCATGACGGCCACGCGGTCCGAGATGGCCATCACGAGGTTCATGTGGTGCTCGATGAGGAAGACCGTCACGCCGAGGTCGCGGATCTTGCCGATGAGGGCCATGAGGTCTGCCGTCTCGCGCGGGTTCATGCCCGCGGCGGGCTCGTCGAGGCACAGCACCTTCGGCTCCGCGGCGAGGGCGCGGGCGATCTCCAGGCGGCGCTGGGCGCCGTAGGGGAGGTTGCGGGCCTGCTGGTCACACTGGGCGGAGAGCCCGGTGAACTCGAGGAGGGCCAGGGCGCGCTCGCGGATCTCGCGCTCCTCCCGGCGGACGGCCGGCGTCCCGAGCAGCGCGTCGAAGACCCCCGCGCGCGTGCGGCAGTGGCGCCCCACCATCACGTTCTCCAGGGCGCTCATGGCCGGGAAGAGGCGGATGTTCTGAAAGGTCCGCACCACGCCGCGCCGGGCGATGGTGTGCGGCTGGAGCCCCGAGATGAGGTCTCCCGAGAGGTGCACGTCCCCCGCCGTGGGCGCGTAGTGGCCCGTGACGCAGTTGAAGAGGGTGGTCTTCCCAGCGCCGTTCGGGCCGATGAGGGACACGATGCGGCCCTCCTCCACCGCGAGGTCCATGCGGTCCACGGCCGTGAGTCCCTCGAACCGCATGGTCAGGCCGGCGATCGACAGGAGCGCGCTCAAGGTGAGGTCTCCGCGGCGGATTCTTCGAACCGCCGCGAGCTGGGCCAGAGCCCCTGCGGGCGGTACTGCATGAGGAGGATCATGGCCACCGCGAAAACGATGAGGCGGTACTCGGCCACGCCGCGGAGCACCTCGGGGAGGAAGGCCAGGAGCACCGCGCCCAGGATGACGCCGGGGACCGAGCCCATGCCGCCGAGGACCACCATGCAGAGCACCATCACCGACTCGAGGAAGTTGAAGGACTCGGGGCTGATGAAGAGCTGCTTGCTCGCGAAGACCACGCCCGCGACGCCGCCCCAGAAGGCCGCGATCATGAACGCCAGGAGCTTGAGTCGGAGCGTGGGGACGCCCATGGACTCGGCCGCCGTCTCGTCCTCCCGCATGGCCACCCACGCGCGCCCCAGCCGGCTGCGCTCCAGGCGGCGCGAGCAGAAGGCCGCCAGGGCCACGAGCGCCAGCACGAGATAGAAGTAGTGGCGTGGCTGGCTGAAGGTGAACCCGAAGAGGGAGGGCGGCGGGATGCCGAGGATCCCGTTGGGGCCGTGGGTGAGGCTGTTCCAGTTGTTGAGCGTGATGCGCGTGATCTCCCCGAAGCCCAGGGTCACGATGGCGAGGTAGTCCCCGCGCAGGCGCAGGGTGGGCAGGCCGAGGAGGAGCCCGAAGCACGCGGCGAGGAGCCCGCCGAGGGGCAGGGCCAACCAGAAGCTCAGGTGGAACTGAGTCCCGAGAATCCCGTAGGTGTACGCCCCCACGGCGCTGAAGGCGATGAAGCCCAGGACGAGGAGCCCCGCCTGGCCCACCACGACGTTGAGGCCGAGGGCGAGGAGGACGTAGATGCCGGCGTTGGTGGCCACGTCGAGGGTGTAAGGTCCGAGCCCGAGCCCGGAGGCGGCCACGGCCGTCAGGAGGACGAGGGGCAGGGCGGTGCGGAGCCACCCGGGCATGCGGCCGAGCCTCCCGGCGAGGACCCCGCCGCCCGCGACGACCCTGCGGAACCTCTGGCGTGCCCCGGGCGTGAGGTGGTCGAGGGAGATGAGGACGGCCTGGAGCGCGGCCACGCCCAGCGCGATCCAGAGGGCTCGCGCCGCGCCGAGGAGCGGCAGGGTCATGACGTAGAACGCCGCCGTCCACCCGGCCGCCTTGGCCCACGCGCTTCGCAGTACCTGTCGCGCCGCCCCGCTCATTCCCTCACCATCGCCCGCGCTCTCTCCCGATTCTTCTTTCCGATTTCCGACTTCCGAAGTTCTAAACCTTGTCCGGCACGCGCACGCCGAGGAGGCCCTGCGGCCTGACGATGAGCACCAGGACCAGGATGACGAAGGCCACCACGTCCTTGTACTCGCCGCCGATGTACCCCGCGGCGAGGCCCTCCACGACGCCCAGGAAGATGCCGCCGAGCATGGCGCCGGGGATGTTCCCGATCCCGCCGAGAACGGCCGCCGTGAAAGCCTTCAGGCCGGCCGTGTACCCCGCGAGGTAGTTCACCTTGCCGTAGTAGACCACCACGAGGACGCCCGCGACCGCCGCGAGGGAGGACCCCAGGACGAAGGTCAGGGCGATGATCCGGTTCACCGGCACGCCCACGAGGGACGCCATGAGGGGGTCCTGCGCCGTGCACCGCATGGCGCGCCCCACGGAGGTCCTCTGGATGAAGGTCTGCAGCCCCACCATGAGCGCCGCGGCCACCGCCAGGATGACGATCTGGATGTAGGCCACGCGCACCGGGCCCAGCGCGATCCCGGCCGAGGTGATGGCGAAGGGGAAGACCTTGTCCTTCGCGCCCTGCGTGAGGAGCACGAGCTGCTGGAAGAAGATGGAGAGGCCGAGGGCGGTGATGAGCGGGGCGAGGCGGCCGGCTTTCCGCAGGGGCCGGTAGGCGATGCGCTCCGCGGAGAGGCCGTAGAGCCCCGTCAGCGCGGCGGCGGCCACGAGGGCCAGGGGAAGGGCCGCGGCGGCGGGTACGCCCGCGACGAGGAGCGCTCCCGCCGCGATGGTGCCGAAGTACGCGCCCAGCATGTAGATCTCGCCGTGGGCGAAGTTGATGAGCTCGATGATGCCGTAGACCATGGTGTAGCCCAGGGCGATGAGCGCGTAGACCGCCCCCACCGTGAGCCCGTTGACGATCTGCTGGAGGAAAGCGCTCCCCGAGGTCATGAATCCGTGGGGAGTTGGACGAGCTTGCCGCCCTGCACCTGCCACATGACGTAGGGCGACACGAGGACGTCGCCCTTGGCATCGAACTGCATGGGGCCGAAGACCGTGTTGAAGGTCATCCCGTGGATGGCCTGGGCCACCTTCTCGCCGTCCGTCGAGCCGGCCTTCACCATCCCCTGCAGGGCGATGTTGAGGGCCTCGTAGGAGTAGAGGGAGTAGGGGCCGACCTCGCCGAACCGCTTCTTGTACGCCTCCACCACCTCCCTGGCGGTGGGGAGCTTCTCCTGGTCCGGGATGAACGTGAGGTACGAGCCCTCGGCGTTCTCCGGCCCGGCGATGCGGATGAACTCGGGGTCGTAGGTGCCGTCGCCGCTCATGAAGGAGGTCTTCATCCCGAGCTGGCGCATCTGCTTGACGATGAGGCCGCCCTGGGGGTAGAGGCCGCCGAAGTAGACGATGTCCGGCGCGAACCCCTTCATGTTGGTGAGGACCGGCGTGTGGTCCTGGTCGTCCTTGACGATGACGCCCGTGAAGACCGGCTGCTTGCCGGTGAGCTCGGTGTAGCTCTTGGAGAACTCCCCGGCCAGGCCCTGGCCGTAGGTGGTCTTGTCGTCGAGCACGGCGACGCGGGCCTCGGGGAGGTGCTTGGCGATCCACTGCGCCGCGGCGCGCCCCTGCTGGTCGTCGCGACCGCACACGCGGAAGATCGTGGGGTACTTGCGGTCGGTCACCTGGGGGTTGGTGGAGGCGGGCGTGAGGCAGACCATCTTGCGCAGGTTGTACACCTCGGAGGCGGGGATGGTGCACGAGGAGTTGTAGTGGCCGTCGATGACCACGACGCCCTGAGTGAACATCTTGTTGGCCACCGCGTTGGCCTGCTTGGGGTCCTGGGCGTCGTCGCCGATCAGGAGCTCGATCTTCTTGCCGAGCACCCCGCCCTTGGCGTTCCACTCCTCCACGGCGAGCTGGGCGCCCTCGATCATGTCCTTTCCCTGCTTGGCCTGCTCGCCCGTCATGGGGCCGACGCAGGCCACGCGGATCACCTTTCCGTCGTTCCCGGAGCAGCCGGCCATGAGGAGCAGGCCCAGGACGGCCAGGGCCAGGAAACGGCCCGCGAGGCGACGCAGCGGCATGAGGAGACCTCCCTTTAGAATCATCAGAATAGCCCAATAGAAGAGGGGCGCGCAAGGCATCGCGGCGGCCCGAAATAGCAGAAGGGCCGGGGTCGCCCCCGGCCCTCCGGACAGACTTGGAATGCGGCTCTACTTCGCCGGCTCGGGAGCGGCCACGGGCGCGGGGGCCGCGGGGGCGTCCTTGGGAGCCTCGGTGAAGGTGCCGTTCTGGACGATCCACATGACGTACGGCGACTGCTGGGGGTCGTTCTTCTCGTCGAACTTCATCATGCCGAAGGGGGTGTCCACCTCGATCTGGTGCAGCGCCTTGGCCACCTCCACGGGGTCCGTGGACTGCGCCTTCACCATGCCCTGCAGGGCCGCGTTCGCGGCGCTGAAGGCGTAGAGCGCGTAGGGGCCGAGGCGACCGCCGGAGCGGCCCTTGAGCGCCGAGACCACCTGCTTGGCGGCGGCGAGCTTCTCCTGGTCGGGGATGAACGTGACGAGGACGCCTTCGGCGTTGGCGCCGGCGGCCTTCACGAACTGCGGGTCGAAGCATCCGTCGCCGCTCACGAAGGTGTAGTTCAGGCCGGCCTTGCGGAGCTGCGACACGAGCTCGGCGCCCTGGGGCCAGAGCCCGCCGAAGTACACGAGGGTGGGCTCCTTGGCCTTCACGGCGTTGATCTCGTTGGTGTAGTCGGCGTGCGACCGCTCCACGGCGCCGTAGTAGGCGAGCTTGCTCTTGGTGAGGAACTCGTAGTTCGCCATGAACTCGTTGGCGAGCTCCTTGCCGTAGGCCGAGTTGTCGTGCAGGACGGCCACCTTGGAGCCGGGGAAGTGCGAGGCCACGTAGGCCGCCGCGCTCTTGCCCTGCTGGTCGTCGCGGCCGCAGACGCGGAAGACGAGCGGATAGCCCTTCTCCGTGATCTCCGGGTTCGTCGACGAGGGCGTGATCATGAGGGTGCGGTACTTGTAGTAACCCTCCATGGCGGCGAGGGTGCAGGAGGAGTTGTAGTGGCCGATGACGGCGTCCACCTTGCCCTTCAGGTCGGCCGGGATGGCGGCCGCCGCGCCCGGGTCACCCTTGTCGTCCACGGAGATCACGACGACCTTCTTGCCGAGGACGCCGCCCTTGTTGTTCCACTCCTCGGCGGCGAACTGCACCGCCCCGAGGAGGTCCTTGCCGGACTGGGCCTGCTCGCCCGTCATGGGGGCGACCACCGCCAGCGTGACTTCCTTCTTGCCGCACGCCGTCCCGGTCAGGAGGAGCGCGCCCACGGCCAGCCAGGCCACCGCGGTCATGAGTGTGGTGAATCGCTTCATCTGGATCCCTCCCCTAGTTCAGATTCCGCCGGAGCGGAGGATCATTTCGCGGGCGCCGCGGGCTTGGCCGCCGGCGCGGTCGTCGTGGCGGGCACGGCGGCGGTGACCGGCTGCGCGATGGGCCGCTGTTCGAGATAGGCCTTGTCGATGGTCACGGGGCTGGCGGGACGGCTGCCCTCGGGGTTGTCGGGGCCCTGCGGGTCCTTGGGGGCGCCGACGATCTTGTCCACCACGTCCATGCCCTCGACGACCTCGCCGAAGACGGAGTAGTTGTGGTCGAGGAAGCCGGCTTCGGCGACGCAGATGAAGAACTGCGAGGAGGCCGAGTTGGGGTCCTGGGCGCGGGCCATGGACACGATGCCGCGCGCGTGGTGGACGTCGTTGAACTCGGCCTTGACGGTGATCTCCTTCCCGTCCTTGCCGACGTTGCCGCCCTGCCCCCAGGTGTTCTTGTTGGCCGACTTCGTGTTGGGGTCGCCGCCCTGAATCATGAAGCCGGGGACGGCGCGGTGGAACCTGGTGCCGTTGTAGAACCCGCTCTTCACGAGGTTCTCGAAGTTCTTCACGTGGTTCGGGGCCTTGTCGGGGAAGAACTTGATGACGATCTTGCCGTCCTTCGTCTGCAGGACGGCCACCGTCTCGGTGGGGCCCTTCGCAGGAGCGGCCTTGGCGGCTTCCGCGGGTTTGGCCGCCGGTTTGGCGGCGGGGGCCGGCTTGGCGGCCGGCTTGGCGGCGGGGGCGGGCTTCTGGGCCTGGGCCATGACGGCCGCGGTGACGATGAGGCCGGCCAGACCGGCGAGAACGAGTCGCTTCATCGGGATCCTCCATAGGGCACGGGCCGTAAGGCGGCCCGTAAATTGTCATTTTACGCTACGGAGCACCCCGGGGGAAAGCCGGGCGAAGGTCGGCACCCGGCCTCAACGGGCCTCGACGTGGGCCGACAGCTTGGCCAAGATGCTCCTCATGAGGGCCTCGTCGGCCTTGAGGTCGGCTCTGTAGGCCGCGCGGTCCGTGTGGTAGATCTCCTCGCGCAGGTCGGCCAGACACCGTTCGAGGAGGCCCTCGAGAAGCTCTGCCTCGTCTCGGCTCAGGAAAAGTTCCATGGCGCCATCTCCATGTCTCCGGGTCCGGACCCGCTCCCCTCCCCGGGGCGGGCCGTTCCTCAGGAACTAATATGGTCCCGGCGCCCCGCGCCTGCCACTTCCATGGGGATGGCGGGCAGGATGGGGGGATGATAATTTAGAGCAAATCGAGGGGGGTGCCATGGACGGACCGCCGAGGGGGCTCCTGAACGAGAGCGACCGCGTCACGGGTCGCCACCTGGTCATCCTGTTCATGTCCTGGGCCGGATGGCTCTTCGACTTCTACGACCTCATGCTCCTGTCCTTCCTGCTGGTGCCCATCAAGCGGGACCTGCACCTCGGCGACTGGGAGCTCGCGCTCCTCCTGGGGACGACCCTGGCCGCCACGGCGGTCGGCGGCATCGTCTTCGGCGTCCTGGCGGACCGCTTCGGCCGGAAGCAGGTCCTCACCTGGACCATGCTGACCTACTCCATCGGGACCTTCTGCTGCGGCATGTCCCACGCCTTCTGGCTCTTCCTCATCTTCCGCATCGTCACGGGCCTCGGCGTGGGCGGCGAGTGGGCCACGGGGCAGACCCTCATCGGCGAGACCTTCCCCGCGAAAGTGCGGGCGCGCTTCGCGGCGGTCATGCAGACGGGCGCCCCCCTCGGGATCCTCCTGGCCTCCTTGGTCGGCTCCTTCCTCGAACCCAAGTTCGTGGCCTGGTTCGGACTCGACTGGGGATGGCGCTCGTGCTTCTTCGTCTCCCTTCTGCCCGCGATCCTGGTGATCTTCATCCGGAAGCACATGCCCGAATCGGACGTGTGGGAGGCCAAGACGGGGACCGGCGAGCTCCGCACCGCCGGCCTCGTGGTGGAGCTCAAGGGCGATCCGGTCCTCCGGAAGCTCTTCCTCCTGGGCCTCGTCCTCGCCCTCGCGGACATGTCGGCCTACTGGTTCACGTACACCTGGATGCCCAAGTACCTCTACGACCAGCTCGGGCTCTCCATGGTCAAGTCGGGGACGTGGATGATCGTGACCCAGCTCGCGGGCTTCACGGGCTACCTCTCCTACGGGTTCGTGGCCGACTGGAAGGGGCGCCGGTGGGCCTACAGCCTCTTCTCCATCGTCTGGGCCTTCGGCCTCCTCGGCATCACGTGGTTCTGGGGCATCATCGACACCCTTCCCTGGCTCCCGCTCCTCTTCATGGTGCTCGTGGGGTTCGGGACGGGGAACTTCTCGGGGTACGGCCCCATCTTCTCGGAGCTCTTCCCGACGAGGATCCGCTCAAGCGCCATGGGCGCGGCGTTCAACCTCTCCCGCGGTGCCCAGTTCTTCACCCCCCTCATCATCACGTGGGTGTCGAGCCTGGCGCTGGCCCAGGGTCACGGCCTCGGTGCGGGGATCTCCATCGGAGCGTTCTTCGCCCTCTTCACGGGCGTGTGGGTCTGGATGCTTCCTGAAACGAAGGGGACGGAGATCAGGGAGTAATTCGGAATTCGGAAGGCGGAAGTCGAAAGTCGAAAGGCGGAAGGCGGAAGGCCTAAGAGCAACACACAAGACACAAGACACAAGACACAAGACACAAGACACAAGACACGTTCCACTTCTCCCGCGGAGGTCCCATGACGACGACGCCCGACGCGCTCTTGACGGAAGAGGAACGCTCCCTCCGCGAGGAGGCCCGGGACCTCGTGAAGTGGGTTCCGAGGGACCTCATCCTGGACATGGACGCGGACCGCGTCCGCTACCCGAATGAGTATCTGCGGGAGGCAGGGCGCAGGGGCCTCCTCGGCCTCCGGTTCGCGACGGAGTACGGCGGGCGCGGGCTCCCCTGGACGAGCGAGATGGTGGCCCTGGAGGAGGTGGGCGTCCTGGGGACCTCCCTGGCGTGCCTCTACTCCCTCGTGAGCATCGTGGGCGAGGCGCTCGCGCGCTTCGGCACCGAGGACCAGAAGCGCCGGTACCTGGCGCCCCTCATCTCGGGCAGCATGGGCCCCGCGGAGGCCCTCACCGAACCCCGCGGGGGCTCCGATTTCTTCGGGGCCGCCACCCGGGCCGAACGCCGCGGCGACCGCTTCGTGCTCAACGGCCAGAAACGCTTCGTCGTGGGCGCCGAGGGCGCGGACCTCTTCCTCGTCTATGCGAGGACCGACGAGGCCGCCAAGCCCCGGGACTCCATCACGGCCTTCCTCGTGGAGCGCGGCCCCGGCGTGACGGTGGAGCACGTCTACGGGCTCATGGGGACGCGGGGCGGGGGCACGGGGCGCCTCGTGTTCAAGAACGCCGAAGTGCCCGTGGAGAACGTCCTCGGGGGCGAGGCGGGTTGGGGAAAGGGGGCCGACATCTTCGACCAGATGATGATCCCCGAGCGCATGACGAGCGCCTGCGGCGCGCTCGGCATGGGCCGCGCGGCCCTGGAGGTCGCGGCCCGCTACGCCTCGCGCCGCAAGGCCTTCGGCCAGGAGATCCGCCGCTTCGAGGGCGTGAGCTTCAAGGTCGCCGAGAGCCTGACCCTCCTGGACGCGGCCCGGGGGCTGTGCCGCGAGACGTGCCGCGCCATCGACGGCGGAGACGTGGCGCCGGGGCGGGTGCGCCGGATGGTCTCCGAGTCGAAGCGGTTCGCCACGGAGACCGCGTGGAGGGTGGTCAACGACGCCATGCAGGTCCTGGGCGGCATCGGCTACACGGATGTCTTCCCCGTCGAGCGCCTCCTGCGCGACGTCCGGCTCATCATGATCTGGACCGGCACCAACGAGATCATGGACCTCGTCATCCAGCACGAGTTCTACAGGGGGTTTCTCGCCGCCAAGGCATCTGTCAGGGACATCGAGGCCGACGCCCTCAACGCCGGGGCGCCCGACGAGAAGGTGTACGAGTGAGAAGGCGTGAGGCGTGAGGCGTGAGGCGCGAGGCGAAAACGGGCTTCGCCGGGTTCTGACTCATGCCTCGAGCCTCACGCCTGACGTCTTACTCCCCACTCCGAAAGCCGCCTCTGGACCTGCTCACCTACTCACGGACGAAGCACCTCGCCTTGGCGACGGTCTCGAGCCATTCGGCCTCGGGGTCAGAATCCACCACGATGCCGCCGCCCACGCCCAGCCGCAACGAGCCTTCGAGGGCCGTGGCGGTGCGGATGGTGAGGCTCAGGTCGAAGTTCCCCTCCAGGTCCATCCAGCCGAGCGCCCCGCAGTAGAATCCCCGGCTCACGGGTTCGAGCGCGTCGATGATCTGCATCGCCCGAATCTTGGGCGCGCCCGTCACGGAGCCTCCGGGGAAGGTGGCGCGCAGGATCTCACCGAAGCCCACACCGGGCCTCAGCGTCGCGCGCACGGTGCTGGCGAGGTGGTGCACGTTGGGGAGCGTGATCACCTCTCGGTGGCGTTCCACGCGCATGCTGCCGGGCACCGCCACACGGCCGAGGTCGTTGCGCTCCACGTCCACGATCATGGCGAGCTCGGCGGCCTCCTTTTCCCCCTCGAGGAGCCGGGCGAGGTTGGCGGCGTCCTCCTCCTCCGTGGGGCCTCGCGCGGCGGTCCCCTTGATGGGCTGGGTGGACAGGATGTCGCCCTCGCGAAGGAGGAGGCGCTCCGGAGACAGGGACAACAGCTCGAAGCCGTCCAGGTGCGCGTAGGCGGCGAAGGGTGCGGCGGAAGCGGAGGCTGCGGAGCACCAGAGGTCGTAGGGATCCGCCTCGGCAGCGAGCTCCATCTGCCGGGTGAGGTTCACCTGGTAGACGTCGCCTTCCACCTCGTGCCGCAGGATGCGGCGGACGGCCTGCTCGAAGGGCTCTTGCGACAGGGAAGATGGGCCAGCGGATGCCCGATGGGTGGGGTCCCGTTGGTGCGGCTCCGGGGGCGACCAAGGTGACGCCTCTGAGAAGAGGAACCAGCGGATCCAGGGAAGCCCCTGGTGGTCGGGGGCCGGCGAGGGGTAGCGTTCGACGCACCTCCGGAGGTCGTAGTGGAGCGCGCCGGCGAAGCAAGCGCCGACGAAACCGGCGGCCCTGGCCCTCTGCGCCGCCCAGGCGAAAGCTCCGTCGAGGTGGTCGAGGGGGTTCCCAGCCCACGAGCGTCGCTCGCCGAAACCCTCGATCTCCAAACCCGAGGCCGTCCCGGTGATCGTGGCCACGGGCGAGTGGAAGAGCACCCCACGGCTCGAGAGCCCTTCCCAGAGGATGACGCAGGCTTCGCCGCCCTCCTCGCCGGAGACCTCGCCCGCGCCGGTGATCGCCGGGAGGAACCACCCGTTCGTCTCCATCCCCGCATTATCCTCTATGCGCCTTCCGCCTTGTCAGATAGAAGAAGGGCGGCCTCGCGGCCGCCCCGTGAATCGAGCTGTTCTTCTTTCTTTTCGAAATCCGCTTTCCGAATTCCGAATTTTCCTTAATAGTCCATCCCACCGCCCGGAGGCATGGGCATGTCCTTCTTCTCCTCGGGGAGCTCGAAGATCATGGCCTCGGTGGTGAGGAGGGTGCCGGCCGCGGAAGCGGCGTTCTGGAGAGCCGTGCGGGAGACCTTGGCGGGGTCCAGGATGCCGGCCTTGAAGAGGTCCTCGAACTTCTCGGTCTTCGCGTTGAAGCCGTGGGCGCCCTTCTCCTTCTTGATGTGCTCGACGATGACGGAGCCCTCGAGACCGGCGTTGTTGGCGATCTGGCGGGCGGGCTCCTCGAGGGACTTCTTCACGATCT
>JBBIUU010000050.1:0-20097 GCA_037440125.1 Acidobacteriota bacterium
CGGAGCGGGAGACCGCGTCCACGTCCCAGAGGCTCTCCTGCCGGATCACCGAGCACGCGAGGAGGTAGGGCACGTCCGAGGTGTCCGCCGAACGCATGACGGCGTCCCGGTAGGGCAGGGGGTAGAGCGTCGTCCAGGCATCGCGGGCGAGGCGGTCGCCGTTCTCGTTGAAGACCCTCGGGTAGAGCGCCCGCGCCGTGCGGATGGCGCCCGGGAAGTCGCCCGCCTGCGCCTTGGCCTGGGACTGCGCCCAGAGCAAACCCTGCTGGGCGGCGGGGTCCTTCGCGTCCTGGAGGGCGAGCTGGAACTCGTCCACGGCGTCGGCGGGGAGGCCTATGGCGAGGAGGAGATCGGCTTTCCTCAGGTGGCTCCCGTCGGGCGCCGCGGGCGGGGGCGGGGTGGTCCCGGGCGTCTGGGGCGCCGGCGGGAGTGCGCCGCGCATGCGGTAACCGAAGTAGCCGTAGCGGTCGTCCCTCTGCGAGGAGGCCTTGAAATCGGCGGCCTCCCTGTTCGTGAGGCGGCCGAGCTTGAGGAGCGAGTAGCTGGAGGCCAGACTGAAGTCGCTGTCCGAGTGGAGCGACCTGATGAGCAGCCGCCAGTCCGCCTCGGCCCCCCGGCGGTCCCCCGCGAGCCAGCGGTCCCAGCCCCGGCCGTACAGGTAATCGCCCGCGTCGGCCTGCGCCGTGCTTCCCGCCATGAGCGCCTCGGCGACTAAGGTCGCGCGCGCCTCGTCGGGCTGGCGGGCGTGCCAGCGGAGGAGCGGCACCAGGGCTTTCGGACGGTTCTCGTAGGAGAGGGGAAGCGAAGCGATGGCGGACTCCACGCGGTCCACTTCCTTGGGAGGGAGACCGGCCTTGGGGAGGGCCGCACCGGAGCGCCACAGTGCGGCCATCCGGGCCTCGGGGGGCGCCGTCACGTCGGAGAAAGCCCTGATGGCCTCGGCGGCCTTCCCCTGACCCTCGGCGAGCCTTCCCTTCAGATAGCGCGCCCAGCCGGTCTCGTCGGGCGTCGCCGCCTGGAACTTGGGGAGCTCGTTGCCGAGCGACATGAAATCGCCCTCGGAGGCCAGGGAGCGGAGGCGCTCGAGCACGGAGGCGGAGGGCAGGTCCGCGAAGGCTGCGCGCCACTGGGGCTGGGCCTTGAAGAAAGCCGCCGCGGCCGGCTTCGAGGGCGTCTTCGTCCACATCCAGAGCGCCTGGGCGCGGGCCTCCTCGGACCGGGCCAGATCGGTTAGGAGCGTGGCGAGGCGTGCCCTCGGTGCGGGGTCCTGCGGGGCGGCGTCCACGAGGGCCTGCACGTAGGGCACGGCGCGCGCCTTGTCCCCGGCGGCTTCGGCGTCGTCCGCTAGGTACGCGGCGGCCTGTGACCTGAACGAGGGAACGGGCGAGGCTTTGAAGAGCGCCTCGTAGAGCGACCGGGCGCGGCCCTTCTGCCCGAGCTTGACGAGGATCTCGGCCTGCCAGAAGGCGCCGTGCTCCCACAGCGCGCAGCCCGCAACAGAGGGCGCGAGGTAATCGGTGAGGGCGTCCTGGAGATGGCCTTCGAGCTGGAGCTTACGCCCGGCGGCGAGCTTCGTCAGCCCGTCGCCTGCGGCGGGGCCATCCTGGGCGGGGCTGATCCCCGTGATCGAGAGGAGCGCGACCGCGGCGCTACATGCCCAGAAGCGAAGCGTCCCCGTCCGCGAGGTACTTGGCCAGCGCCTTCTCGAAGTACTGCCGGCCTTGGACGGACGGCTTCTGGTAGCGGTGTTCATAGGCCTCCCGGCTCCGGTCGATGTCCTCCCTCAGCAGGGAGTAGAGGTTCCTGTTCCGCTTGCCCTGCTCCACTTCGCGCGGGTGGTAGAGCGCGATCTCCTGCACCAGGAGGCGGGCGAAGCGCTGGGCGTCCTCGTGCAGCTTCTCCTCGCCGGGCGGGACGGGCTCGTCCTTCGGTTTGCTCGGGGCCGTGGACTCCACCACGGGCTCGGGGGCTGGCTGGACCTCCTCCACGACCTCGGCCACCTCGTAGGTCTCGGCGGGGGGCGCGGCGTAGGAGGCCGAGACCTCCTCCGGGATGTCGGCCACGACGGTCTGGTTCGCGGGCGCCTCCTCGGCGTCCGCGAGGGAGCCCGTGTCCTCGAAGAGGACGTTTTCCTCCTCGGACGCGGGAGGCGCGGCGGCTGCCCCGGGGGCGATGATGCCCTGGCTCTCGAGCACCGGCGGGAGCGGCTCGCGCTTCGGGCGCAGCGGGAAGATGTCGATGACGAGCGAGGCCGTCTTCACGAGCACGTCCACGCTGTAGTGGTCGAGCTTGCCGCCCTCGCCCGAATCGGCGTAGACGAGGGCCGAGGCCTTACCCTTCAGGAGGAGGGGGGCGATCATGCTGCGCTGCACCGTGGGGCCCGGCGGGATGAAGGAGGGCACGGCGCCGTCGAGCAGCATGCGCGTGCGGGAGCTCGCGACCGTGCGCAGGATGGGGTCGTCGCTCAGGGTCCCCTTCCAGGCCTTCACGTTCGAATCGAACCCGAACCCGCTCCAGCCCTGGAGCGCGTCGTCCCTCAGCACCAGGAGGGCGGCGCGCTGGGAGAAGTCCTGCAGCCCCTGGAGGAGGACTTCGAGGATCTCCGACTGGCTCTTGGCGTACTCCAGCGCCGACATCCGGTAGAGGAGCTGGTTGTTCATCGCCGCGGGCGCGGCGGGCTGCGGGGGCGGCGCCGGAACGGCGACGGGCTCGGGGGCGGGGATGGCCTCGCCGATGCGGCGGGCGAGCTCGCCTTCGTGAGGGACGCCCGGGATGGCGGCCAGGGCGGCCTTCAGGTGCTCACCGAGGGTGCTGAGACCCGATCGGAGCTCGTTCAACTCTTCGGCCAGCTTCCCGGCGATCAAGTCTTCGTGGCTCATGGGCTCCCCTTATCTGCCTAGCGTTCTGCCTGAGTTCGATTGTAGGGACCGGGCGCTCCCAGTGTCAAGGAGAACGGGGCCTCAGCGGGCCTCGGGGTCGAAGAGCCCCGGGGCGTTCATGCCGGGGAGCGGGAGGCCGAGGTGCTCGCACGCGCGCTGGGTGATGCGGCGCCCGCGGGGCGTGCGCTCCAGGAACCCGATCTGCATGAGGTAGGGCTCGTAGATCTCCTCCACGGAGTCGGCCTCCTCGCCGATGGAGGCCGCGATGGTGTTCAGCCCCACCGGCCCGCCGCGGAACTTCTCGAGGATCGTGAGGAGGATCCGGCGGTCCACGTCGTCGAGCCCGAAGCGGTCCACCTCCATGCGCTCGAGGCTGTCGCGCGCCATGGCCTCGTCCACGGCGCCGTCGCCGAGGATCTGGGCGTAGTCTCGGACGCGCCTCAGGAGGCGGTTGGCCACGCGGGGCGTCCCTCGGGAGCGGCGCGCGAGCTCCTCCCCCGCGCTGCCGTCGAGGGGGACCACGAGGAGGCGCGCCGAGCGCTCCACGATGATCTGGAGGTCCTTCACCGGGTAGAAGTCCATGTGGAACGTGATGCCGAAGCGGTTCCGCAGAGGGCCCGAGAGGAGCCCCATGCGCGTGGTCGCGCCGATGAGCGTGAAGGGCTGGAGGGGGAGCGTGATGGTCCTTGCCCCGGGGCCCTGGCCGACTAGGAGGTCGAGCTTGAAGTCCTCCATGGCGGGGTAGAGGATCTCCTCCACGGCGGGCGAGAGCCGGTGGATCTCGTCGATGAAGAGCACGTCGCGGGGCTCGAGGTTCGTGAGGAGCGCGGCGAGGTCGCCCGCCTTCTCGATGAGGGGGCCCGACGTGACCCGGATGTTAGCGCCCATCTCGGCGGCGATGATGTGCGCGAGCGTCGTCTTGCCGAGGCCCGGCGGGCCGCACAGGAGCACGTGGTCGAGCGCGTCGCCGCGTTTCGCGGCGGCCTGCAAGTAAATGCCCAGGTTCTCCTTGAGCTTGGGCTGGCCGATGTACTCGCTCAGGCGCCGGGGCCGCAGGGCGGCCTCCCACTGCCGTTCCGAGGCGTCGGCGTTGCCCGTGACCATCCGGTCGTCGCTCATGCGTGCTCCGTGAGGACCCGGACGAGCCGGTCGAAGTCCTCCTCCACATTGTACACGTGCGGGCTCACGCGGACGCGGCCCATCCGCAGCGCGGTGAGGATGCCGGCCGCCTTGAGCCGCGCGTGCACCGCCGCGGCGTCCGGGACTTCGAGGAGCGCGATGGAGGAGTGGTGCGGCGAGCCGAGGGGCACGAGGGTCCTCACCCCAGCTGCGTCTAGGCGGCTGCGAAGGGCATCGAGGAGGTGGCCGATGCGGGCAGCGACGCCGGCGGGCCCTGCGGGCTCGATGAGGTCCAGGTACGCCTGGACCCCGACCATCTGGATCCACGGCGGCGTGCCGCCGTCCCAGCGGCGCGCCGAGTCGAAGGGCTCCAGGCCCGTGTCGGTGAGGAGGGCGTAGTCGTCGCAGGCAGGCACCGAGTACCAGGAGAACGCCGGGTTGCGGAGGGTGCGCCAGAGGTCGGGCCTCACGTAGAGCGCCCCGATGCCGCCCGGGCCCGCGACCCATTTGACCGCCTGGAAGGAGAAGAAGTCCACATCGGTGGCGCCAAGGTCCGGCTCCCACGCCCCCGCGCCCTGCATCCCGTCCACGACCACGAACTCCACGCCCCGCGCCTTGAGCTCGCGGGGGAGTTCGAGCAGGTCCATCTTGTAGCCCGTGCTGAAGGAGACCCAGGAGAAGGCCACCGCCCTGGTCCGGGGCGTGAGCGCGGCGAGGAGGTCCTCCTCGGTCACGGGCCGGCCAGGCTGCCCGGCGAAGCGAACCGTCGCGCCGGCGGCCTGCGCCATGCGGAAGGGGTAGACCACCGAGGGGAACTCGTTGTGGGGGATCACGACCTCGTCGCCGTGGGCCCACGAGATGGCGTTGACCGCCTTGATGAGGCCGTCGCTGGTCGAGGTGACGAGGGCGAGGTCGCCATCCGAGCACCCCAGCCACCGGGCGACGGTGGCGCGGAACCGGCCGGGGACGGCGCCGTCGTAGAGGGTGTCCGGGTCTCCCTCCGAAGCCGTGCGAACGAAGGCGTGGAGGGCGTCGGCGACGGGCGCGGGGAGGGGTTGGATGGAGGCGTTGTTGAGGTACGTGAAGCGCGCCAGCGCAGGATAGAGGCCCCGGTGACGGGACCAGAAGGGATCGAGCGGGGAGAGGTTCGTCGGGTTCACGGGAGGCCCCCTTCGGTGCGCGCTCAGTGGAGGAGGATGCTGAGGAGGCCCTTCTCCTTGGTCACGGGGCCTTTGATCTGCGGGGTCGCTCCGGTGAAACCACACTCGCGGAGCGTGATGACCACCGTGCGGTGCCGGTCCTCCTTGCCCTTCTGCACCTGCAGGCGATCGATCTGGGCCTTCACCAGGACGAAGGGCGCCATCTTGGAGAACCAGTAGGTGCCGCTCTCGGTGACTTTGATCTCCCGCCCGAAGAGGCTCGACTCGGTCACCGTGTCGATCTTCTGGACCGTGCAGTGGTAGGTCACGCCCTTGGTCGCGGTGGCGTCGTCGGGGGGCAGGTCGGTGCGCTTCTGGTCCACGCGGATCTTCCTGGCCTGGCCGTGCATGATGTCGAGGGCGCCCTCGGAGATCCGGAAGGGCTCCTCCTTGGGCTCCTGGTAGAGGAGCGCGCGGGCCTGGAGGAAGGGGTTCTGGGCCTCCGCGGGCGTGGGGGCTGCGCGGAGCATGAGCTTCATGACGCCGTCCGAGAACTTCACGAAGTCCATGGGCCACGCCTCAAGCCAGATCCAATCCTTGCCGTCCGATCTCTCCTCCGCGGTCACGGCGAGGTTCAGGCGCTCGGTCTTCGTCCGCCCGGGCCAGCTCGTCTCGATGCGGTAGGAGGCCCACGCGCCCTCGCCCGGAGGCTTCGACAGGAAGGTAGAGAGGTCCTGCGCCGCGGCGGGCAGGGCCGCGCACAGAACGGAGAACAGGATGGCCAGACGCGTCGTCGCCTTCATGGGCCCTCGCTCGAAATCCCAGCATATCCCACGCGGACGGCGCCTCAAAATGTCTTCCCGCGGGCCCGCGGTGTCTTGATTCGGAGGGCGCGGCGATGCTATATAAAAGCGTTTAGGAGGTCTTGGGCAGCATGGCTGAGCACTTGAGCGCCCGCGAGGAGTCGGTCCTCCTGGGCCTCCTGATGAACTATCTCGAGACCCGAGAGCCGGTTGCGTCGCGCGTGCTGGCCCTGGGGGAGGCCCGGGGCCTCTCGCCGGCCACGGTGCGCGCCATCGCGGCGCGCCTCGAGGAGGCGGGCTACCTCAGCAAGCCCCACACGAGCGCCGGCCGCGTCCCCACGGACCGGGCCTACCGGTACTTCGTGGAGCGCGTGCTCAGGCAGTCGGACCCCGAGGGAGACCCCGACTGGTCCGAGGTGGCGCGCATGAGCGAGGACGGCAGCCTCAACGGCGTCGCGCGCCGCGTGAGCAACACGCTCGCGCAGCGCATGCACGCCCTCGGCTTCGCCGTGACGCCCTCCGCCTCCGAGGTGTGCCTCAAGAGCTGCGAACTCGTAGCCATCAGCTCGGACCGAGTGCTCTGGGTGGTGGTCTCCACGGCGGGGCAGGTCCTCGAATCGGTGCTCAAGACCGAGGAGCCCTACACCCACGAGGAACTCCGCTGGTTCAGCAACTACCTGAGCGAGACCTACGCGGGGTGGCCCTTCTCGGAAATGCGGCGCCACCTGAGCGCGCAGGTGGGCCTGGAGGAGGTGGCGTGCCGCCGCGAGGTGCGGCAGGCCCTGCGGCTGGTGGCCCCCTTCTTCCTCGAGGAGGCGCCGGGGCGGGAGCTCTTCTGGGACGGCGCGTCCTGGCTCCTCGAGGCCCCCGAGCTGACGGAGGACCTCAGGGCCGTGAGGAGCCTGCTCGAATCGCTCCAGCGGAAATCCCAGCTCCTGGACCTGCTCGACGCGCTGGCGCGCGACAGCCGGGGGCTCCGGGTGGTGATGGGCGAGGACTGGCCTGACCCCGCTTCGAAGGGCCTGGCCATGGTGGCCGCCCCCTTCGGCGCCGAATCCGTGGGGTTCGGAGTCGTGGGGATCATCGGGCCGCAGGCGCTTCGGTACGACACGACGATCCCGCTGGTGCGGAGGGTGGCGCGGATCGCCACGCTCGCCAGCGAGAAGCTCAAGGGCTGAGGAATCATGGAGCGGGAGACCATCGATGACTGACGCCGACGACCGCACCCCCGACGCTCCGGGCGCGCCGCCCGACGACGGGGACATCTCCATCGAGTTCGTGGACCACTCCGACGACGAAGGGCCCGCCTCCTTGAGCGGGTCACACCCGAGACCCGAGGCGCACGAGACGGGCATCCTCGAGGTGGACCTGGACGCGGCGGGTTCCTCCGAAGAGGCCCAGGCGCTCAAGGAGAAGATCGGCAAGCTCGAGGACCAGCTCATGCGCCGCCGCGCCGACTTCGAGAACTACAAGCGGCGGCAGGAGAAGGAGGCGGAGGAGACCCGGCGCCAGGCCGCGGCGAGGGCCGTGGAGAACCTCCTGCCCGCCCTGGACAACATGGACCGCGCACTGGAGTCGGTGAGGGGCGAGGTCTCGCAGGACCACATGCTCGGGCTCGAACTCGTCCGCCAGCAGATGCTGGACGCGCTCTCGAAGATGGGCCTCGAAGAGATCCAAGCCCTCGGGCAGCCCTTCGACCCGGCGTTCCACGAGGCGGTGAACATGGTGCACGAGCCGGAGGTCCCGCCCATGACGGTGACCACCGTCTACCAGAAGGGGTTCACCCTGGGCGGGAAGCTTCTGCGCCCCGCCAGGGTTGCTGTGAACGGCGGCGCGGACCAGACGCAAGGAGCTCCGGATGCCTAGGGTCATCGGTATCGACCTGGGAACCACCAACAGCTGCATGGCCTTCATCGAGGGCGGCCAGCCCGTCATCGTCCCGAATCGTGAGGGCGGACGCACCACGCCGTCGATCGTGGCGTTCACGGAGCAGGGGGACCGGCTGGTTGGGAACCTCGCCAAGCGCCAGGCCGTCACCAACCCCGCGAACACGATCTTCGCCGTCAAGCGCCTCATGGGCAAGAAATTCGACGAGGAGGTCGTGGTCGAGGGCGGGAAGCTCCTGCCCTACGCCATGACGGAGGCGCCCAACGGCGACGTCCGCCTGAAGGTCAGGGATCGCGAGTACTCCCCGCAGGAGATCTCGGCGTACATCCTTCAGGACCTCAAGAAGAGCGCCGAGGACTACTTCGGCGAGGAGGTGAAGGAGGCCATCATCACCGTCCCGGCCTACTTCTCCGACCCCCAGAGGCAGGCTACGAAGGACGCCGGCCGCATCGCGGGGCTGGAGGTCCTGCGCATCCTCAACGAGCCCACCGCGGCGTGCATCGCCTTCAACCTCGACGAGACCGCGGCCAAGACCGTGGCCGTCTACGACCTGGGCGGCGGCACGTTCGACATCAGCATCCTGAAGGTGGGGCAGGGCCTCTTCGAGGTCGTGGCCACCTCGGGCGACACCTACCTGGGCGGCGAGGACATGGACCGGGCCATCATGCTCGAGTTCGTGCACCGCTTCCAGAAGGAGACGGGCATCGACCTCACGGCCGACCGCCTCGCGCTGCAGCGCCTGAAGGAGGCCGCCGAGAAGGCCAAGTGCGAGCTCTCCGCGCTCACCTCCACGGAGATCAACCTGCCCTTCATCGCCGCCGACCCCACGGGCCCCAAACACCTCGTGACGGTCCTCAGCCGCCCCGAGCTCGAGTCCATCATCGGCGACATCGTGGCGCGCACGCGCACGCCCTGCCAGGAGGCCATGAACATCGCCGGGGTCACGCCGGCGGACATCGACGAGGTCCTCCTCGTGGGCGGCCAGACTCGCACGCCCATGGTCATCCAGACGGTGCGCGAGATCTTCGGCAAGGAGCCCCGCCGAGACAAGAACCCCGACGAGGTCGTCGCGCTCGGCGCCGCGCTCCAGGCGGGCATCATGACCGGCGACGTGAAGGAGATCGTCCTCCTCGACGCCATCCCGCTCAGCATGGGCGTCGCGACGAAGGGCAACATGTTCGTCAAGCTCATCGAGCGCGGCTCGGCCATCCCCACCAAAAAGTCGAGGGTGTTCACCACCGTCGCCGACAACCAGGACACGGTCGAGATCCACGTCCTCCAGGGCGAGCGCGAGGTGGCGGGGGAGAACATCAGCCTGGGCAAGTTCCAGCTCGTGGGCATCCCGCCCGCGCCCAAGGGCCTGCCGCAGATCGAGGTAACCTTCGACATCAACGCCAACGGCATCGTCTCCGTCTACGCCCGCGACGTCATCACCGGCAACGAGCAGAAGATCGTCGTGAACCCCTCCTCGGGCCTCACCGAGGAGGAGATCTCCCGCATCGTGAGCGAGGCCCAGGTGAAGGAGGAGGAGGACCGCAAGGTCGTCGAGATCCAGAAGCTCAAGCTCAAGCTCGAGCGCCTCCTCGAGAACAACCGGAAGGCCTTCAAGGAGTTCGGCTCACTCCTCGACTCCGAGAAGCAGAGCACCGTGGAGGAGGCCCTGAAGAACGCCCAGCGCAACCTCGGGGCCGACAACTTGGCCCGCATGCAGGAGTCCCTTGAGGAGCTTTCCAGGGCGTCCCGCACGCTCTCGGAGGTCATCCTCTACGACCCGAAGGCCATGGGCGGGGGCGGAGGCGAGACGAAGCCGTCATGACGCCCTCGGGAGACTACTACGAGATCCTGGGCGTGGAGCGAGGCGCCGGCCAGGACGAGATCAAGTCCGCCTACCGCAAGGCGGCCCTCAAGTTCCACCCCGACCGCAACCCCGGGGACAAGGAGGCGGAGGAGGCGTTCAAGAAGGCCTCGGAGGCCTACTCGGTGCTGGGCGACCCGCAGCGCAGGGCCCGTTACGACCGCTTCGGCACGGCGTCGGAGGGGCCCGGGGGCCAGGGCGGTGTGCCGTGGGATTCGGAGGTCTTCGCGGACTTCTCCGACCTCCTGGGCGGCCTCTTCGGGTTCGGCGACCTCTTCGGGGGCGGCCGCCGCGGCGGCCCGAGGGTCCAGCGGGGCTCGGACCTCCGCTACGACCTGACGCTCAAGCTCGACGAGGCCTTCTCGGGGCGCGAGGAGACCCTCGAGATCCCCCGCGAGGACGCCTGCGGCGAGTGCAAGGGCTCCGGCTCCCGCTCCGGGAAGAGGGCCACCTGCCAGACGTGCCGGGGGCAGGGGACCGTGGCCTACCGCCAGGGGTTCTTCACCCTGAGCAGGACGTGCTCGCACTGCTCCGGCGCCGGCGAGGTGGTCCAGGACCCGTGCAGCGCCTGCCGGGGTCGCGGGCGCGTCCCGGCCCGCAGGACGCTGAAGGTCAAGATCCCGCCCGGCGTGGATGCGGGGACGAGGATGCGCATCACCGGCGAGGGCGAGGCGGGCGAGCGCGGAGGCCCTCCGGGCGACCTCTACATCTTCATCGACGTGGAGGAGCACCCGTTCTTCAAGCGGCAGGGGTCGGACCTCTTCTGCCAGGTCCCCCTCTCCCCGCCCCAGGCCGCGCTCGGCACCAAGGTGATGGTGAACGGCCTCGACGGCGAGGTCGAGGTCACGGTGCCCGCGGGCGCCCAGACGGGCCAGCACTACAAGGTGGCCGGCAAGGGGATGCCGCGGGTGAACCGCTCGGGGCGCGGGGACCTGCACGTCGTGGTGGAGATCCACACGCCCAAGCGGCTCAGCAGGGACGAAAAACGGCTCTACGAAGAGCTGCTCAAGCTCGAGAGGGACCGCGCCGAACAGGGCGGGTTCTTCCACAAGGTCTTCGGGCGGCTCGGTTAGGGGGAGGATCGATGGACGCGAAACGAATCATGGCCGTCGCGGTGCCGCTGGCGGCGCTCGCCTCGCTGGCGGCGTGCCTGCCCACCGTGAGCAACGACGAGCTGACCAACCGGGTGAACTACCTCCGGCAGGACGTGGACAACCTCACGAAGCAGCAGGAGGCGCTGAGCAGCCAGGTGAGGGAGCTCCAGGCCAAGCTGGGCGTCGCGACGCCAGCTCCGGCGCCCCCGGCCGCGACGCCGGCACCCTCCGCGGCGCCTTCCGAGGAGGGCACGCAGAACCTCTCGTCGGAGTCCTCCGCGCTCTACAAGAAGGGCTTCGACCTCATGACCGCAGCCCAGTACGCGGACGCGCGGGCGGCCTTCGCCGACTTCATCGCCAAGTACCCCCAGTCGGACCTCGCGGACAATGCCCAGTACTGGATCGGAGAGTGCTGGTACTCCCAGAAGGACTTCAAGGAGGCGGCCGCCGCCTTCGGGGCGGTCGCCGAGCACTTCCCCTTCGGCAACAAGGTCCCCGACGCCCTTTACAAGGAGGCGCTTTGCGAGCGCCAGCTCGGCGACGAGGCCGCCGCCAAGGCGACCCTCGGGAGGCTGCAGGAGCAGTTCCCGGATTCCGAGGCGGCCGCGAAGGCGAAGGGCAAAACCTGACCCCCGTCCCCCGACCCTGACGCCGAGACCATGAAGAGCCCGCAGAACCCGTGCCCCGCGCGCCTCCGGAGGGCCGCGCCGTGAGCTACCCGCCCGGCGACTGGATCCCCCTGGCGGTGGACGCCTCCACGCGCAGGTACTTCAAGGGCTCGTGGCAGGGGCGTCACGCGCTCCTAGCGGATTTCGCCGAAGACGCGGACGGCCTCGCGCGCTTCGTCGCCGTCCAGCGCCTATTCGGCGATGCCTCGGTGCCCGTCCCGGCGATCTTCGAGGCCGACCCGTCGCGGGGCTGGGTCCTCCAGGAGCACGTCCAGGGCCGGCCGCTGTCCAAGGTCCACTGGACGCCGGAGATGCAGGACAGGCTCGTCGCGATGGCGGGGCGGATCGGCGCCATCGAGGGCTGGCCCGAGGGGCCCGAGCGTCTCGAGATGGACGCCTCGAGGCTTCGGTTCGAGCTCGCCTTCTTCCGCCTGCACTTCGTGGAGGGCTTCCTCAACGCCGGCAGCCCGCCCGGGCTGGCGGAGGCCCTGGATGCCCTCGCCGACGAGGTGGCGTCCTACCCCCACGCCCTCGCGCACCGCGACTTCCACTCCGAGAACGTGCTGGGCACGCCGGGAGACGGCCTCGTGGTCATCGACTTCCAGGACGCTCTCCTGGCGCCGAGGGCATACGACGTGGCCTCCCTCGCGGTGGACCCCTACCGGACGCAGGACCCGCGGGTGTCCGAGCGGTTCCGGCGGGCGTGGCTCACGGGGACGGGCGGCGGGCCGGAGGAGTTCGACCGCACCGCCCTGCAGCGCGCCCTGAAGGCGCTCGGGACCTTCGGCTACCAGGTCACCCGGAGGAAGAGGGCGCGGTACATGCGCTTCGTGGCGCCGCAGGCCCGGCGGGCGCGGGAGCTCCTCGCCAGCGCGCCCTCGTCCCTGGAATGCCTCGATGCCACGCTCGGAGAGGCCGCCCTGTGAGGGTGCTACAATGCCCGCCTGCTCCGGGCCGCAGGCTCCCGAGGGAGGTGACCGATGGGTGAGCGGAAGGGGGACGAGGCGCTGCGGGAGAGCGCCTCGCGCTACGCGGCAGGCATCGCGGGGCCGCTCGCGAAATCCGGCAGGCTGGAGGTCTCGAAGGATTCGGGCGTCGCCATGGAGCCCCTGTGCACGCCGCTCCAGTTCTCCGACGGTGAGTACCTCGAGAAGCTCGGCTTCCCCGGCGAGGCGCCCTACACCCGCGGCATCCAGCCCACCATGTACCGCGGTCGGCCTTGGACGATCCGCCAGTACGCGGGCTTCGGCACCGCGGCGGAGTCGAACCGGCGCTACCGATACCTCCTCGAGCAGGGCCAGACGGGCCTCTCCGTGGCCTTCGACCTCCCCACGCAGATGGGCCTCGACGCGGACCACCCGCTCTCGGAGGGCGAGGTGGGCAAGGTGGGCGTCGCCATCTGCTCCCTCGAGGACATGGAGGTCCTCCTCGAAGGGATCCCGCTCGACAAGGTGTCCACCTCCATGACCATCAACGCGACGGCCTTCGTCCTCCTCTCCATGTACCAGGCCGTGGGCGAGGCGCAGGGCGTGGCGCCGGCGGCGCTGACGGGGACCGTGCAGAACGACATCCTCAAGGAGTACGTGGCGCGCGGGACCTACGTCTTCCCCGCCAAGCCCTCCCTCAAGATCATCACCGACATCTTCGACTACGGGACGCGAGTCCTGCCGCGGTTCAACACCATCAGCATCAGCGGCTACCACATCCGCGAGGCGGGGAGCACGGCGGCGCAGGAGATCGCCTTCACGCTCCTGGACGGTTTGACCTACGTGCAGTCCGCCGTGGACGTGGGCCTGGACGTGAACGCCTTCGGCGAGCGCCTCTCCTTCTTCTTCAACGCGCACAACGACTTCCTCGAGGAGGTGGCCAAGTATCGCGCGGCGCGCAGGCTCTGGGCCAAGCTCATGGCGAAGCGCTTCGGCGCCACGAACCCCAAGGCCCTCATGCTCCGGTTCCACACGCAGACCGCGGGGTCCACCCTCACGGCGCAGCAGCCCGAGGTCAACGTCATCCGGGTGTCCCTCCAGGCGCTCGCGGCGGTCATGGGTGGGACGCAATCGCTCCACACCAACTCCATGGACGAGGCCCTGGGCCTCCCCACCGAGGCGGCGGCCACGATCGCCATCCGCACGCAGCAGGTCATCAAGCACGAGAGCGGCGTCGTGGACACCATCGACCCCCTCGGCGGCAGCTACGCCGTGGAGGCGCTGACCGATGCGCTCGAGGCCAAGGCCCTGGAGATCATGGGCCGCGTGGAGGACATGGGCGGCATGGTGGCGGCCATCGAGAGCGGCTGGGTGCAGGGCCAGATCGCCGACGCGGCCTACCGCTTCCAGCAGTCCGTGGAGAAGAAGGACAAGGTGGTCGTGGGCGTGAACGCGTACGAGGAGAGCGTCGTCCACCCGCCCATCCTCCGGGTGGACCCGGAGCTCGAGCGCGCCCAGGTGGAGCGCGTCAGGGCGCTCCGCGCCAAGAGGGACGAGGCGCCTTGGAAGGCGGCGCTCGCGGCCGTCGACGGGGCGGCCAAGTCCGGCGCCAACCTCATGGGCCCCACCCTCGAGGCCGTCAAGGCCTACGCCACCGTCGGGGAGATCGTGGGCGTGCTCAAGGAGACCTTCGGCACCTACGAACCCTCGTGAGGAATACCGGACTCGGGCCCGTGTTATGATGTGCGTGCATCGGAGGGCGCGAGGGGCGCCCTCGACACATAAGGAGGACACATGCGTAAGGTATCGTTGATTCTCGTCGCCGTCGCCATCCTCGCCCTCGCTTCCTTCGGCGTCTTCGCCAGCTGCGGCAAGTGCCCCGGCGACAAGGCGGGCGACGCCAAGACCTGCACGCACGGCAAGGATGACAAGGCGTGCTGCGCCCACCAGAAGGACATGATGGCCGCCTACGACCAGCTCGCCAAGGACCTGGCCGCCATGGAGAAGGGCATCCCGGCCGCCGATCAGGCCGCCTTCATGAAGTCGCACGAGGCGAACCTCAAGAAGTTCGTGGATGCCCACAACGCCTGCCAGAAGGAGTGCCAGATGAAGAAGGACGCTCCCAAGGCCGAGACGAAGGACGCCCCCAAGGCGGCCGAACCGGCGCCGAAGAAGTAAGGGCCAGACCACGCAGTCCCAACGAGAGGGAGGCCGCGAGCCTCCCTCTTTTTTCTTTTGGGGCTTGCTACAATGGTTGGGCCGAGGGCGGTCGAGGCCGCCCTTTCGACGTAATCGGGAGGGGACATGACGGACACGAAGGAGTCGGGCGGGCAAGCCACGTGGCGTTTTCCCGCGGCGTTTTGGACGGGCAACACCATCGAGCTCTTCGAGCGGGCGGCCTACTACGGGACCTTCATCGCCCTCGCGCTCTACCTCACCGACGTGGTGGGTTTCACGGACATCCAGGCCGGCTGGATCGGCGCGCTCTTCTCCTCGTGCCTCTACCTCCTGCCCTTCGTGACGGGTGCCGCGGCGGATCGTCTCGGCTTCCGCTCGGCGCTCATCCTCGCCTTCGCCCTCCTCGCCTGCGGGTACGCCGTCCTCGGCCTCATGCCGCAGAAGCTGCCCGTGCTCCTGGCGCTGCCCCTGATCGTTGTCGGCGGGGCGTTCGTCAAGCCCATCATCAGCGGCACGGTGGCCAAGTGCTCCGACGAGCACAACCGCGCCCGCGCCTTCAGCATCTTCTACATGGTGGTGAACATCGGCGCCTTCGGCGGGAAGGCCGTGGCCAAGCCGGTCCGGACCATGCTGGGCCTGGACTACGTGCCCCTCTACTCGGCCGGCGCGGCGGTCATCGCGCTCGTCATCGTGGTGATCTTCTACTGGCCCAAGAAGGACGACGCCAGGCCCCGCAGCGCCGCCGAGTCGCTCCGCGGCTTCGCCACCGTCCTCCGGAACGGCCGCTTCCTCGCGCTCATCTTCATCACCGCAGGGTTCTGGGTCATCCAGGGCCAGCTCTACGCGTCCATGCCCAAATACGTCATCCGCATCATCGGCCCCGGCGCCAGCCCAGAGTGGCTCTCCAACGTCAACTCAGCCGTGGTCATCCTCCTCGTCATCCCCATCACCCAGCTCGTGAGGAAGATGAGCGCCACGCTCAGCATCGGCCTCGCCATGGCCCTCGTGCCCTTCTCGGCGGTCCTCATGGCGCTCGCCGGGGGCATGCCCTCTCCGCTGCACCTCTTCGGCATGGCCGTCCACCCGCTCACGCTCATGATGATTGTGGGCATCGCCGTCATGAGCGTGGCCGAGTGCTTCCTGAGCCCCAAGTACCTCGAGTACGCCTCGAAGCAGGCTCCGGCCGGGCAGGAGGGCCTCTACATGGGCTACTCCCACCTCAATACGTTCTTCGCGTGGCTTTTCGGGTTCATCGCTTCGGGGTACCTGCTCGACGCCTTCTGCCCCGACCCCAAGAAGCTCGCGGCCAAGGGCATGACCCCCGAGCAGATCCAGGCCGCCTTCGCGCACGCGCCCTACCTCTGGTACACCTTCGCCGGCGTGGGCGCGCTGGCCTTCCTCGGCCTCATCCTGTTCAAGGTGGTCACGGACCGCGCGGACAGGCAAAAGGGCGCCCAGGCCTGACCGAGAGACCCTCTAGTCCAGCGTCTTGAGCATCTCCCGCCTGAAGGGCACGACGTCGCCGAAGCGGCCCTCGCGGATCTTCCGTGGCAGCTCGGGGTCGGCGATGAGCGCGCGGCCGATGGCGATGAGGCAGTAGTCCCCCCGCTCCATCTGGGCCACCACCTCATCCAGGGGCCGCAGGTCGAACTCCTCGCCCCGGAAGGACGAGGTGAACTCGCCCGAGAGGGCCACCTTCCCCACCGAGACCGCGGGCAGTCCGGTGAGCTTCTGGGCCCACCCCGCGAGGTTCAGCGGCGAGGGCGGGAAGGAGGCTTCCGCATGGTCGCGCTGGCTCGCGTGGAAGGAATCGACACCTGCGTCCCGCAGGGAGTCGAGGATGAGACCAAGCTCCTCGGGGGTCTGCGCGATGCGCGCCTGGTAGTCGTCGGCCTTCCACTGGGAAAACCGGAAGAGGATCGGGAAGTCTGGCCCCACGGCCTTGCGGATGGACGCCACGAGCTCCACGGCGAAGCGCAGACGGTTCTGCAGGGAGCCGCCATATCCGTCGGTCCGGTTGTTGGCACCCTCCCAGAGGAACTGGTCCACGAGGTACCCGTGGGCGCCGTGGACCTCGACGCCGTCGAAGCCGGCCTCGCGTGCCATCGCCGCGGAGCGGGCGAAGGCGGCCCGCGTCTGCGCAATCTCCTCGAGGGTCATGGCCCGTGGGCGCGCCATGGGCGTGCCGGAGGCGGACGGGAGGCGGCAGCGGAGGTTTCCCGAGCTCAGCGTGGGCGCCTCGGGGAAGGGCGCCTTCTTGATGGTCCTCTGGCGCCCCACGTGCCAGAGCTGGGCGGCGATCTTGCCTCCCTCGGTGTGGACCGCTCCTGTAACGAGCTGCCAGCCCGCGACCTGGTCAGGGGTGGACAGCGAGGGGACATTCCGGTCGTAGCTGGCGGAAGGGTGGTCCACGGTCACGCCCTCGGTGAGGATGAGCCCCACCTCGCCGACCGCGCGGCGCCTGTAATACTCAGCCATAGCGGGCGTGGGGACGCTCTCGTCCGTGGCGAAGACCCGCGTCATGGGAGCCATGACGATGCGGTTCCGGAGGGCCATGCCGTTGATCGTGATGGGACGGAAGAGGACCTCTGGGTTCATGCGTGCACCTCGCGGCGTAGAGACTATCATTCCTGTCCTCGACTGTCGCAAGGTCTCACAGTTTCATACAGAGATCTCTGACGTCATCCTGAGGACCCCTTCTAGGCGGCCTCGATCTCAGGACCTCGGCCGAGATTCCGGTTCAGGCGCCCGTTGCGGGTCCAGCCTGGAATGACCCGGAGCCCCGCGATGGCTCCCACCCTGATCCGCTTGACGAATACTCCGCCGGAGTCTATTGTTGCCACTGTTGCAGGGGGTGCGGCCCCGCCTCGCTGCGAGGCACAGCCGCTGAGAGCCCCGTCTTCCGGGGCGTCCCTTCGAACCTGATCCAGGTCGTGCTGGCGTAGGGATCGCAACGTCCGGTCACCCCCGCGCCAAGCCGGCCGAACCCCTCGGGCGAAGGCCCAGAGGACGGAGGTCCCCATGTCGGACACGCTCTCCGCGGCGGCCCGCCGCGGTCTTCCCTTCCCGGGGAGCCGGAAGGTCTACCTCGCCGGGTCCCGCCCAGACCTGCGCGTGCCCTTCCGCGAGATCCCCCTCACGCCCTCGGGCGAGCAGTTCGGGGGCGGCGCGAACTCCGCCGTGCGCGTGTACGACCCCTCGGGGCCCTACACCGACGGCGGCGCGCTGATCGACCCGAGACGGGGGCTCGAGCCCATCCGGAAAGCCTGGATCCTGGAGCGGTGCGACGTGGAAGAGGTCGCCGTCCCGCAGATCGTGCCGCCCGAGGCGCCCTTCGCCTCCCGCAGACCGCTCCGCGCGAAGGCGGGCGCGTGCGTCACGCAGCTGCACTACGCGCGCCGGGGCGTGGTCACGCCCGAGATGGAGTTCGCGGCGCTGAGAGAGGGCATGAGCCCGGAGCTCGTCCGCTCCGAAATCGCCGCCGGGCGCGCCATCCTCCCCGCCAACATCAACCACCCCGAGGCGGAACCCATGCTCATCGGGAGCGCCTTCCTGGTGAAGATCAACGCGAACATCGGCAACTCGGCGGTGGCCTCCTCCATCGACGAGGAGGTGGAGAAGATGGCCTGGGCCGTGAGGTGGGGGAGCGACACGGTCATGGACCTCTCCACGGGCGATGCCATCCAGGCCACCCGCGAGTGGATCCTCCGCAACAGCCCCGTGCCCATCGGCACCGTGCCCATCTACCAGGCGCTGGAGAAGGTGGGCGGCCGCCCTGAGGAGCTCACGTGGGAGCTCTACCGGGACACGCTCCTCGAACAGTGCGAGCAGGGCGTGGACTACATGACGATCCACGCGGGCGTGCTCCTGCGCTACGTCCCCCTGACGGCGGGGCGCACCACGGGCATCGTGAGCCGAGGCGGGTCGATCCTCGCCGCGTGGTGCCTGGCCCACCACCGCGAGAACTTCCTCACCACGAACTTCGAGGAAATCTGCGAGATCCTCAAGGCCTACGACGTCGCCTTCTCCCTCGGCGACGGCCTGCGCCCCGGCTCCCTTGCAGACGCCAACGACGACGCGCAGTTCGCCGAGCTCGAGACCCTCGGCGAGCTCACCGAGGTGGCGTGGCGCCACGACGTCCAGGTCATGATCGAGGGCCCCGGCCACGTGCCCATGCACAAGATCCGCGAGAACATGGACCGCCAGGTGGCGGCCTGCCACGGCGCGCCCTTTTACACCCTCGGTCCGCTCACCACCGACGTGGCGCCGGGGTACGACCACATCACGAGCGCCATCGGCGCCGCCATGATCGGCTGGATGGGCACTGCAATGCTCTGCTACGTCACGCCCAAGGAGCACCTCGGGCTCCCCGACCGCGAGGACGTGAAGGCGGGCGTGATCGCATACAAAATCGCCGCGCACGCGGCCGATGTGGCGAAGGGGCACCCCATGGCCCAGGCGTGGGACGACGCCATGAGCAAGGCGCGCTTCGAGTTCCGATGGGAGGACCAGTTCAACCTCGCCCTGGACCCCGAGACCGCCCGGGCCTTCCACGACGCCACGCTGCCGGCGGAGGGCGCCAAGGTCGCGCATTTCTGCTCCATGTGCGGGCCCAAGTTCTGCGCCATGAAGATCACCCAGGACGTGCGCGAGTACGCCCAGGCCCACCACCTCAGCCCCGAGAAGGCGCTCCAGGCCGGCCTCGACGAGAAGGCCCGCGAGTTCGTTAAGCTCAACGCTGAGATCAAGGGATAAAGACACTCACCACGGAGACACGGAGAGCACGGAGAAGGTCAACCCCAAATCTTTTCTCTTGTCTTAGGAAATGATGCGCATAAGATCAGCCCAGCTCTCCCATGAGGCGCAGTGGGGTCGCCTGGTCTGCTAATCGCAATCGTTCTTATCTTTCCTCCGTGTCCTCCGTGCCTCCGTGGTGAATTTCCCTAATCTTGGGTCTTGCCCTCGGAGAGCTTCCTTCGCACCCAGGGGATGGTGGCGAGGAAGAGGATGGCGGCGCAGGTGGAGATGATCCCGCCCGCGACGAGAATCTCCCTCAAGCCCAGGGCGATGGCGAGTTTCCCCTCCATGAGCCCGCCCACGGGGGAGACCCCGATGAAGGTGATGACGTAGAGGCTCACGATGCGCCCGCGCAGGGCCTCCGGCGCGAGGTGCTGGAGGAGCGTGTTCGTGCACGCGAGCTGGGTCATCATGCAGAACCCCAGCCCGGCGATGAGCCCGCAGCTCAGCCAGAAGCTCGTGGACAGCCCGAAGGCCACGAGGATCACACCGAAGGCCGCGGCCCCGAGCCCGGCCAGGCGCCCGAGCCCCTGGATCCCCGAGCGGGAGGCGATGGCGAGCGCCGCCGTGAGGGCGCCCACGCCCGCGAAGGCCCAGAGGATGCCCAGGTCCGAGGCGTCCCGGTGCAGGAGGCCTCCCACCACCGCGGGCAGGAGGAAGGAGTAGGGGAGCGCGAAGAGAGAGGACGCCACGAGGAGGCTCAGGATGTGTCGGATCTGAGGCGTGTTCCAGGCGTACGCGAACCCCTCCCT
>JBBIUU010000051.1:0-14371 GCA_037440125.1 Acidobacteriota bacterium
GGCGCTCGCGTTGCGCGCGAGGGCGAGCGTGTGCTCGAGGAGGCCGCCCACCCACGCGTGGTGGATCGCCTTGGCCGCGGGCCCCTCGCAGAAGCGCCGGAAGGTCTCGTTGTCCTTGCGCAGCGCCTCGAGGAGGGCGCGCCAGTCGCGGTCTTCCACCGCTTCCACCAGGTGGGAGAACTCCTCCACCATCTCTTCCGTGGTGCGCCTGCTCCTGGGAGAGAACCAGCTCGGGTCCACCTCGGCGGCCTCGGCGGCCCGCGCACCCTGGAGGTTGAGCTGGAGGTTGCCCTGGAAGGCGTCCACGACGCCCTGCACGTGGAGCGCGCGCCCCGGGTCCAGGACCGGGGAGAAGCTCTTCACGCGGCCCTTCTTTCCACCCGCGCTGTCCCACAACTTGGCGGAGATGGAGCCCGTGGCGTCCTGGAAGGTGCCCTCCCAGTAAGGGTCGCCGTTCTTCGTCTGGCGGACCTGGCCCGACACGAGCCAGAGCACGCCGTCGTAGGACTCCCCTTCCCTCATCTCCCGAATGGCATGGCCCATGAGCGATCTCCGTTAATGAGCAAGTGTAGCACCGAAGGGGAACGGGAGCAGGGAGCAGGAAACGGGAGCGACCCTGGGGCCAATCCCCCTTTTTCCTCGACCCTCAACCCTGATCGATCATCCGTCATCGGAACCGTCCATCGGGTATACTTCTCCCGGAGCGCGCCGCATGGACAGGACATCGTTCCTCCGAAAACTCCTCCTCCTGGACGGCGGCCTGGACGCGCTGAACGAGCTCCGCGGTCAACCGAAGTCCGCCGCAGAGGAAGATAGCGGCCCGGCAAAGATCCCCTTCACCTTCCTGCGCCCGCCAGGCGCGCTCATGGAGCCCTCCTTCCTGGCCGCGTGCACGCGTTGCGACCTGTGCATCAAGGCGTGCCCCGAGCACATCATCCTCCGCGCCGAGCACCCCCTCATGAGCGCCAACACGCCCGTCGTGAACCCCTACCTGGCGCCGTGCACCTACTGCAACCGCTGCATCTTCGTCTGCCCCGACGGGGCGCTCCTGCCCACCGAGGACCCGCGCATGGGCCGCGCGGTCTGGCACGCGGAGACGTGCCTCTCGGCGACGGAGGTCTCCTGCACGAAATGCCTCGAGGCCTGCCCCCTCGGCGCCAAGGCCATCGAGGCCGTGCCCACGGGAGGCATCGCGGTCCATCCTGAGACTTGCACGGGCTGCGGCTACTGCGTCCACGCGTGCCCGACGGAGCCGCGGAGCCTCCACCTCGAGGGCCGCCCGCCCGTGCCGCTGAGGGGCCATCCCAAGTTCACGGTGCGCCGTGGGTGACGCGCCCTTCGCCCTCTCCGTCGAAGGCCTGACCAAGCGATTCGGCCGATTCGAGGCGGTCTCGGACCTCACGCTCGGCGTCCGGCCCGGCGAGATCTACGCCTTCCTCGGCCCCAACGGCGCCGGGAAGACCACGACCATCAAGAGCATCGTCGGCCTCCTCCAGCCCGAGGCCGGCCGCATCAGCGTCTGCGGCGCCCCGGTGGTGCCCGACGGCATGGCGTTCCGCCGGCACCTCGGGTACGTCGCCGACCGCCCCTTCCTCTACGAGAAGCTCACCGCGTGGGAGTACCTCGAGTTCCTCGCGGGCGTGCACGGCCTCAAGGCATGGGAGCGAAGCGCCGAGAGCTACCTCGACCTCTTCAAGCTCTCGGAGTGGAAGCACCAGCTCATCGAGGGGTACTCCCACGGCATGCGCCAGAAACTCGTCCTCACGGGCGCCCTCCTCCACGGGCCGCAGCTCCTCCTCGTGGACGAGCCCATGGTGGGCCTCGATCCCCGATCGGTGCGCGACGTGAAGGAGCTCTTCGGCCGCCTGGCGGTCGGGGGCAGGGGCCTATTCCTCTCCACGCACTCCCTCGACACCGCCGCCCAGGTCGCCCACCGCATCGGCATCCTCAACAGGGGGCGCCTCGTGGCGGAGGGCACCTTCGAGCACCTGCAGGAACTCGCCAAACAGCCCGGCAGCACCCTCGAGGAGGTCTTCCTCAAGCTGACCGAGGAGGAGGGGGAGGCCGTCCCCCACACCGAGGGGGCCCGGCCGTGAACCCCTTCCGCCCCAAGGTGGCCCTCGTCCTCGGCGGAGGCGGCGCCCGCGGCCTCGCTCACGTCGGGGTGCTTCGCGTCCTGGAGAAAGCGGGCATCCCCATCCATCTCGTGGTGGGATGCAGCATGGGGGCCATGGTGGGCACCCTCTTCGCGTTCTACCGCAACTCGTCCGACGCCGAGGGACGGCTGCGGTCCTTCACGAGCTCCGACCAGTTCCGCAAGGACAAGTTCGAGCACCTTCAAGCCATCAGCCCCATGCCCGGCGATGAGCAGGGGCTCCTCCAGACCGCCCGGAGGTTCTACAAGCTCGGCCTCTTCTTCGCCACCACGCTCTTCAAACCCTCCTTCATCGACGCGGCCCAGGTGAACCACGACATCGAGGCCATCATCCCCGAGGGGAACATCGAGGACGCGCCGATCCCCCTCGCCATCGTGGCCACGGACCTTCGGAAAGGCGAGGAGGTGGTCCTCACGGAGGGGCCCGCGAGGAGGGCCGTGCAGGCCTCCAGCGCCATCGCCGGGGTCTTCCCGCCGGTGGCCGTGGACGGGCGCCAGCTCGTGGACGGCGGCTTCGTGAACAAGGTCCCTGTGGAGGTGGCCTTCAGGCTCGGCGCCGACGTCGTCATCGCCGTGGATGTCTCCAGCGACGCGGCGGACTCCCAGGACTACGGGCAGGCGGGCAGCGCCCTGAGCCTCCGCGCCACGGCCATCCAGGGCGACATCTTGAAAGACCTCCAGCTTCGCTTCGCGGACGCCGTCATCCGCCCGCAGGTCGCCGACGTCCACTGGGCCGACTTCGCGTCTATCGGCGAAATCATCCCCCGCGGGGAGTCCGCCGCGCGCGCCGCCCTGCCGCTCATCCGGCAAGCCCTCCGCGCGGGGCGCAGGAAGGCCTTCGTGCGATTCCTCGGCTTCGACCGGAGGTGGACCGTGGATCTGAGGAAGAACTGAAGATTGCTCACCACGGAGACACGGAGAGCACGGAGAAGGACAAACCAAGATTTTGGGCTGAAAAACAAGGACCAGGGCTATTGGCCCCTGTTCCGATAGCCGTAAACTAGGGCTTCATCTTTGTTTTGCCTAGAGATTTTCTTAAATGATTCCTCCGTGTCCTCCGTGCCTCCGTGGTGAGTTGCTTTAATTCTTGGGTTCTGATTCCCGGACGACTTCCCCTTCGATGGTCTCGCCCGTCTGCGCGGGCGCGGCGGGCGCGGCCTCCTCGATGACAGGGAGCGTGAGGACGAGCGCCGTCCAGCTTGGGAAGAGGTCGAGACCCGGAATGAGCTCCGTGGCGAACGCCAGGGCCAGCCGGGCTTTCAGACCCACGGTGAAGAGGAGAGCCACGGCGGTGCCGATGTCCACGGCCCAGTCGAAGGGTGAAAATCCCCCCTCCACGAAGAGCGGGAACAGCACGCCTTGCAGCAGATCCGCGCACCCCGCGATGAGGAGCGCCACCAGCTTGCGCCGTTTCGTGATCTTCGCGTGACCGAAGCCCAGGCCGAGGAATCCCAAGGGAAGAGGCATCTTCTCACTCCGAGAGGGTGTGCCTCAAAGCGTGCGAGCCGGAGAGCCGGGGAACCGGGGAGCCGGAGAAGAAGATCGTGTCCATATAGTTTCCCCCCTCCCCGGCTCTCCCTTCACCGGCTCTATTTCTCCCTGATCCACCTCAACATCTCCGGAACCGACGGCCGTTTGCCGGTCATGAGGACGCCGACGCGGTAGACCTTGGCGGCGGCCCAGGCCACGGCCACCGTACCCGCGGCGAGGAGGGCGAGGCTCGCGGCGATCTGCCACAGGGGCACCTCCACCGCGCCTGTCCGGAGCAGCATGGTGATGGGCGAGGTCACGGGAAAGAGGCTCAGGAAGACCACCCAGCCGGCGTTCGGGGTCATGAGCGTCGGCATCATGAGGACGAAGGGGATGACCAGGCCCATGGCCACCGGGAACTGCCACTGCTGGGTCTCCTGCTGGGTCGTGCACGCGGCGCCGATGGCGGCATAGAGGCTCGAGTAGAAGATGAATCCCAGGAAGAAGTAGAGCACCAGGAGGACGAGCTGGAGGACCTTTACCGGGGAGCCGTCCATCTGGGACTGGAAGTTCATGGGGTTGGCCATGAAGATGCCCGCGCCGATCACGACCCAGATGGCGTACTGGAGCAGACCCACGGCCGCGATCCCGACGATCTTGCCCATCATGAGCTCGAAGGGCCGGATGGCCGAGAGGAGGACCTCCACGACCTTGCTCGTCTTCTCCTCCAGGACCCCGTTCATGATGGCCTGACCGTACATGATGATCATCATGTAGATGACCATCGCGAGCGCTATGGGCGCGATGAAGTCCATGATGGAGCCCTTGCGCGTCTTGCCGCCCTTCTCCACCTTCACCGACTCGAGGTCGACGCGCCCCTTGAGCTTGTCGGCGATGGAGCGGTCGAGCCCGAGCCCGTCGAGGCGGTGCACCACCACGACCGTGTCGAGGCGCCCGCTGAGCATCTGGAAGAGCTGGGGATTGGAGATGTTCTGCCCGTAGTAGGTGGCCTTGAGGTCCTGCTTGTCGTCGCTCTCGAGGACGAGGGCGCCGTCCACCCTCCCGTCGCCGATCTGCTGCTTGATCGATTCGAGGTCCTGCCCCGCCGTTGCGGCCTTGAGGATGGCGGCGCCCCGAGCGCTCTTCTCGGCCCGGCTCTCCAGGCTGTTTTCGCCGGCGTGGCGCTCCGACGGCGCCGCGGCCAGGATCGCGGGCCCCGCCCAGCCCGTCCTGTCGACGATGACCACCTCCGTCGGCTTGCCCGTCTGCACGATCTGGAGGGCGGCGGGGACGACCATGAGCGCGCCGAAGATGACCGGCGTGATGAGCGTGGTGATTAGGAAGGACTTCTTGCGGACGCGCTCGAGGAACTCCCGGCGGATCACCGCGAAGATGTTGCCCCAGTTAGTTTGCATGGGAGCCTCCCTCCGCGGCGTCGGCGCCCGCGTCGCGGCCCGTGACCACCTGGACGAAGATGTCGTGCATGGATGCCTGGGCCTCCTCGAACCGGGAGACCTTGACCCCGAGGTCGAGCAGCCGCTTCAGGATCTTCCCGGCGTGGACCTCAGGCCTGAGCCTGAAGCGCGCCTCGTTGGGCATGAGGACCGTGGTCTCGGCGATGTCCGCGAACTGCGCCTCGGTGAGCTCCGCCCCGTCGGCGAAGGCCGCGCTGACGGCGCGCGTGCCGTACTCCCGGCGGATGTCGCCCACCTTGCCCTGCAGGACCACCTCGCCCTTGTTGATGAGCGCGATGGCGTGGCAGAGCTTCTCCACCTGCTCCATCTGGTGCGTGGAGAGGACGATCGTCGTGCCCTCGGCCAGGAGCTCGTCGAGCACCTCCATGAAGAGCTCGGTGTTGACGGGGTCGAGGCCCGAGAAGGGCTCGTCGAGGATCGCGATCCTGGGCTTGTGCTGGATGGCGACGAGGAGCTGGATCTTCTGCTGCATGCCCTTGGAGAGGTCGTCGAGCTTGTGGTTCTCCCACTTCTCCAGCCCGAGGCGCTTCAGGCCCCAGGACGCACGGCGGGCGGCCTCGGGGGCGCTGAGCCCGCGCAGGCAGCCGAAGAAGCGCAGGAGCTCCCCCACCCTCATCTTGGTGTAGAGGCCGCGATCCTCGGGCAGGTAGCCTAGGGCGGCGCTCGCCACCGTCCAGCGGGGCTGGCCGAGGACCGAGATCGCCCCCCCGTCGGGAAGGTAGATGCCCATCGTCATGCGGATGAGGGTGCTCTTCCCGGCCCCGTTGGGTCCGAGAAGACCGAAGATCTCGCCCTGGGGAATATCCAGGTCGAGCGGCTTCACGGCCTTCACGTCGCCGAAGGTCTTCTGAACGCCCCTGTAGGATAAGGCTTCCATGGGTCCTCCCTGTCTCGCCCATAATACGACACCAGGGGGCTCAAGGTTCTCCACCCGCCAGTCTCGGCCCTTGGATCGTCGTCAGCCTCGGGCGTCCGGCTCCTCGACGTACGTTCTTAGTACGCCTGCGTCGCGGCCGCCTCGGCTTCCTTGCCCAAGGACCGATCCGGGCGGGATGTCCCGGCTGGCCGCATTCAAAGACGGTCGTGCTTTGCCGACCGGCCCCCTCCTCCTTCCGCCTTATCGCCGTTCGCCTTCGTTTCCGCATTTCGAATTCCGAATTCTCCTCCCTCCCCTTGCCAATCGGTTGGCGCTGTTCAATAATCGCGCGGAAGGGGTGGCGATGCCTGTGGACCTGAAGTTCCCCTACATCGCGCTGGAGGGGCCCATCGGCGTGGGCAAGACCACGCTCGCCAAGGTGCTCGCCAAGAAACTGGGCTCGACCCTGCTCCTGGAGGACCTGCAGAACCCCTTCCTGCCCGACTTCTACAGCGGCCGCAAGGGCGCGAGCTTCCAGTGCCAGCTCTTCTTCCTCCTGACCCGCTACCAGCAGCAGCAGCAGCTCGTCCAGCGCAGCCTCTTCGACACGCGGGTCGTGGCCGACTACATCCCCAAGAAGGACAAGATCTTCGCCCACCTCAACCTAAACGACTCCGAGCTCGTCCTCTACGAGAAGATGTACGCCATCCTCATGGAGAACGTGCCCAAGCCCGACGCGGTCATCTACCTCCAGGCGACCACGGACACGCTCGTCAAGCGCATCCGTTCCCGGAGCCGAGACTACGAGAAGCGCATCTCCGACGACTACATCGACGAGCTCAACAAGGCCTACAACTTCTTCTTTTTCAGGTACAACGAGACGCCCCTCTTGATTGTGAACACGAATGATGTAGATTTTGAGAGGAGCGCCGACGAGCTGGACCACCTGATCGGTCAGGTGAACCGGCTCGAGCGGGGGGTTTTGCTCTACGCGCCGCTGGGATCCGCTTAGCGGACCTGGACGGCGATCGGCGGTTCCGCACGGTGACGCTTTCCCTCAAGCCCAGCACGGGATGGGGAGAAAGGAGACACGATCCATGTCCAAAGTCGGCAGAGGCATGCCCCAGGCCATCACCGTACCCGGCCTGAGGGAGCGCAAGGCGCTGGGCCAGCGCGCGGTCATGCTGACGGCCTACGATTACCCCAGCGCGCGCATCGCGGAGGACGCGGGCGCGGATATCCTCCTCGTCGGGGACTCCCTCGGCATGGTGATCCAGGGCCACCAGGACACCCTCGCCGTGTCCCTCGACCAGATGGTCTACCACTCGGCCATGGTCTCGCGCGCCGCCAAGCGCGCCCTCGTCGTGGCCGACATGCCCTTCATGACCTACCACACGGGCTGGCAGGACGCCGTCCGCAACTGCGGCCGCTGCCTCCAGGAGGGCGGCGTGCAGGGCGTCAAGATCGAGGGCGGCGCCAAGCGCGCCGACCTGATCAAGGCGCTCGTGGACAGCGAGATCCCGGTCATGGGCCACATCGGCCTCACGCCCCAGTCCCTCCACCGGCTCGGCGGGTTCAAGGTCCAGGGCAAGACGCCCGAGGCCGTGGAGCAGCTCCTGAAGGACGCCGAGGCCGTGGAGGCCGCCGGGGCCTTCTGCATGGTGCTGGAGTGCATCCCCAGCGAGGTGGCGAGGGCCATCACCGAGAGGTCCGGAATCCTCACCATCGGCATCGGCGCCGGCCCCCACTGCGACGGCCAGGTGCTCGTGTTCCACGACGTGCTCGGTCTCTACGACGGTCCCCTGCCGAGGTTCGTCCGCACCTACGGCGACTTCGGCAAGCAGATGCGTGAGGCGCTCACCCGGTTCAGCGAGGACGTCATGAGCGGGCGGTTCCCCTCGGAGGAGGAGGCCTTCCACCTCTCCCCCGAGATGGCCCGCCGCCTCGGCGCGAAGGACGACGATGCAGGTTCTGCGGCGCACTGACGAGCCGCGCGCGTTCTCGCGGGCGTGCAGAGCCCGCGGCGAGCGCGTTGGGCTCGTTCCCACCATGGGCTACCTCCACGAGGGGCACCTGTCCCTCGTCCGCGCGGCGCGCGAACGCGCCGACCGCGTGATGGTCACCCTGTTCGTCAACCCCACGCAGTTCGGGCCCAGGGAGGACCTGGCCAAGTACCCCCGCGACTTCGATCGGGACCGCGCCCTGTGCGAGTCCGCCGGCGTGGACGCCCTCTTCGCCCCCGAGGCCGCGGACATGTACCCGCCGGGCCACGCCACGCGCGTCGAGGTGACGGGCCCGCTCACCACGGGCCTCTGCGGGGCCAGCCGCCCCGGCCACTTCTCAGGCGTGGCCACCGTCGTCACCAAGCTCTTCGCGCTCTGCGAGCCGGACGTGGCGGTCTTCGGCCAGAAGGACGCCCAGCAGACCGCCGTCATCCGGCGCTTCACCGCCGACCTGGACCTCCCCGTGGAGATCGTGGTGGCGCCCATCGTCCGCGAGGCCGACGGCCTCGCCATGAGCAGCCGCAACGTGTACCTCTCGCCCGAGGAGCGCGCCCAGGCCCTCGTCCTCAAGCGCTCCCTCGACGCCGCCTCTCAGGCCTTCGCCTCGGGGGAGCGGGACGCCGGGAAGCTGCTGGCGGTCGTGCGGGACACATTGGCGACGGCGCCCCTCTGCAGGCCCGACTACGTGGCGTGCGTGGACGACGCCACCCTCGAACCCCTGGAAACCATCGTGCGGCCCGCGCTCCTCGCGCTCGCCGCCTTTTTCGGAACGACCCGCCTGATCGACAACGTCAGGCTCGTGGACAACGGAGCGAACTGAGATGCTTCTGACCATGCTCAAAGGGAAGATCCACCGCGCCACCGTGACCGACGCCGACCTGCAGTACAACGGCTCGGTGACCATCGACAGCGACCTGCTGCAGGCCTCGGGCATCCTGCCCCACGAGGCGGTGGACATCCTCGACGTGACCAACGGCGCCCGCATCACGACCTACACGCTCGCGGGCCCCCCAGGCTCGGGAACGGTGTGCATCAACGGCGCCGCGGCCCACCTCGTGCACAGGGGTGACCTCGTCATCATCTGCGCGTACGCCCAGATGGAGCCTCACGAGGCCGAGGTCTTCGAGCCCAACGTCGTGCTCGTGGACGAACGGAACCGCATCGCGCAGGTCTCCAAGTACCGCGCCGGCCTCCTCGTCGGCGCGTCCTGACCCGATGGCCGTCCGCCTCCTCCGGAGGGCCCTCCTGTTCGCCCTCGTCGCGGCGCTCGGCGTCGCCGCGGCCGCCACACCCCCGGAGGGTTCTCCTCCCTACGACCTCTTCCTGAAGAGCGACTACGGGCGGGTGCTCGTCTGGCTCAACACGACCACGGGCGACTTCCGCTGGGAGGACCCCATCCGGAAGCTCACGGTCGCCGGCAAGGGGACGCTCGAGTTCCCGAACATGGGCCCCATCATCCTCTCCTTCGCGGGCCCCATGCCGGGCTACGACTGGGTGAGCCTTTCTTTGAAGATCTACGGCACCACGGCCACCGGTCTCATGGCCGTGTTCCCCGAGGGCGAACCCACGCGCAAGTTCGTCTCGAATTTCTACGATAAGGACACGCGCGACGACGTGCCCAAACCCAAGCCGAAGCCCAAGGCCCCCCCGGCGCCCATGCCCAAAATCGAGGGCATCAACCCCGCGCCCAGAGAAGTGCCGCTGCCTCCGAAACCCTAAAGACTATTCACCACGGAGACACGGAGAGCACGGAGAAGGACAAACCAAGATTTCTGGTTGAAAGATAAGGGCAACTTCTATTAGCCCTGTTCCGGCAGCCGCGGACTAGGGCCTCATCTCTAGTTTTTCCAAGAGAATCTCTTTTATTTTCCCTCCGTGTCCTCCGTGCCTCCGTGGTGAGTATTCCTTTATCCCCTCCACGCGGCGAAGAGGCGCGCCGTCAGCCCTCGGCCCAGGAGACCTCGACGGTAGTGGACGCGGCATCGGGTTTCGTTCGCTGCATGTAGGACTCCACCGAGGTGGCGAGGCGCTCCAGCATGGCCTCCGAGCTGCTCACCCCCACCCTGGATTCGAAGGGCAGCTCGGCGAGCGAAGCCCCCGTAGAGGCGTCCTTCAGAACCATGGTCCCCTTGAGCCGGCCGTGACCCGCCGCAGCCCCGGCGATGCCAAACAGCACGGCCATCGTCGCCTGGGTTCCCGGTCGCATGGGAGCATACTCTTTGACGAGGAATGACAACTCCGCGCACTTCGAGCCCGGCTCGGGTTCCCCGGAAATGATCCTCTCGAATTTCTTCGAAAGGGTTCCCATCAGCATGGCGTAGAGCACCTGCCGGAGCTCCTTCTCCGCCATGTCGGCCCGCGGTTTGTACTTTTCATCGGCGATCCTAACCTCGCCGAGCTTGAGTGTCGTGAACGCCGAGAGGTCCACAGGTTTCGCCGACACGAAGTTTTCAGCGGGTCCCAGCTTCTTGGCGGATTTCGCAATCCACTTCTTCAGGTCCTCGCTCTCGGAAAACGTCTGACGGAACAGTCCGGCGGACTCCGGCTCCAAGTAGGACGAGAGCGTATCGCTCCCGAGGAGCCGAGCGACCCCCTGCTGGACAACCGCCTGAACCAGGGGAGAGGCGTACTTCGTCACGTCCCCAGCCTTCTTGACCTCGAAGGACCGAATCAGAACCTGCCGCGCCTGGGGCGCGGGGCCCCCTGGGAGAGCAACGGGGGTGAATTCGGCCAACAACAGGGCCTCCGCCATGCCATACTCGGACGCGGCAAAGGTCTCTTCGGCGTACGCGAGGCTGAAGAGCCTGACGGAGAGTCGAAGCGTCGCGCTGTCGGGCGTTTCCGCCAGCACGCCATCGGCCTTGAGCGTCTGCCTGACGGCCATGTCGACGATGTCGCGCACGCTCTGATCCGCCCGGAGCGGGGTCTGCTTATTGAAGAGCCCCGTTTGCGCGATGCCGAGGTACTGGGGATCGTCGAGGAGACGCTTGTCCTCTACCCCTTCGAACTGGATGCGCAGCTTGCCTGTGTAGCCGGAGATCGGCTTGACGGCCGACGGCACGGCGATAGTCAGGCTCTTTGTCTCCTGCGCGGCCGCGCCGAGCGCCAGAAGGAAGAATGCTGCCCACGCTATAGCAATACGATGTCCCATCGCATTCATGGACCCCCCTGACCAGAATTGAGTGCCTTCCACGCGGCCTGGGACCGCGAGCCCCCGGGTATTATACCCAAAGCGCCTGCGAGATGAAAACGTCGGCCCGCCGATGGTTCGGTTCCCGCTCCAGGTCGAAGGCATCAGCCCGCGCCCAGGGAAGTGCCGCTGCCTCCGAAACCCTAAAGACTATTCACCACGGAGACACGGAGAGCACGGAGAAGGACAAACCAAGATTTCTGGTTGAAAGATAAGGGCAACTTCTATTAGCCCTGTTCCGGCAGCCGCGGACTAGGGCCTCATCTCTAGTTTTTCCAAGAGAATCTCTTTAATTTTTCCTCCGTGTCCTCCGTGCCTCCGTGGTGAGCATTCCTTTATCCCCTCCACGCCGCATAGGCCATGCAGGCCCAGCCGATGAGGAAGCACACGCCGCCGAAGGGCGTGACGGCGCCGAGGACCTTGACCCCGCTGAGGGCCAAGGCGTAGAGGCTTCCCGAGAAGAGGACCACGCCGGCGACGAAGAACCACCCCGCGGCGGTCATGGCGGGCGAGGTCCAGTGCGCGCACGCCCAGCCGACGACGAGCAGAGCGAGCGCGTGATACATCTGATAGCGCACGCCCGTCTCGAAGACCGCGAGCATGTCCGGTTCGAGTTTGCCCTTGAGGGCGTGCGCCCCGAAGGCGCCCAGCGCCACCGCCAGGAACCCCAGCCCCGAGCCGATCAGAAAGAACGTCCGATCCATCATCAACCCCTAAGACATTTCACCACGGAGACACGGAGAGCACGGAGGAAGCAAAGATATTCTGTTTGAAAGGATCTTTGTCCTTCTCTCCTAGTCGCCTTGCCCGCCCAGTCGCGCTTCATCTGCCGCACGGTCTACGGAGAACACCGGCGCGAGTCCGGATCTTTCCTGAGAGAGGTCCTTTTCCTTCTCCGTGTCCTCCGTGCCTCCGTGGTGAGTTCTTCTATTTTTCCCCTTTGACCGTGAGAACGGCGCCGGCGCTGTAGGCGCTGAACTCGGGCGCGTACATGCTCTGGAGCGTGGCGGGGCTCACCTTGAAGGTGCCGGCCATGTTGACCCTCAGGCGGTACTTGAAGGTGTACTCGCCCTGCGGCAGGTTCTCGAAGAAAAAGTTGGTGCCGCTGTCGCGCGTCTCCTCGTACCACCCGATGCCCAAATCCCACTTGAAGCGGCTCACGGCGTTCTCGGGCTCGAGGCCCGCGGCGCGCGGGTCGCGCAGGTGCACGTACTCGAAGGGGTGCTTGCAGCGGATGGAGAGCTGCACCTCCACCTGGTCGCCCGGCGCGAGCACGGCGCCCTCCGCGAGCGGCGTCAGGACCCACTCGCTCCCCTTCATCTCGCGCCTGAAGTAGGTGCGGTGGACCGAGAGGAAGTCGCCGCGGTCCTCCGCGGGCAGGCGCTCGGTGGAGAAGTTCCACGTGGCCGAGGCGAACATGAAGCCCTTCGTCTCCTTCTCCACCACCACGGTGGAGCACGTCTTCGGGTCGATCTTCTCGCCGGGGATGACGGTCTGAGCCTTCTTCCCCGTGTATTGGTCGGGCTCGAAAGTGTACTCCACAACCTGGTTGCACACGCGCACGGTGGCGGATTCCTTGGTGCCGAGCGCACCCTCGGCCTGGAGGTAGTGGACGAGGGCGTAGACGACTTCGGCCGTGGCCTTGGTGCTCTCCCAGTGGTTGAGCTTCTTGTTGAGGAAGAGCCACTGCACGAGGCCGTCCTTCTTGGCGTCCTGGGGCGTGATCTCCATGATGGCCCGCAGCGCGAAGGCGTGCGTCTCGATGGTGTCGTTGTACCAGAGCCAGCCGCGGTCTTCGGGGGCCCAGAAGGTGCCCTGCTCGGGGTTCGACTTGGCGGAGTCCATGACGCTCGAGAAGACGAGCGCCGCGTCCTTCGCCCGGCCCATGCGCTTGAGCGTGAGGGCGAGCTGGCACTTGCTGTAGGGGCTGTGGTCTTTCCAGTGCTTGAAGGAGAAGTCGAGCATGCGCCTGCGCTCGGCGTCCGTGAACACGCCGCCCGTCCAGCTCGTGTCGGGATAGTTGGAGAGCGTGTAGTTGAGGAAGGTCACGAACTCCCAGCAGCAGTCCTTCGCCATCATGTGGCTCACGACCTCGTCGAGGTAGTGCTGGTGCATGTAGCCCCACGCCTTCTCGACCACGTCGCGGGGCGCGTCCACCTGCGACTCGAGGCCCTTGCTGAAGCCGTACAGAATGTAGAGCGTCATGTAGGGCGAGGGCGGGCCGCCCTCCCACCACGGGAACCCTCCCAGGCTGGTCTGCGATTTGCGCAACTTGGCCAGAGCGCGGTCGCGCGTGGCCGCGGCGATGGCCGGGTCGAGGACGTTGGCCATGCCGTGCCCCAGGTCCGAGCCGCCCCTGGCCTCCACGAGCCAGGGCGTCTCCTCCAGCTCCATCTTGCGGTTCGGGTCCGGCTGATCCCAGCGCTCGAGGAGCGTCTCGCGTTTGGAGAACTCCTTGGCCATCCGCCCCACGGCCGGGTAGTTGGCGTAGAGGCTGCTGAGGATGCCCGTGGAGAGGAAGCGGTTGAGGGTCTGCTCGGTGCACTCGTAGGGGTAGTTGACGAGGTACGGCGTCGCGGCGAGAACCGAGTAGAAGAGCTGGGCGTCGAGGGTGACGACCATCTGCTCGTTCACGAGGGACGGGTCGTCGTTCTTCGCGAGGTCCGCGAAGGTGAGCTCCTTGCGGTCCTTGTTCTTGAGGGTCACGAAGCGCGACTGCATGAGGTGCATTCGGCCCGGCAGGACGGGCAGGGGCCTGAGCTCGCCGTCGCTCGTGTCGCCCGAGGCGGCGATGACCTTGAAGGCCACCGTGCCCACGCGGACGGGCGCCGTCACGGGGAATGTCAGGTTCGTGCCCCCGCCCTTGGCGACGGTGAAGGACTTCTTCGCGGAGCCGAGATCCAGCCCGAACTTATCGAGGAGGCTCTCGTTCGTGGAGGGGTCGAGGATGTCGAAGGTCACCACGCCGCTGAACGGGTGGTCGGAGGCGTTGTTCACGACGACCTTGATGTCGGCGCGGTCCCCTTCACGCAGGAACCTGGGAAGATAGGGCCGGACCATGAGGTCCTTGACGCTCTTCGTCTCCTTGTGGAGGGAGCCGCCCTTCATGGACTTCGTGACGGCGTGCACCCACACGTTCCACGAGGTCACCGAGTCGGGCACGGTGAACTCGATGGCCGCAGAACCATCGGCGCCCGTGAGGAGCTGGGGCTGCCAGAAGGC
>JBBIUU010000051.1:14471-19879 GCA_037440125.1 Acidobacteriota bacterium
GCCATGGGCATGGCGCGGGATTCCATCACGGCGCCCGCGATGCCACCTCCGACTCCGCCCCTGTACCGACCGCCCGGCCCGCCGATGCCGTAGCCGCTGTAGAAGAGGAGCTCGTCCCCCGTGAGGCTGGGATAGGTCGGCAGGGAGACGAAGTCGTGGTCCTCGCTGTAGCAGGTGCCCGCGGAGCCGAGGTTGGCGTGCGAGGTGCCGGCGCCTGCCCGGTTCGGGTAGAGCGACGTGATGCGGGGCGGGTTGTGGGGCGCGAAGAGGTCGAGGCTCCGGTCGTACATGTACGCCAGGAGCTCTGCAGCGCCGGCCTCCACGGGCGCGCCCGTGGGGGACTTCACGGTGACGCGCCAGGTCTCCTTGGCCCCCGGGCGGACCTTGTCGCGGAAGGTGGCGAACTCCACCTTGACCTCCCTGTCGTCCCAGGGCACGAAGACCGCCTGCGTGAACTGCATGAGCTCGTAGCCGTCGAGGGCCACGAGGGCCACGCCGAAGCCGCCGCGGTCGCGCTCGGTGACGGGGATCTCGAGGACCGAGTCACCCCTGCCGGACACGAGGCGGCGCCTCTCGGTGCGCACGCCGCCGCGGTAGATATCGAGGAATAGGCTCTGGTCGGGAAGGCCCGAGTGCACGAGGATCCGCGCAGTCCCGCCCACGGGCACGGAGGTCCTCTCCGCGAGGAGCACGGCGGGGAGGGCCAGCGGCGTCTTGGGTGCCGCCACGACGAAGTCCCTCTGGGCCTTGCACACGGCGCCGAAGTCGTCGGTGGTCTCGTAGAGGAGCCGGTAGGCCCCCGCGGGGAGCGCCGGGAACGCCAATTCGGCCTCGCCCTTGGCGCCGTGGTCGCAGGCGCCCTTGGCCCTCTCATCGCCCGCCTCCCACGTGCGCAGGACGGCGTCGGGCTGATAGCTCGCGGCCCAGCGCGGCGTCTCTCGGTCGCCCGGTGTCTGGAACCGCGCCGCATCGTCTTCCGCGGCAGGAGCCTTCGGGGACGGCTGTTCGGAGGGCAGGAGGGTGCGAGGCGGCTGCCTGAGCGACACGAGGCGCCAGGTCCCCTTCCCTGCCCTCGGCGAGCCGTTGAGGTCGCTGCGCGTGACCGTGAAGTGGCCGGGCACGCCCGCGAGCTCGAAGGCGTTCTCCGAGTCGACGCGCGCCTCCACCGAGACGAACCCGAGCCGGAAGGACCGCTCCGCGGAGCGCGTCTCGCCGCCCTCGTCGGTCACGTCCGCCGCGAGGAGGTAGCGGTAGGTCACGTCCTTGGAGGCGCCGGAGCGCTCGTCCACCTCGGGCGTGAAGGTCACCTTGAAGAGGCCGTTCTCGTCGAGCTTCGTGCTGCCGGCCGCCACGGTCTGCGGGCTCGTGCGCGAGCCCCACCCGTACCAGCCCCACCACCACGGGTAGACGGGCTGGCGCGTGACGCGCCATTTCACGGTCCCCGTCACCACGGGAAGGCCGAAGTAATACTTCACCTCTCCCGTCAGCGTGGCAGGCCGGTTGAGGCGCAGGGGCGAATCGGGCTCCTTGATCGTGGCCTCGAAGGTGGGGCGCTTGTACTCCTCCACCCGGATGCCCGTGGCCCCGCTCAGGGATGACTCGAGGCGCCACATGCCGAGCACTTTGCCGCCGGGCACGACGAACTCTCCCGCCGCCGTGCCGAAGGTGTTGGTCGTCACCGTGGCCGTAGCCACCACCTGGCCGTTGCCGTCGTGGAGGTTCACGGTGAGGGGCGCCGAGGGGTAGCAGGACGTCGGGCCCTTCTCGGCGGAGGAGCGGTAAGCCAGGGCCTTCCAGTAGAGCTTCTGCCCGGGGCGGTAGATGCTCCGGTCGGTGTAGAAGAGCGTGGTCGTGCTCGACCCGCCCGGCGTGCGGTCGTAGAAACCGAGGTAGCTCGTGTCCAGGCTCAGGTCCTCGCCCTTGCGCGCCAGGAGGAAGAAGCTCTTGCCCTGGAGGGAGGAGGCGGTCTTGAACAGGGCGACGCCGTCCTCGCCCGTGGTCTCGCTCTGGACGGCGTGGTGCCCCTGCTGCCAGTCGTACTGGTAGAGGGTGATGTCGACGCCGGGCAGAACCCCGCCCGTCGGGCCGTTCAGCGCGGTCACCTCCACGTCCCCGTCCACCTCCTGCCGCGTGAGAAGGACGATAGAACTCACCGTGAAGTGGACCGCGAGGATTCGGTTCTTGGACTCCTTGAAGTCCTCCCGCGCCGAAGCGGCCACGATGTACGCCCCGGGCGGCAAGATGGGCGGATCGGAGTAGGTGCGGTGCTGGCGGTAGTCGGGCGTCGGGTCGAGCTCGGCCTTCCAGGAGGCCGCGGGCCTCTGGGCACCGAGGACGGCCTCGACCTCTCGCCACTGGGGCAGGAGGTTGTAGTCGCGGGCCGTGGCGATGCGCTTGAGGAGGTCCACGGGGTAGGCGCGGAAGTAGACGGCGTTCAGGTTCTTGTGCGTCACCGCGAAGGAGCGGCGCCCTGGCCCGTCGAGGCTCATGCCCTGGATGCCGAAGTCTGGGGCCTCGATGGAGGCCACCAGGTGTGCGCAGCGCTGGCCGCCCACCGAGGCGGGGTAGGCGCGCTGGCCCTCGAGCGCGATGGCGCGGGCGCGGATCAGCGCGTCGGGGGAGTCCGCATCCTGGACGAACTCCGCCTGAACAGTCTTGCCCATGGAGTACCAGGGCACGGAACGAAACCCCTCCACCCGGCCCTCGAGGTCCGAGAGGATGACCTTGCGGTCCGGCGCTTCGGTGAGCGCGTCGTGGAGGCGGCGCAGGCGCTCGAGGCGCGCCTCGAACTCGGCGTCGCGGTTCCCCTGCTTCGCGTGCCAAGCCTCCAGGTCGCCGAGGATAGCGACGATCTTGCGGACGGGATGCGCCGCGGGGTCCTCCAGGATGGCCTGAGCGGCGGCGCCCGAGGGCCCGTCGGGGATGAGGGTCTTGGCGTCGAGGCGAAAGAGGTCGTTGGATTGGGCCGGCGTCCAGAAGCTCGTGTCGGCGAGGAGCTCCGCGTAGAGGTAGGACACGGCGTCGCGGAGGGTGTCCCTCACGCCCTTGGGGTAGTCGTTGGGGCGGATGTACTCCTTGAGGACGGTGACGGGTTTGTCGCCGAGGGAGGCCCTGTCCATCCAGGCCCGGAAATAGGCCTTCTGGGCCTCGGCGAAGAGCTGGTCGCGGGTCCAGGCCTTGAGGTCCACGGGGCCCTTGGCCTCGACCTTCTCGCGCTGGCCGATCTCCCAGGAGTACATGTCGCAGTACTCCACGATGGCGTGGCCGTAGAAGAGGTCGAGGGTGACGCGGTTCAGCGGGTCCTTCGGCCAGGGCTCCTCCTGCAGGCGCCGCACGGCGGTCTCGTACCCGTGCAGGCCCATGCGGAGCTGGGTGAGGCGGATGAGCGCCTTCGTCCAGTCGGCCTCGTTCCCCGAGGTCCTGGCGGATTCGAGGATCTTCTCGACCATCGCCGCGGCGGCCTCGAACTTCTGCTGGTTGACGAGGTCGTCCACGGCCTTCCAGCTGGTTCCCGGGGTCTTCGGTGCCACGGTCTGCCCTCCCGTTCCACCCGTCACCGGCTGCGCCCCCTTCTGGGGAGCCTTCTGGGACACCTTCTGGGCGAAGACGAAGGTGATCGCCAGGACGAGCGCACACGCCAACACCCAGGGCAGGGCCGAGAGCCGCCTGCCCGAGAGTCCATCCCGTTCCGACATGGGGACCTCCTGCTGTTCAGGGTGCGGGGACGAGTTACACACCGACTATAGCAACGGGCGTCCCCCACCGTCCAGGGAGGTGAGACCGGGGGCTCGTGCAAGGGTTCCTTCGGGGGCTTTTCGTGATTAGGGGACTAGGTGACTAGGGGACTAGGACTAGGGCAGACGCGGTCGTCGTTATGTGGGAGCGACCTCCCGGTCGCGAACTTGCTGCGCCCGACTAGTTGACGACCCGCCACTGGACGTTCTTGTCGCGGAAGGAGATGACGCCTGGGAATTGCGGTGTGGGGACTTGCTCGGTCCAATCCCAACTGCCCCCAATATCGCACCCCTCCGCGGCGAAGGCGAGCAGGGGCGTTGTGGACTTGAAGGTGCCTGTGCCCGTGGGTGCCAACGGAACGGCCACCCTTTGGCGCTTTCCTACGGAATCGTCCCACGACAATTCGACGGCGGGCTTCTCGGCGAGGCTAGGACCGCTTAGTTCGATATGAAACTTGGCCTTCTCAAGCTCGTCGGTGACCTGCGACCAGTGTTTGTACGACCACGGCTTGTTGTGACCGCTGTTAATGGCCCCCCAGGGTGGCTCGGCGTAGGACCAGTATTCGCCCGTGTCCACCCCGTTCTCGAAAAGGAGCTGCGGCTGCCGATTCAAGCCCAGCTTGGAATCGGTGAGGTAGAGGTAGAGCCGGTCCACAGTTTGCGGCGTGGGATTGGAGATGACCTGGTCCTTCTCCCCAAGGATGTGGGTGATCTCGTAGAGGATCGTCCCGTCCTCGCTGACGAACTTTCTCGAGCCCGGCTCGGTTTCTTTCAGCACGACCTGGTCGTCCTTCCCGTTGAGCCAGTTCTTACTGTAGGCCTTCACGCTCGCGCGCTGGCCCACGGGGAGCTCCTTTGGGCTGAGGGCCAGGCGCGTCATGACCGTGGGCGTCACGAAGACCTTTGTGTCGGGGCCCGTCTCGATCAGGAAGAGATCGGCCATCTCACAGGCGAACTTCACAGTCGAGTTCGGCACGCGGAGGGTGTCAGGCTTGGACGGGTCGAGGCCCAAGCCCGGCGGGACTCGCCCTGCGATTTCCAAGCTCACCAGGGTGCGATGGAGGGCGTCATCGAGTACGTAGGACGAGTCCCTCCAAAAGGGAACTCGGTACGGTTTCACCCTCGAATCGGCTACGCTTACGAGAATCACTCCCTCGGTAGGCAGGGGATTGACGTCGATGGTCAATACTGGAGCGAAGCCAGGAGAGGTGTACTCCTCCCTGCTGGGACCCGTTCCCGAGATGCGGCCTCGGATGGCCCAGGGGTTGTCGCGCTGGAAGAGGGACATCTGGTAGTCCCATAGGCTGTAGACGGGAAAGGGCTCTTTCTCGAGGGGAAGGTCCTGCTTCGGCATGAGAACCGCGAGCACTGCGCCCGGCGCATCGAGCGCGATCCTCGGAGAGCCGCTGTCCTTGGGCAGTTCCCGCCCCCAACCGTCGAGGGGCACCACCTCGAGGGGCTTGAGCAGAGGCGGGGTGTCTTCGTCCACCCACGGGAGCTTGAGGACGTAGGTGGTTTTCTCCGTGTATACAGGTATAAATATATTCCCGCGTTCATCGACGAAGGCGTGCTCGAGCCACCCACCAAACATCGCATATGAGTTGAACCCGGTCGTGTGATCCTTAGGACCTATCCGTAAATTACTCCGATCTTTCTCCAGCAGATGATAGCGGC
>JBBIUU010000052.1:0-9859 GCA_037440125.1 Acidobacteriota bacterium
CGCGCCGACGGCGTCGGACCTCTGGCGGCGTCAGCCTTCGCGGCCTTGGGCGCTCCAAGTACACGGGTACGTGTCGGCCCAGGCCGCCTGGCTTCCTAGCCATAGGCCCAACGGCGTCGGGACGCCGCGTTCCGGCAAAAGGCCGCCGGAATGCGATTCCTGTTCGGCGCCTGCAGTCTCGAAGAAGTTAAGCGAAGGCCGTCGCACCGAAGGCGCGAATCTCTCAATTCGGGCGTGCAGTGGGCCACCCAAATACAAGGACGGGTAGGGGATCAATGCTTCCGCGTGAAGGTGAAGCAGTTCGAGAAGTAGGGTGGATTCAGATTGATTACCCCGATTTGCACACAAGCAGGCTGGCCCTTGGGGAGCATGCGCTTAAGGGCATCTCCGCCCTTCCCAATCGTCTCCCAGCCGCTGAGGAACTTCACTCCTGGGACCGGCACTCCGTTCACGTACACTAGGCCGCCATGACTTAGATTGAACCCCTTAACATCTAGCCTGAACGGGTTCTGCAGGATGGCCACACTCCGGATCACAGGGCAGAAGGTGCTTTCTGAATCAAGATTTGCGGTTGTGGCAGACGGATTGGGGACCAGCGCTTCACAGGTCCCCTGGAGTATTTCCTGATTTGCCTCCGATTCCCCACTGGGCTCATTCGTCCAAATCGATTGAACGTCCCGTGTGGCAAGACATGGATCGACCACATGACCTTCCTCATCGGTTTTGATCAGTGCGGTATTGGTGTGGTCGGTATGGGAGGGAATGGGACCGACAAAGGCGACGCCCCCGTCCGAAGCTTGACATGCCAGCGTGGACTCCGGGGTCACCCACTGATTACCGTAGACCCTCGCCCAATTGATACCGCCGTCCTCGGTGAGCCGGACTAGGAGGGGGCCGAAATAGTTTTCTGTGTAGTATTGAGAAATATGGGCGAAGTAGCCCGCAGCGAGATATCCTCCTCCTTCAGTCGGCAGCAGGGCATTTACAGTTGCCCAATCCTCGTAGACGAGGGGGATGTTTGCTCGCTGGCTCCAGAGCGTGTTCCCATCCTTGTCCAGTTTTCTGATCTGCACAGGGTTCCCGCCCCCCACTACAATTCCTCCGTCCAGCGCTTCGGCCACCGCCGCAGTGCTCTCCGAAGAGTTGTAGTCGTTGGGGATGGCAAATCGTCGATACCAGAGAGGGTTGCCGTTGGAATCCAGGCGGATCACGGATTCTGAGGCCACGGTGATGCCTGTACTATAGCAGTAGCCGGCCGCGGCAAAGCCACCACTTGAAAGCTCGCACAGGCCTTTGAGAATTACGTCGTCTGGGCCAAGTGCTGTCTGCCATTGTACTTCACCGGTGGCGCCTACCTTCATCAGATATGAGTACTGCGGGGGGTAACCCGAGGTTGAGGGTGCCCACCACACTCCACCGAGAGCAAAACCGCCATCGTGAGTGTTGACGACACGCCAGACCCAGGCCGCCGACGGCCTCACATAATATCTTTGCCAGAGGACTTGGCCCGCGCTGTTCAGTCGTACGACCCACGGTGTTGCCCAGCCTCTTGAACCAAAATGGTTGAAACTGTAGCTCCCTCCGCACACGGCGTATCCGCCATCGGGTGTCTGGACGGCCTGCTCGAATTCGTCATCGAGGGGGCCGCCGAGTACCAGGCTCCATTGAATGTGGCGCTGGCTGTCGAGCTTGAGGATGAGTCCGTCTTCTTTCCCGGCCCCGACGCTGTCCGTGCCTCCCACGACGAGGTAGCCGCCGTCCTGAGTGGCAGTGATCCCCCAACCGACGTCGCTCTTGGCGCCCATGAAGACCGTTGCGCCGCTTTCGCTGGCCGCGGCCGCGGCCCCGCTTCCGAAGAGCACCAACGCAACTACGGCAGCCGCGATCCATCCCAACATACGGCGCGCCGTGTAAGCCGGCCCGATCTCCCGCAGTCGCACCATGGTTGTCCCCGCTCAAAAGGTAGTGCAGGAAGACGGCGTCAGCAAGTGCGGTGGGTTATGGAGGGTGCTAGGGCAAGACGACGGCCCAGCGTTTCTCTGCTGGGCCGTCGTGCGTTCCGCCCGGATTGGGCCTTGGGCCAGGAAGGCTAGCGGGCCGCGCCGAGTCGTACTCAGTCCGTACGTCGCAGGCGCTGGACCGCGCAGCCTGACGACGCCCAAGGTCCAAGACTGGCGGCGCAGTTCCCTCGAAAGCGGAATTAATCCATGAACAGCTTCGCCACGTCCACGCACCGCGCAGCGTACGCGTACTCGTTGTCGTACCACGCCAGCACCTTGCCCATCCTGTCGCCCAGGACCATGGTGCTCTGCGCGTCCACGATGGAGGATGCCGTGCTGCCGCGGAAGTCCACGCTGACGAGGGGCAGGTCGCAGACCTCGAGCACGCCCTTGAGGGCTCCGGTCTCGGCGGCCTTGAAGGCGGCGTTGAGCGCCGGCGCGGAGACGGGCTTCTCGGTGTCGAAGGTGAAGTCCACCAGGGAGACGCTCGTCGTGGGGACGCGGACCGCGAGGCCGTGCACCTTCCCCTTGAGCTCGGGAAGGACCTCGGTCACGGCCTTGGCGGCGCCCGTGGTCGTCGGGATCATGGAGACGAAGGCGGCGCGGGCGCGGCGCAGGTCCGAGTGCGTGAGGTCGAGGAGGCGCTGGTCGTTGGTGATGGCGTGCACGGTGGTCATGAGGCCACGCTCAATGCCGAAGTTCTCCATGATGACCTTGGCGATGGGGGCGAGGCAGTTGGTCGTGCAGGAGCCGTTGGAGATGATCTTGTGTTTCTTCGGGTCGAGGCCGGCGTGGTTCACGCCGTAGACCACCGTCATGTCCACGTTCTTGGCCGGGGCGGTGATCATGACCCAGTCCGCGCCCGCGTCGAGGTGGAACTTGGCCTTGGACCCGTCGGCAAAGCGGCCCGTGCTCTCGAAGACGAGGTGGACGTCGAGGTCCTTCCAGAGCGTGCCCTCGGGGTTGGGCTGGGCGAAGACCTTGATGCGCTTGCCCCCCACCTCGAGGTGGTCGTCCACCACCTTCACCGGCATGTCGAAGCGGCCGTAGATGGAGTCGAACTGGAGCAGGTGCCCGAGGGTCTTGGCGTCCGTCAGGTCGTTGAGGGCCACGATGTCGATGTTGGGGTCCTTGATGGCTTGGCGGAACACGAGGCGGCCGATCCGTCCGAACCCGTTGATGGCGACGCGAAGGCTCATGGGTTTCTCCTCCCTTGTCATGGAAGCGGCCTCAGCCGCGGTTGTAGGCGTCTTCGAGGCGCACGATGTCGGTCTCCTCGGAGGGGCCGACCCAGAGCTCCATCACCCGCGCGGGCTTCTCGCCCACGCCCCGGGCGCGGTGCTTCGTGCCCTTGGGGATCCAGACCTCCTCGCCCGCGGCGGGGCGCCAGACCCTCTCGCCCACCGTCATCTCCACGCCGTCGTCGAGGACGAGCCAGAACTCGTCCCGGCCGTTGTGGTACTGGAGCGAGAGGATGCCGCCGGGGTTCACCGTGATGACCTTGATGGAGCTGACGCCCTCGTGGGGGAAGCGGCGGAAGGCGCCCCAGGGCCGGTGGTCTTGGATGATGCCTTCTTTGAAGACGTCGTAAGGGTCTCTTTCGGCCATCTCAGATTCTCCTTAGGCGCCGCCAGATCTCGGGCCATCTGCTTTGTCAGCCTTCGGCGTCCGCATCCTCAACGTACCTTCCAGGTACGCCTCCGGTGCGGCCACCTCGCCTTCCTCGCATCTGGCCCGATCCGGGCGGCATCCCATTATCCGCAACGTCTCGAATCCGGGCTCTATCCTTCGTTCGCCCGCCGCGCGTCGCCAGATCTCGCGGCCCCTTCCTCACGGGCTAGCGTCTTCTTTGATCCTTTCCCCAGCTCTCCAGCTCCCCAGCTCGATCCCTAAAAACCGCCCTCCTGGTGCATGCGCAGCGCGCTCATGAGCCAGCTCAGGGTGGACTCGGCGCCCTGGTGTCGGCTGATGCCGTGGTCATGGACGCCGTCGTGGCAGCCGTGGGTCTTGAAGTCGTAGAGGGGCATGTTGAGGTCGTTGGCCCCGAGGAACCAGTTGAAGCACTTCTTCATCTCCGATTTCCACTTGGCGTCCCCGGTCATGCGGAACGCGTCGTGGCACGCGGAGAGGAGCGCGGCGGCGTCGATGGGCTGCTGGTCGAAGGGGGCCTTGGCCCCGCCCCGCTGCATCCAGCCGTGGTTGCCGATGATGCTGAGATGGCCGTCGCGCGGGTCGGCCTGGACCTTCATGAGCCACTCGAGGGAGCGGAGGGCGAAGTCGGTCTGGTTGGGCGGCTGGGTGATGGCCTCGGCCACCATGAGCGCCTTGCAGATGCGCCCGTTGTCGTAGGTCACCTCGTTCTCGCACCAGGGCCAGTCCTCCGAGGCGTTGGCCTTGAACGCGCCGATGAGGCGCGCCGAGAGGTCCTCGCGCACCTCGCGCACCTCGCGAGCGCCGCCGAAGCGCTTGATGAAGGTGTCGCACGCCAGGATCGTCCACGCCCAGGCGCGCGGCGAGATGAGGGTCTTGGCCGAGGGCAGGGCCTGTTCGAAGAGGCGCTTGGCGAGGCCGGCGATGGAATCGTTGGGCGCGTAGAGGAGCGTGTCCGCGAGCGCTCCGAGGGTGCGGCCCTGGCAGTCGTCCGAGCCCTCCTCGTCGAGCCAGCGGCGGTCGTAGGCCATGAAGTTGCGGAAGCGCCGGCTGCTCTCGTTGAAGGCGTAGAGCAGGAAGGCGAGGTAGGTCTGCACGAGGGGCAGGATCGAGTCGTCCTTGTAGAGGGACCAGTACCGCACGGCGAAGCGCAGGGCGCGTGCGTTGTCGTCGGTCGTGTAGCCCTGCGTGCGGTCGGGCGTGGCGAAGATGGCGTGCTGGATGAGGCCCGTCCCGTCGGTCATGATCTTCAGGTGGTCGAGGTTGATCTCCGGCAGGCCCGTGGCCACGGCCTTGCGCGATACGCTCGAGGACACCCCAGCCTCGGCGGCCCTGATGAAGGCCTCCAGGTACCGCTTGCCCACCTCCTCGTAGACCATGGGTCTCGTGAACTGGTAGGCCCGCTTCCGGATCTGGTTGCACTCCACCTCGTCGGAGAGGAGGCGCCGCAGCTGCGCGGCCATGGACTCGGGGTCCCCGAAGTTGCTGAACAACCCGCGCCCGTCGGCGAGCATCTCCTCCGCGTACCAGTAGGGCGTGGAGACGATGGCCTTGCCGCAGCCCATGGCGAAGGAGAGGGTGCCCGAGGAGATCTGCTCCTTGGCGAGGTAGGGCGTCACGTAGAGGTCCGCCATGAGCAGGAACTCGTGGAGCTGCTCGTCGGAGACGTACCGGTCGATGAAGACCACGTTGTCCTTGATCCCCTTCGCCTCCACGCGCTGCTCGAGCCCCGTGCGGTAGGCCTCGCCGAACTGCCGCTTGACCTCGGGGTGGGTGGCGCCGAGGACCACGTAGGTCAGGTTGGGGAAGTCCTTCACGAGGAGCGCCACAGCGTCGATGGCGTGCTCGATGCCCTTCCCCGGGCCGATGAGGCCGAAGGTGAGGAGGACCTTGCGCCCCTCGAGCCGGTACTGGTCCTTGTAGTAGCCGGGGTCCATGAAGGGCACGTTGGGCACCCCGTGCGGGATGCGCACGATCTTCTCCTGGGGCACGTCGTAGATCTCGCCCAGCATGCCCTTGGCCTTGTCGGCGATGACCACCACCTGGTTGGAGATGGCGCAGATGCGTTCGAGGGTGGCGCGCTGCCCCTCGCTGGGGCGGTTGAGGACCGTGTGCAGCGTGGTCACGACGGGCTTCCGGAGCGCCTCCAGGAGGTCGAGGATGTACTTCCCGTCGTCGCCCCCGAAGATGCCGTACTCGTGCTGGAGGCACACCACGTCCACCGAGGAGATGTTCAGGAATTCCGCGGCCTCCGTGTAGTCCATGCGCTGGGGCTGGCGGAGGACGAAGCCCACCTCGGGGCCGTAGCGAAAGGTGTCCGTGGGCTTGTGGAGGGCCACGATCTGGACCTTGCTCGTCTGGCCGAGGGACTTTCCCATGGCCTTGGCGACCACGAGGGCGTTGTCGTGGGCGAAGGTGGCGATGCCGCACAGGCGCGGGACGTAGGTGGAGATGAACGCGACCGACGGGGCTTTCGTGGCCATGGCGGATTCCCCTACTCGACGGTGTCCCGCCCCGCCCCGGCGATAGGGGGACCCCCCTAGCGCGTCTCGGGGCAGGAGAGCACGTAGTCCATCACGTCGGCGAGCTTCGCGGTGGCGAGACCGATGCACGTGTCCGCGGCGCCGTAGTACAGACGGAGTGTATCGCTCCCCGCGTCGTGAATCCACCCGCAGGGGAAGACCACGTTGCCCACGTCGCCCACCCGCTCGTAGGGCTCGCGCGGGCCGAAGACCCACTCGTCGCTCCGGCGCAGGACGCGCTGGGGATTCTCCAGGTCGAGGAGGGCGAGGCCGAAGCGGTAGATAGCGCCGTCCACCGTCTGGCGGACGCCGTGGTAGCCCAGGAGCCACCCATGGGGCGTCTCGAGGGGCGGCGGGCACGTGCCGATGCGGTGGGCGTCCCACCAGTTGCCCCGGCGGGTCTCCATGAGGGTGTGGTGCTCGCCCCATTGCACGAGGTCGGGGGAGAAGGAGATCCAGATGTTGGCGTCCCGGCCCGGGGCCACGGGGCGGTGGAGGATGGCCCAGCGCCCGTTGAACCTGCGGGGGAAGAGCGCCGCGTTCTTGTCGTCCGGGGGCATGATGACGCCGCGCACGTCGAAGGTCCTGAAGTCCTTCGTCAGGGCCAGCTTCACCTGGGTGCCCTGCCGGGAGTAGGCCGTGTAGACCACGCCCCAGAGGCCGAGCTCGGGCAGGTAGGTGGCCCTGGGGTCCTCGATCCCCCACTGCTCCTCGGGGGCGCGCGCCGGATCGGGCAGGAGGGTGGGCGGGTCGTCGACGTGCCAGCCCGTCACGCCGTCGGCGCTCCGGCACGCCGTGAGGTGGCTCAGGCCGCGCTTGTCCTCCACGCGGGCCAGGAGGACGGTCTGCCCGCCCACTTGGGCCGCGGCGGCGTTGAAGACCACGTTGGCGGGGTAGCCGAGGTCCCTCGCGGTGAGGATGGGGTTCTGGGGGCATCGCTCGAAGAGGTCCGCGCCGGGCCACGCGCGCCTGCCGTCTGTCATCGTGCGTTCCTTTCCGGAGTCGTGGGGGTCGTGTGGAGCGCCGGGGTCATTCTCAGGCGAGCTTCTGCTCGGCCACCTTCTGCTGGTGGCCCAGGAAGGCGCCCGCGTGGTAGGCCCGGTTGAAGGCCTCGATGACCGCCGGGTCGTAGACCGTCGGGGTGAGCTCGTTGATGCGCGCCGCGGCGCGCTCGAAGGTCATGCCCTTCTGGTAGGGGCGGTTGGTGGTCATGGCGTCGAAGGCGTCCGCCACGCCGATGATCCTCGCGATGAGGGGGATCAGGTCGCCCTTCAGTCCGTCGGGGTAGCCTCCGCCCTGCCACTTCTCGTGGTGGTGCCGGATGCCCGGGATGATCTCCCGCATCTGGGGGATGCCCCCGAGGATCGCCGCCCCCTTGGGCGGGTGCGTCTTCATGACCTCGAACTCCTCGGCCGTGAGGGCGCCCGGCTTGCGCAGGATGCGGTCCTCGATGCCGATCTTCCCCACGTCGTGCAGGAGGGAGGAGATCTCCATGACGCGCATCATCCGCTCGTCCAGTCCGTACTCCTGCCCCACGATCATGGAGTAGGCCGACACGCGCTCGCTGTGGCCACGGGTGTAGGGATCCTTGGCGTCCAGCGCGTTGGCGATGGCGCGGATGGAGTCCATGAAGAGCTGCTGGGTCTCCGCAGCCGCGGCCTCGACCTTCTGGATGTACTCCTGGATGTCGTCGGCCATGGCGTTGAAGGCGCGGGCCAGCTCGCCGATCTCCATCCTGGCGTTCTCTTCGGCGCGGCGGTGGAAGTTCCCCGCGGCGAGGTCCCGGCTCACCCCGGTGAGCTCCGTGAGGGGCCGGGTGATGAGGCGCGTGAGCACGAGGCCCACGAGGAGCGCGCCCAGGATCGAGAGCGCGATCCACACCGTGGACTGCCGCTTCAGCGCCACGATGGGCGCGTAGTACTTCTCGCGGTCCACCTGGGAGAAGAGGAGCCACCGGTAACGCGGCATGGGCGCGCACGTCACCAGGTCGGTCTCCCGCTTGTCGCCCGTGAGCCGCGTGACGCTGTAGTTGATGGTGCTGGGCGGGAACGCCCCCGTCGCGAGGACCCGCTGGACCACCGGGTCGTCCCCCAGGTTCATGGGCTTGCCCTGACGGCTGGGGTCCGACGTGAAGAGGAGGTTCCCCTTCTCGTCGGTGACGAACATGTCGAACTCGCGCCGGTAGTTGGCGAGGACCTCCTGGACGTCCTGGAGGAGGAAGACACCGGAGAGCGCCGCCACCACCTCGTTGTTCGAATGGAGGGGCAGCGCCAGCGCCATGGCGGGCTGGTTCTCGCCCAGCGCCGCGAGCTTCACGAAGACCACGCCCGAGGTGGCGGGCTCGTTGCTCCCGATGGCCTGCCGGCTCACCGGCTGGATGAGGCCCGTGTTGAGCTGGGCCTGCTCCGCGGAGGTCACGCCCTTCCACGGCACCGCGAACTGCCCGCCCTCCCGGTCCTGGTAGCTCAGGAGGAGGGTGTTGTCGGAGAGGTTGCGCCCGAGGATGCCCCGCTCGAGCAGGTTTTCGAAGTTGGATTTGTACTGGGCGTCGTTGGCGTAGACCTCGAAGGTCCCGACGAGGTCCGCCAGCCTCCCGCGGTGGGCGGTCACGAGGCTCTCGATGTGGCTGGCCGCGGGGATCGCCGTCTTGATCTGGCGCTCGCGGAGGGACTCCTCGATGTAGTCCTTGCTCGTGTCGATGGTCTTCCAGCTGTACGAGATGAGGGGGATGACGACCAGGAGGACGAGGAGGACCGAGAGGACCCAGAAGAGCCCGACGCGGAATCTCTTGGCTCGCTCGGGACCGACCAACGCCTCCTCCTTCCTACCCCGCCAGCCCCTTAACATATCACGGCGGCCGTCCCCGTTCGAAACGCCCCGGTCCCGCGGAACCTTCCGAGACGGCTCGGAACGGTTGACGCCAGAGGGGGTTGAGACGTTAAATACTCGTTCGGGAAAGGGCCGGAACTTGACGACGTACCCGCTCCTCGGCACGATCGACTCCCCCAAGGCGCTCCGGGCCCTGCCCGAGGAGTCCCTGTCCCAGCTCTGCGAGGAGCTCCGAGCCTACCTCCTCGAGGTCATCTCGGAGGTGGGCGGGCACTTCTCCAGCAGCCTCGGGGTCGTGGAGCTCACGGTGGCGCTTCATTACGTCCTCGAGACCCCCGAGGACCTCACGGTCTGGGACGTGGGCCACCAGGCCTACATCCACAAGATTCTGACGGGTCGCCGGGAGGCCCTCAAGACGATTCGGCAATATGGCGGCATCTCGGGGTTCCTCAAGCGCGCCGAGAGCGAGTACGACGTCTATGGCGCGGGCCACGCCTCCACGGCCCTCTCGGCGGCCTACGGCATGGCCGCGGCCCGGGACCTCTCTGGGAAGAACTACCGCGTGGCGGCAGTCTTCGGCGACGGTGCGCTCACGGGCGGCCTGTGCTACGAGGCCCTCAACAACGCGGGCGGGGCCCGCCACCGCAAGTTCCTCGCCATCCTCAACGACAACCAGATGTCCATCTCGCCCAACGTGGGCGCCATCCACCGCTACCTCAACAACTTCGTGCAGACCCCCCTCTACCAGCGCTTCCGCCGGCGGGTGCGGGAGGGCCTGGAGCGCATCCCGCGGGCGGGCAAGCCCCTCACCTTCCTGGCCCGACGGATCGAGGAGGGCGCCAAGGGCATCATCACGCC
>JBBIUU010000052.1:9959-12498 GCA_037440125.1 Acidobacteriota bacterium
GGCATCACCGCCGCCATGCCCACGGGCACGGGGATCCTGCCCTTCGCGGAGGCCTTCCCCTCGCGCTTCTTCGACGTGGGCATCGCCGAGGAGCACGCCACGGTCTTCGCCGCGGGCATGGCCACCCAGGGCATGCGGCCCGTGTGCGCCATCTACTCGACCTTCCTCCAACGGGCCTACGACCCGGTGGTCCACGACTGCGCCCTCCAGCACCTTCCGGTCATGTTCTGCATGGACCGGGCCGGGCTCGCCGGGGAGGACGGCCCCACGCACCACGGCACCCTCGATCTGGCCTACCTGCGCCACGTCCCGGGCATGGTCGTGAGCTCGCCCAAGGACGGCAACGAGCTGCGCAACCTCATGGCCACGGCCCTTAAGCACGACGGCGGCCCCTTCGCGATCCGCTACCCCAAGGCGGGCGCGGGCGCCTTCGTGCCCGACCAAGAGCCGACCCTCCTCCCCGTGGGGTCGTGGGAGGTCCTCCGTCCCGGGAAAGACGGCGCCATCCTCGCCGTGGGTCCCATGACGGGCGCCGCGCTCAAGGCCGCGGAGAGCCTCGCGTCCAAGGGCGTGGAGGTGGAGGTGGTGAACTGCCGCTTCATCAAGCCCCTCGACGAGGGCTACCTCGCCGGGCGCCTGGCGTCTTTCTCGCGCGTCCTCACCGTGGAGGAGGGCGTGATGCAGGGCGGGTTCGGCTCGGCCGTCCTGGAGTGGAAGGCCGCCGCGGGGGTCCCCACGACGGTGCTCCTCATGGGGCTGCCCGACCGCTACGTCGCCCACGGGCCCCGGCCGAAGCTGCTGGAGGACCTGGGGCTCACGGCCGAGGGTATCGAACGCAGGCTCATGGAGGGATGGCTCCGGCCGGCCCGCGCGGCCGCCCCGTAACCGTCCCCGTCGTACGAATCGGAAGCGGTCCCCGGATCGCGCGGAGAGGTGATGACCATGGAATGGAAATTCGTGACCGGTTCTCCCGTCGCGGCGAGGACCGAAGGCCTGGCCCTCGGCGTCTTCGACGACCTCGACTTCGGCAAGTTCCCCACGGCCAGAGCCCTCAGGGCCGAGGCCGCGCGCCTCCGCTTCAAGGGCGGCGCCGGGGAGTCCTTCTTCTCCTTCAACCTCGCCGGGCGCCCGGCCAAGCACGTGCTCGTGGTGGGCCTCGGCAAGCGTACCGCCTTCGGCCCCGGCGTCCTTCGCGCCGCCGGCTCCCTCGCCGCGCGCCGCTTCCGCGAGCGGTGCCTGGAGAGCGCCACCCTCGCCTTGCCTCTCGGGGAGGAGACGGGGCCCGCCCGCTGGGCCGCCGCCCAGGCCGTCGTGGAGGGCGCCACGCTGGGCAACGCCCGCTTCTGCCGCTACAAGACCGAGGACCCGCCTCCACCCAAGGGCCTCGGCCTTCTCCAGATCTCCGTCGAGAAGCGGGACCGCGACCTCGACGAGGGCGGGAAGCTGGGCGAAGTCGTCGCCCAGGCCACGCTCTTCGCGCGCTCCCTCGTGACCGAGCCCGCCAACGCCCTGACGCCCGAGCGCATGGCCGAGGAGGCCCGCGCCGTGGCCAAGGAGGGCGGCCTCGAGATCAAGGTGATGGGGCCCGCCGAGTGCGCCAAGCTCGGCATGGGCGCCTACCTCGCCGTGGCCCGCGGCTCGCGCCACGAGCCGCGCTTCATCCACCTGAAGTACCGTCCCAAGGGCGCCAAGGTCCACATCGCCCTCGTGGGCAAGGGCCTGACCTTCGACTCGGGCGGCATCTCCATCAAGCCCGCCGACGGCATGGGCGCCATGAAGAGCGACATGTCGGGCTCCGCCGCCGTCCTCGGCGCCATGAAGGCCATCGGCGCGCTCAAGCCCAAGGTGGCCGTGGACGCGGTCATGGCCATGTGCGAGAACATGCCCGGCGGCGACGCCTACCGCCCCGGCGACGTGCTCACGAGCATGAGCGGCAAGACCATCGAGGTCCTGAACACGGACGCGGAGGGCCGGCTCACGCTCGCTGACGCCCTCACTTACGTCCAGCGCGAGAAGGTGGACGCCGTCATCGACCTCGCCACGCTCACGGGCGCGTGCGTGGTGGCCCTGGGCCCCGACTTCTCGGGCGCCATGGGCAACGACCAGGCCCTCATGGACGATGTCCTGGCCGCGGCCCGCGAGTCGGGCGACGAGCTCTGGCAGCTCCCCCTCCCGGCGGCCTACAACAAGTACATCAAGAGCGACGTGGCGGACGTGGCCAACATGTCGCGCATCCGCTGGGGAGGCGCGCTGACGGCGGGCCTCTTCCTCCAGAACTTCGTCCAGAACGGGACGCCGTGGGTCCACCTCGACATCGCCGGCCCCGCCCTGCGGGACGACGACGGCCCGGACGCCCACAAGGGCGAGGGTTCGGGCGTGGGCGTGCGGACCCTCGTGCGCTTCGTGCTGGGGAAGCAGGAGTAGGTTAAAGAGAAACAGCCGCTCAAAGGTGCGAAAGGTGGGGAGGTGGGGAGGCAGGGAGATGGGGCCATGAAGACCAAGGCAGGCTTCGGTTTTCTTTCTCCCTATCACCCCATCC
>JBBIUU010000052.1:12598-19631 GCA_037440125.1 Acidobacteriota bacterium
CACCCCATCCCCCCACCTACCCATCTCTCCGACTTCCGCCCATGACCATCCTGCTCTGGTCCCTCGTGGTCTGGTGGGGCCTGGCGACCGTCGTGGCCGTCCTCAACCGGCTCCTCCTGCCCCGCCTCTCCCGGGAACTTCCCTCGGGCCCCCTCCCGACGCTCAGCGTGGTCATCCCCGCGCGCAACGAGGAGAAGGGCCTGGCACATGCCGTGGAGGCCCACTGCGCCCAGGACTACCCCGGGCTCCAGGTGGTCGTGGTGGACGACGCCTCCGAGGACCGGACGCCCGACATCCTGGAGGAGCTCCGGGGCCGGTATCCCAACCTGACGGTGGTCCGCGGCGTCCCGCCCCCGGAAGGCTGGCTCGGCAAGCCCAACGCCCAGCGCGAGGGGCTGGAGGCGGCCACCGGCGAATACGTGCTCTTCGTGGACGCGGACGTGGTCTACGCCCCGGGCGTCCACCGCAGGGCCGCGGGCGAGATGGCGAGGTGGAACTTGGACATGCTCCTCCTCCTGCCCACGCTCGAGGGCAGCTGGTCCGAGCGCCTCGTCCTCTCCTTCCTGGACACCTTCAGCTTCTATGCCTCCCCCACCTTTCTGTGCAACGCGCCCGCCGTGAAGGCCATGGTGTTCGGCGCGGGCTCGGGGAACCTCGTCCGCCGCGACGTCTTCGAGGCCGCGGGCGGCATCGGCAAGATCCGCTCCGAGGTGGTGGACGACGTGGCCATGGGCCGCATGATGAAGTCCCTGCGCGGACGGTTCCGCGTGGTGCTCGCCTATGGGGAGGTCCGGGTCCGGATGTACGAGGGGCTGCGGGCTGCGGTGGAGGGCTTCACGAAGAACCTCTACGCCGCCTTCGGCTTCCGGCCCCTGTTCGCCTCCTTCTCCATGGCACTCTACGTGGCCATCCACCTCCTCCCCCCCCTGGCCCTCGCCGCCGCGCTCCTCCTGCCGGGAGCCCGGGGGCTGCTCCTTCCCGCGGGGCTCACGTGCGGGGCCGAGGCCGTCCTCAACGTCTGGGGATGCGCGTGGTCGGGGCAGGGATGGTGGCTCGGCCTCCTGGCCCCCGTGAGGGCGCTGATCTGGGCCTGGATCATGGGGCGCTCCATGATCCGGTACTACCGGCGGGGCGTGGTCTGGCGGGGAAGGACCTATCGGCCCTAGGCCTACCCAACCACCTGAAAAAAGAATAAATTGGAGGCGGAACCGTTACGGAGAGGGGCCCCGAGAGGGCCGCTCCTCGCAGAATGCCGCGGGGAGGGCGCTCGAAGTTCCCCCATCCCAGAGAAGGAGCCGCGCCGTGTCCCTCCAGAAGCCGCCCGCGCAGTCCGGGTCGACCCTCGCCGCCCTGGCGAACTCGCCCCTCGTGGACACCCTCTACCAGCAGTGGAAGCTTGACCCCACGGCGGTGGGCCGTGAGTGGCAGATCTTCTTCGAGGGGTTCGAGATGGCCACGTGCCCGCGGTCCTGCGCGGCCGCGGACCAGGCCCGCGACCAGTCGAAGGTGGCGAGCCTCATCTATGCCTACCGGAGCCGCGGCCACGCCATGGCCCAGCTCGACCCCCTCGGGAACAACCCCGCGACCATCCCCGATCTCGAGCTCGGTGCCTTCGGCCTCCAGGACAAGGACCTGGACCGCGTCTTCGACACGGGCCACCTGGGCGGCCCCGAGCGCGCCACGCTGCGCGACATCATCGGCATCCTCCAGGACACCTACTGCCGTTCCGTCGGCGTGGAGTACCTCCACATCCAGGACGTCAAGGTGCGGAGGTGGCTGCAGGCGCGAATGGAGCCCGTCAAGAACCGGCCCGAGCTCGACCGCGAGCAGCGCCTCGAGATCCTCCGCTGCCTCACGGACGCTGAGCTCTTCGAGACCTTCACCCAGAGCCGCTACCCGGGACAGAAGCGATTCTCCCTCGAAGGCGGCGAGTCCCTCATCCCGGCCTTCCACGCCCTCGTGGAGCTCGCGCCCGACCTGGGCGCCGAGGAGCTCGTGGTGGGCATGGCGCACCGCGGGCGGTTGAACGTCCTCGCCAACATCCTGGACAAGTCCTACGCCGCGATCTTCTCGGAGTTCGAGGAGAACGTCCTGCCCGAGTCCGTGGGCGGCGACGGCGACGTCAAGTACCACAAGGGGTTCGCCTCGGACCACGTGAACGCGAGCGGAAAGAGCCTCCACCTCTCGCTCACGAGCAACCCGAGCCACCTCGAGGCCGTGGACCCCGTGGTGCTGGGTCGGGCCCGGGCCAAGCAGCGCCAGCGCAGCGACATGGAGCGGCGCAAGAAGGTCATCCCGTTCCTCATCCACGGCGACGCGGCTTTCGCGGGCCAAGGCCTCGTGGCGGAGACCCTCAACCTGAGCCAGCTCGAGGGCTACACCGTCGGGGGCACGGTCCACTTCGTCATCAACAACCAGATCGGCTTCACCACCACGCCGCGGGAGGCGCGCTCCACCGTCTACTCGACGGACGTGGCGAAGATGATCGAGGCGCCCATCTTCCACGTGAACGGCGACGACCCCGAGACCGTGGTCTACGTCACGGAGCTCGCGCTCCAGTTCCGCCAAGCCTTCGGCAAGGACGTGGTGGTGGACATGATCTGCTACCGCCGATACGGTCACAACGAGGCCGACGAACCGGCCTTCACGCAGCCCGTGCTCTACGGCAAGATCCGGCACCGGCCCTCCGTGCGCCGCCTCTACACGCAGCAGCTCCTCGCGGGCGGCGTCCTCACGGACCAGGACGTCCAGGGCATCACGGAGGACTTCCAGTCGAGGCTGCAGCGCGCCTTTGAGAGCGTGAAGGCGCAGGCCGTGATCACAGCGCCGCCTTACCCCGGGCCGCTCTGGGAGGGCCTTGTGGACCCCTACTCCCACGAGCCCGCGGCGACGGCGGCGCCCCGCGAAGAGCTCCTGGAGGTGGCGCGCGCGCTCACCACCCTGCCCCAGGGCTTCAACCTCAACCCGAAGGTGGCGCGGCGCCTGCCCGAGGTCATGAAGGCGGTGGAGGGCGGCGGGCCGGTGGACTGGCCCACGGCCGAGCTCCTGGCCTTCGGGACCCTCCTGCGCGAGGGCACGCCCGTGCGCCTGAGCGGCCAGGACAGCGCCCGCGGGACCTTCTCGCAGCGGCACTCGGTCTGGCAGGACATGAGCTCGCAGGAGGCCTACGTGCCCCTCAACCACATCGCCGAGGGGCAGGCCAAGTTCTGCGTCTACAACTCCATGCTCTCGGAGGCCGCGGTCCTCGGGTTCGACTACGGCTACGCCATGACCGAGCCCCGCATGCTCGTCCTGTGGGAGGCGCAGTTCGGCGACTTCGCCAACGGCGCGCAGGTCATCATCGACCAGTTCGTGGTCTCCTCGGTGGCCAAGTGGCAGCGCGCCTCGGGCCTCGTCATGCTCCTTCCCCACGGCATGGAGGGGCAGGGCCCCGAACACTCCAACGCCTACCTCGAGCGCTACCTCGCCCAGTGCGCCGACGACAACATCCAGGTGGCGAACCTCACCACGCCCGCCCAGTACTTCCACGCGCTGCGGCGCCAGACCAAGCGGAACTTCCGGCGCCCCCTCATCGTCATGGCGCCCAAGAGCCTCCTGCGCCACCCCATGGCGCAGTCGGGAGCGGGCGAGCTCTCCTCGGGGCGTTTCCACGAGGTCCTGGACGACCTGGCGCCGCCCGCAAAGGCCCGCCGCCTCGTGCTCTGCAGCGGGAAGGTTTTCTACGACCTCCTCCAGCGGCGCACCCAGGACAAGCGCGACGACGTGGCCCTCGTCCGCGTGGAGCAGCTCTACCCCTACCCGGAGGCGAGGCTCGCCGAGATCGCCGCCAAGTACGCCTCCGCGAAGGAGGTCGTGTGGGCCCAGGAGGAGACGCAGAACCGCGGCGCCTGGACCTTCATGTTCCCCAGGCTCCTCGAGCTCTTCCCCAAGGAGCGCGTGCGCTACGTGGGCCGCGCGCCGAGCGCGAGCCCGGCGGCGGGGTCCCTCGCGGTGCACAAGCGGGAGCAGGAGGCGCTCGTGAGGGCGGCGCTCGAATAGGGCCGATGCATAGGAGCCGATGATGCAGATCGAAGTGAAAATCCCGTCGGTGGGGGAGTCGATCACGGAGGGGCTCCTCGCGGAGTGGCTCCACAAGGACGGCGACGTGGTCCGGACCGACGACCCGCTCTACGTGCTCGAGACCGACAAGGTCACCATGACGGTCAACGCCGAGCACACGGGGCAGCTCAAGATCGCCGTGGCTGCGGGTGAGCCGGTGAAGATAGGGCAGACGGTAGGCACGCTCGACACCTCCGTTCAGGCTCCCGCCCTGGCCCCCTCACGCTCCGAGACGGAGAGCCGGGGAGCCGGAGAGCCGGGAAAGGAACAGGTCCCGCAGACGCCGGGTCCGGCCATGCACCCCATCGCGGGCATGCCGACGCTCAAGGCGAACCTCGGGGCCGCGGAGCGCGACGAGGACTTCCCGCCCTCGGTCCGGCGGATGCTCGAGGAGTACCGCCTCGATCCCGCCGCCATCCAGGGCACGGGGCGGGGCGGGAGGCTGACGAAGGAGGACGTGGTGGCTTTCCTGGCAAAGACGAGGTCGACCGAGGCGGGCGCCGCTCAAGGGAAGGAGCTGGAGAGCTGGAGAGCTGGAGAGCTGGGGGCAAAGATAGAGCCGGAGAGCTGGAGAGCTGGGGAGCTGGAGAGGTCAACAGAGAAGATAAAGGAAAGGGCGCCGGGGGAGCGGCAGACGCGAAAGATGATGACGCCGATCCGCTCGCGGATCGCCGAGCGCATGCTCATCTCCCAGCAGTCAACGGCCACGCTCACCACCTTCAACGAGGCGGACCTGGGCGCCCTCGTGGACCTGCGCAGACGTTACCGCGAGGCCTTCAAAGCCAGGCACGGCGCGGATCTGACCTACCTTCCCTTCTTCGTTAAGGCGGTGTCGGACGCCCTCGACGCTGTGCCCGACCTCGCGTCGTGGATCGAGGGCGCCGAGGTCGTGACGAACCACCATCGGGACATCGGCATCGCCGTGGCCGCCGAGCAGGGCCTCGCCGTGCCGGTCCTGCGCGACGTGGACCGCAAGACCATCCCGGAGATCCAGCTCGAGATCGAGGACGTGGCCCGGAAGGTCCGCGAGAAGCGCATCACCCTGGAGGACCTCAAGGGCGCCGTCTTCTCCATCACCAACGCGGGCTCCTACGGCGCGCTCATGGGCACACCCATCCTCAACCCGCCGCAGTCGGGCATCCTGGGAATGTACACGATCCAGGAGCGCCCCGTGGCGCGGGACTCTCATGTGGTGATCCGGCCCATGATGTACCTCGCCCTCTCCTACGACCACCGCGTCGTGGACGGGAAGGCCGCGGGGACCTTCCTCAAGCTCGTGGCCGAGAGCGTCGCCAACCCCGCGAGGATGCTGCTGGAGCTTTAGTGAGGTGTTAGACGAGAGACGTTAGACGAGAAGCGGAATCAGACAGGATGGTCGCGGGGGGCGACACGTCTCTTCATATCCATCCATAAGCACCGGTTCAGAGGGAGACATCCATGGACTCATTCGACCTGATCGTGATCGGCGCGGGCCCGGGGGGGTACGTCTGCGCCATCCGGGCGGCCCAGCTGGGCCTCAAGACGGCCCTCGTGGAGAAGGACGCCGCCCTCGGCGGCACGTGCCTGAACGTGGGGTGCATCCCCTCGAAGGCGCTCCTCGAATCGAGCGAGCTCTTCCACGTCATGCGCCACAAGGCCGAGCCCCACGGCATCGCGCCCGCCTCGGTGAAGCTCGAGCTGCCCGTGATGCTCGCCCGCAAGGAAGGCATCGTGAAGGACCTCACGGACGGCATCGCGGTCCTCATGAAGAAGAACAAGGTGACGGTCCTGCGGGGCCGCGGCGTCCTCAAGGGCGACGGCAAGGTGGCCGTGCTCTCCGAGGCCGGGGAGCAGGAGATCGCCGCGAAAGCCATCTGTCTGGCAATGGGGAGCGTGCCCGTCCAGCTGCCCTTCATGCCCTTCGACGGCGAGCGCGTCGTCTCCTCCACCGAGGCCCTGTGCTTCGACAAGGTGCCCCAGCACCTCGTGGTCATCGGCGCCGGGGCCATCGGCCTCGAGATGGGTAGCGTCTGGAACCGCCTCGGCGCCAAGGTCACGGTGGTGGAGCTCCTTCCGCGCGTGGCGCCCTTCGCCGACGCCCAGCTCTCCACCTTCCTGGAGCGCTCCCTCAAAGCGCAGGGCATGGTCTTCCGGCTCGGCGCCAAGGTGACGGGCGCCAAAATCGACGGCGATACGGTGACGGTCACGATCCAGAATGCCAAGGGCGAGGAGGAGGCCCTCTCCTGCGACAAGGTCCTCGTGGCCGTGGGTCGCAAGCCGTGCACCGACACGGCCGGGCTGCAGGAGGCGGGCGTGGCGCTCGAGGGCGGGCGCGTGGCCGTGGACGACCATTTCCGCACGAGCGTGCCCGGCGTCTACGCCATCGGCGACCTCATCCGCGGCCCCATGCTCGCGCACAAGGCCGAGGACGAGGGCGTGGCCTTGGCCGAGCTCCTCGCCGGCAAGCCCGGCCACGTCAACTACGACGCCATCCCCAACGTGGTCTACACGCACCCCGAGCTCGCGTGCGCCGGACTCACGGAGGAGGAGTGCAAGCAGAAGGGCCTCCCCGTGAAGGTGGGCAAGTTCTACTTCAAGGGGAACGGCCGCGCCAAGAGCCTGAACGAGGACGAGGGCCTGGCCAAGGTCGTGGCCCACGCCGAGACGGACCGCCTGCTGGGCGTGCACATCCTCGGCGCGCGGGCCTCCGACATGATCGCCGAGGCCGTCGTCGCCATGGAGATGAAGGCCAGCGCCGAAGACCTGGCCAGGACCTGCCACGCGCATCCCACGTTGAGCGAAATCCTCAAGGAAGCCGCGCTCGCGGTAGACAAGAGGGCGATTCACGGATAGAGGGCGTGGCGTGTCGAGGGGGCTGCAGGCTGCTGAGTGCCCCTCGTCGGCCGCGCGCAAGAGGCTTGGGGGCCAGATGCTAGGCGCGGCGACGACGACAGGG
>JBBIUU010000053.1:0-18662 GCA_037440125.1 Acidobacteriota bacterium
CGCACTTGCTTGGGGTGCAAGGGGTCGCTGGTTCAAATCCAGTCGTCCCGACCAATCCAGGATGCACAAGTGGCCCCAGGAGCCCCTGGGGCCATCGGTCTTTAGAGGGTGACGCCATGAACTACCGCCAGCTCTTCAGGAAGGTCGAGGGCCACCTCGACAGCATCGAGAGCCAGCAGAGCCTCGCGCAGACGCTGGGCCTCATCATCCAGAGCATCCTCAACGACTTCGCGGAGGACTTCGGGTTCACGGGCGCGAGGCTCTACGCGCTCGACGCCGACGAGGGCGTCTACAGGCTCGAGGCGAGGTTCGGCGGCGGTACCCAGGTCCCGCTCGGGTTCGGCATCCCCAGGGCGTACCCTCCCATCGAGGCGGTCATGAGGAAGGGGATCGTCTACATGGACCTCGAGACGAAGGGCGTGGACCCGGCCCTCGAGGAGCAACTCGGCGTGGAGCGCTTCGCGGCCATCTCCGTGGGCGCCGAGAAGGCCTTCGTGGTGGCCTTCAGCCTCGCGGTGGACCGCCAGGAGAACGTGGACGACGTCCTCTTCGCGCTCTCGAGCATCCGCCACTCCATCAACCTCAAGCTGGCGAAGGAGAAGCTGGAGAGCATCATCCTCCAGAGCCAGGAGATCCAGCTCTCGCTCCTCCCCGAGGGCGAGGTGAAGTTCCCCGGCTACGACATCGCGGGCGCCTCCCAACCCGCGGAGGTGGTGGGCGGCGACGTGTTCGACTTCGTCCAGGTGAACCCGCACATCCTCGGCGTGGCCATCGGAGACGCCACGGGCCACGGCCTCCCCGCGGCCCTCCAGGCGAGGGACGTCATCACGGGCCTGCGCATGGGGATCTCGGAGGACCAGAAAATGGTCAAGCTCTTCGAGAAGCTCAACAAGGTCATCCACCGCTCGCGGCTGACGTCGCGATTCGTGTCCCTCTTCTACGGCGAGCTCGAGGCCGGGGGCCACTTCATCTACTGCAACGCCGGGCACAGCACGCCCTACTACTACCGCCGCAAGAAGGACCGCTTCTACCCCATGACCGAGGGCGGCATGGTCCTCGGTCCGACCTCCTCCTCGACCTACCAGCGCGGCTTCTTCAAGCTCGAACCGGGCGACTTCGTCATCATGTACACGGACGGCATCAGCGAAGCCAAGAACGCCGAGGGCGAGGAGTACGGGGAGTGCCGCATCCTCGAGTACGTCCGGTGGAGGAGCCAGCAGAGCCCGGCCAAGGACGTGGTCCTGGGCCTCCTCGAGGAGGCGGCCGCCTGGAGCGCCCCCGGCTCCTACGTGGACGACCGCACGGCCGTCCTGATCAGACGCGACGGCTGAGCACAGGCAGACACCTGCGGCCCTTGGTCCCGCGGTCGCAAATCATGTATCCTCATAGCATGGAGAGCACCAAGGAGCGTCAGCTCCTGGCGTACAGATACGTCCATCTCGCGCTCGGCCTGGCGCTCTGGGCCGGGATTCTCTTGTCGGGGATGGAGGGGGCCCTCATCCTCCCGGGCGGCACGCCCGCGGCGAGTGAGCTCGGCGCCGCGCCCATGGCCTGGACCGTCCTCGCGGTCCTCGTGGCGTGCTCGTGGGCGGCCGTCCTCGTGAAGTTCCGCCTCGGGATGGGCTACTTCATCTCCTTCGACATCTCCTTCTCCACGGCGGCCTTCTTCGTATTCTCGCCGGGGGTGGCTGCGGCCCTGTCGGTGCTCACCGCCTGCATCGACATCGTGAGCAGAGCGCGCCGGAAGGAGGCGCCCTGGCCGAGGCTCGCGGGCACGCTGGCGAGCAACGCGGGCAACCGGTTCCTCCGGTTTGGGTTCGCCTTCATCGCCTACAGACTCGCGGGAGGCACGCTCCCCGTGGAGATGGGCTCCCGCGACGTGCTGCCCGCCGTCCTCGGGTTCGTGGCCTACTTCTTCGCGAACAACATCTTCTACCTGCCGGGCGACTACCTCGCGGGCGAGGACCTCAAGGCTTTCTGGAAGGACGCCTTCACGGTCGACCTCGTGCACTCCTTCGCCATCTGCGCCCTCGGCGTACTCCTCTCCATGATGCTCCTCAAGCTCGGATTCGGGGCCTCCGCCCTCATGGCGGGCTTCATCCTCTCCGCCTCGTGGCTCCTGAGCACGCTCACCGCCACCCAGGAGCAGCTCAACTCCAGGGTCGAGGACCTCACCATCCTGAGCAAGGTCTCCGCCGCGGCCAATTCGGCCCTCGAGGTCATGCCCATGGTGGAGTCCTTCACGCGCGCCCTCGCCGAATCCCTGCCCGCGGACGGCATAGGGGTGGTCTTCTACCAGCGCTACGCCACGACCATCTACCTCGTACAGGTGGAGGGGCAGAAGAGCCGCTCCACCTACCTGCCCGAGGAGAAGCGGTTCCAGTACGACCAGCTGCCGCTCTCGGAGCCCAGCGAGCAGCTGGGCCGCCGGCTCTTCGAGTTCCTCATGCCGCTGGAGACGGCGCCCTTCTTCATCCCGTCCTCCGTCTTCGGCCTGCCGCTCCTCCTGGGCGGCGAGCCCTTCGGCGGCATCGTGGCCTACAACTACAAGGAGGGGGTGCGGCTGCGCCGCAGGCAGTGGCTCCTCGAGACGAGCGCCCAGACCCTCGTGGTGGCGCTGGAGAACTGCTTCCTCCACCTCCAGGCCATCCAGGATCCCTTGACGGGGCTCTTCAACCGGTCCTACTTCCTCTACCGCCTCGAGGAGGAACTCGCCTACTCGAACCGCCACCAGGCGCCCTTCGCCCTCCTGATGCTGGACCTCGACGACTTCAAGGCGGTGAACGACCGGCTGGGGCACAGCGTGGGCGACAAGGTCATCCAGAGGATCGGAGGCCTGGTGCGAGCGGCCACGCGGCGCGAGGACGTCCCCGCCCGCTACGGCGGCGACGAGTTCATCGTGCTCCTCCTGGGCTGTCCCATGGGCGACGCCGAGGACAAGGCCGAGAGCATCCGCTCCCTCGTGGCCACGAAGGCCCTGCCCCGCGAGGAGGCCTACGGGCTCACGATGGGATGCTCGGTGGGCCTGTTGCACTCGGACGACCTGAAGGGCGACCAGGACGTGCCGAACATCCTGCGGCGCCTGGACGACGCGCTCTACCGCGCCAAGGCCAAGGGCAAGAACAAGGTCGTCCGGGCGAAGGCCTGACGGGGTATCGCGACTCTACAACGACAGCTTGGAGAACTCGGGGCGGAGCCTGGCGTAGGTCATGGCCAGGTCCTCGGGGATGACGCGCGTCTCGCCGACGACGGTGACGAAGTTCGTGTCGCCGTTCCAGCGGGGGAGGATGTGCCAGTGCAGGTGGTCCGTGATGCCCGCCCCGGCGGCCTGGCCGAGGTTGAGGCCCACGTTCATGCCCTGCGCGTGGTAGAGCCTGCGCAAGGCCGTCTCGCAGAAGGTGAGGGCCTCCGCCGACAGGGCGCGCGTGTTCGCGTCCAGCCCCGTGAGCGAGTCCACGTGGGGGCGGGGGATGACCATGAGGTGGCCGTTGGTGTAGGGGTAGCGGTTGAGCATGACCGCGAGCCTGTCGTCGCGGTAAACCACGAGGTTCTCCTCCGAGGGCTCCTGGTCGAAGCACCGGCAGAAGACGCACCCCTCCTCGCACTTCTGGGACTGGACGTACTGGAGGCGCCAGGGGGAGAAGACGAACCGCATGCGTGGCCCTCGGCTTCCCGCGCCGGACCGGAGAGGCGCGTCGCGGCGGAAAAAGGGACGCAGGGTCCGGCTCGCGCCTCGCCCTGCGTCCCGATCGTTCAGATCACCAGATCGCCGATCACCTGATCACCCGATCACCTGATCGCGTCTTACTTGTTGACCGCTTCCTTAAGCTCCTTGCCGGCGCGGAAGGTGGGGACCTTCTTCTTCTCCACCTTGACCTTCTCGCCGGTCTTGGGGTTGCGGGCGGTCCGGGCGTCGCGCACCTTCATGCGGAAGGAGCCGAAACCCCTCAGCTCGACCTTCTCGCCCGCCTCGAGCGCCTCGGTGACCGACTGGAAGATCGTGTTGACGATGATCTCCGCAGGCTTCTTCGGAAGGTCAGAGCGCTTGGCGATGAGTTCGATCAGATCGGCCTTTGTCATTGCTCATCATCCTCCTTCCGGTGGAGCCCGCTGAAATCGATCACGTCGCCGAGGCTGGTGCGGCTGTCGTCGCCGGCCGGCCGAGGCGCCTCGTCCTCGCTCGCGCGGTACTGGCGCTCGCGGCGCTGGCCTTCCTTGAGGGAGAGGCCGATCCGCTTGTCCGCGGGCTCGAGGCGGATGACCTTGAAGGGGTAGGCCTGGCCCACCTCCACCACCTCGCCGCAGTTGGTGATGTGCTTGTCGGAGAGCTCGGAGATGTGCACGAGGCCCTCGACGCCGTCGCCGAGGTCGACGAAGGCTCCGAAGTCCACGATCTTGGTCACGGTGCCGGTGACTACGTCGCCCACGTAGTGCGACTGGAAGAAGCGCTCCCAGATGTCGGGCTGGAGGGCCTTCATGCTGAGGGACAGGCGCTGGTTCACGGCGTCGATGTTGGTGATGACCGCCTCGACCTCATCGCCCTTCTTGAGGATCTCGCTGGGGTGGTTCACGCGCTTCCAGGAGATGTCGGAGATGTGGACGAGGCCGTCCACGCCCTCGAGGACCTCCACGAACACGCCGAAGTCGGTGATGTTCCGCACCTTGCCGCGCACGTGGTCGCCCTCGCGGAAGGTCTCCGTGATGATGTCCCAGGGGTTCGGCTCGGCCTGCTTGAGGCCCAGGGAGATGCGCTGGGCGTCGGGGTCGATGTCGAGGATGATCACCTCCACCATGTCGCCCACGTTCAGGACGGCGGAGGGATGCTTCACCTTCTTGGTCCAGGACATCTCGGACACGTGGATCATGCCCTCGATGCCGGCCTCGAGCTCCACGAAGGCGCCGTAGTTCGTGAGGGAGATGACCTTGCCCTTGACCTTGCTGCCGATGGGGTAGCGGTCGGTGACGTTCTTCCAGGGCGAGGGCTCCTTCTGCTTGAAGCCGAGCTGGAGCTTGCCGTTCTCCTCGTCGAAGTTCAGGACGAGGACCTCGATCTGGTCGCCGACCTGGAACATCTCGGAGGGGTGGTTGATTCTCTTCCAGGACATGTCGGTTACGTGGAGCAGGCCGTCGATGCCGCCGAGGTCCACGAAGGCGCCGAAGTTCGTGAGGTTCTTCACCACGCCCTTGAGCGGGATGCCGTTCTTGGCGGCCTCGAGGATGCGCTCCTTCTGGACGGAGACCTTCTCCTCCAGGCAGGCCTTCCGCGAGAGCACGATGTTCCCGCGCTTGCGGTTGACCTTGATGACCTTCATCTCCACTTCCTGGCCCTTCAGCGCGCGCAGGTTGCGCACGGGCTGCAGGTCCACGAGGGAGCCGGGCAGGAAGGCGCGCACGCCCACGTCGACGGCGAGGCCGCCCTTGACGCGGTCGAGGATGACGCCCTTGATGGGGCGGCCCTCTTTGTACGCCTGCTCCACCTCTTCCCAGGCCTTCATCTTGGTGGCCTTGGACTTGCTGAGCACGACGTGCCCGTTGGCGTCCTCCATGCGCTCGAGGAACACCTCCACCACGTCCCCGGGGGCGACGATGACCTCGCCGCGCGGGTTCGTGAACTCCTCGCGGGGGACGACGCCCTCGCTCTTCAGGCCCACGTCGATGAGGATGTCCGTGGGGGTGATGGCCACGACGCGGCCCGTGATGAGCTGGCGCTCCGTGTGCTCCGCAACATTGGCTTTCAGCAGGGCGGCCATGTCGACATGGGTCCCCTCGCCGATGTTGTCAGAGGTCAGGTCCAGCCATTCCGCGGGCACGCCGGGGTTCACGTCTGCACCCGTGTGGCCCTTCTCGTTAGATGTGGTCATGTACTCCTACCTCCTGCTCTCTCGATTTTCCGCTCTTGGAACGGAAGTAATCAGTATACCGCCGCGGGCACCGTCTGTCAATGCCTAAAGGCTGGAAAAAGAGGGGATTAGGGGGCATGAAACGGAGAGGGAGAACTCGGAATTCGGAAGGCGGAATTCGGAAATGGCGGCGAAGGGCGAAAGGCGAAAAGCGTGACTAGTGAGTCGAGAATCGTGAGCGGTGTGCCGTGAGCCACAAGCCGTGCCTGCTAGCTGAAAGCAGAGAGATGACGGCTTCCCTGTAGGAGCGGTCTCCAGACCACGAGCCTTTTCCCCGATGCACAGCGGGGGCAGGCCAGGCGATCGGCGCAAGCAGACGCCGCCTCAGAACTCGATGCCGCGCCGCGCGAAGAGGCCCCCGTCGTAGTAATGCTTGACCTTCCTCATCTCGGTGACGAGGTCGGCGGCGTCGAGGACGGATTGGAGTCTCGTGCGGCCCGAGAGGACGAGCTCGCAGCGGGGGTCCGAGCGCCAGAGCGCCACGAGGTCGAGGACCTCCTGCTCGGTGATGAGGTGGTACTGCTGGGCGGAGAGGATCTCGTCGAGGATCACGAGGTCCGCCTCGCCCGAGGCGATGGCTTCTCGGGCCAGGGTGAGGGCGCGCTGCGCCTCGGCGCGGTCCTCGGGCGTGACGCTGAACCGGAAGCGGCCGTCGGGCTGGATGCGCTCGCATCCCGTGGGCTCCAGGCGGAGGTGCTCCAGCGCCCTGAGGATGTGGCGCTCGGCGTAGTGCTCGTTCTGGCCGTCGAAACCCTTGTCGAACTGGATGAAGCAGACCCTCATGCCGGCGCCCACGGCCCGGACGGCGAGGCCGATGCACGCCGTCGTCTTGCCCTTGCCGTCGCCCGTGTAGACGTGGAGCTGGGGGCGGGTGGCGGGGACGGGTTTCTTCGGGCTCACGGCCGGACCCCCGCGGGGAGGCCCACGACCACGAGCTTGTCTCCGATGGCGAGCTTGTGGGCGGCGCAGAGCCCCCCCTGAACCTCGAGGACGTTGCGCGCGGGGCGCGAAGGCCCGTAGTTCGGGCAGGGGTCCTTCTCGCAGGGCGGCACGTCGCGGCTGATGTCCACCACGCGGTCGCCCCCGTCGAGCCACACCATGTCGAGATGGATGAAGCAGTTCTTCATCCAGAAGGAGCGCGGCCCGTCCTCGGCGAAGAGGAAGAGCATGCCCCGGTCGGGCGGGAGGTACTTCACGAACATGAGCCCCTGCGCCTGCTGCTCGGGCGTGAGAGCCAGGTCCACCTGCACGGTCCACCCGTCGGGGAACACCACGTTGGTGGCGGCGGGCGCGGGAGGCTCGGGCGGGGGAGCCGGGGCCGCTTCGGGGGGCGGCGAGACGGCGCCCTTGCAGGCGAGCGCAAGGGCGAGCGCGGCCGCCGCGAGCGCGGCGCGGAGGTGGCGCGTCACGAGGCGCTCCGGATCATGACCTTCATCCTCCAGATGTAGTGGAGCCCGGAGACCACCGTGAGGATCCCGACGCTCAACAGCAGGAAGCTCAGGAGCCAGTCGGGTAGCCCGTAGGAGTTCTTGAGCAGGATGCCGACGGCGTACGAGACCTGGAAGAGCGTGGTCATCTTCCCGGGGATGGTAGGCGGGAAGTTTCTGATGCCGTAGGCGAGGTGGAGCATGAGGGTCAGGAGGACGATGAGAACGTCCCGCGCGATGGTGAGGACCGGCAGCCAGGTGGGGATGAGGTAGGGCAGGCCCGTGGCGGGGATCGCCATGGTCACGTAGGTGGCCGTGAGCATGAGCTTGTCGGCCGCGGGGTCGAGGAACGCCCCGAGCGCGCTGCGCTGGTCGAAGTGGCGCGCGATCCACCCGTCGACGATGTCGGTGATGGCCGCGGCGAAGAACATGTACAGCGCCGCGTGGGGGTAACCGTACAGGAGCGCGAGGATGAAGAAGGGGACGACCGCGAGGCGGAGTATGGTGAGGAAGTTGGCGAAGGTCATGGTCGGAGGCTACTCGCTGATGGCCTGGGTCCCACCCCGGTCGGGGCGCCCGGAGGCGGCGTCCGCCGCCCCCGGGCGTGTCCGGGGGACTACTTCTCGAAGAGGTCGCCCACCTGGGCGGCGCCACTGTCGCAGACCGCCATGGAGAGGTGTTCGCCCATGATCTTGGTCACGGTGATGGTGCCGATGCGGGTCTTGTCCTGACCGAGCGTCTTGCCCGTGTCGGGGTCTGTGATGGCCTCGCCGAGACGGAAGAGGTTGAAAGTGTCGCCCTCCTTCAGGCCGTCGGTGCTGCCGAGGTTGATGTAGAGCTTGCCCTCGGAGACCTTGGCGACCTTGCCGCGCGTCATGGCGACGGAGCCGAGGGAGTCCTTGATGCTGGACACCTTGGAGTCGATGGCGGCCACCGCGCGCTGGACGGCGGGCTCGAAGATCTGGCGGGCCTGGGACTCGTCCCAGTCGACGCCGCCGCCGAAGCCGGCCACGTCCACGTTGCTGAAGGAGTGCTCGCCCTTCTCGGAGCCCGTGTAGATGATCTCGGCGGTGGTGGTGTTGACGATGCGGATGTTGAGCATGCCCTCCGCCTTCGTGACGCCCACGTTGAACCCGATGCCCCACGCGCCGTGCGCGCCGGACTTGTGGACGGAGAAGTCGGTGATGGCGCCCAGGACCACGATCTGGCAGCCCAGGATCTTGCCGGCCTCGACGGCGGTCTTGTCGTCCACCGCGCCGCTCAGCGACAGCCCCTGCTCCCTGAGGATGGAGTCGAGCTGCTGGCGCTCCATGACCCGGAAGTTACCCGTCTTCACGAGGCCCTCGACGAGCCAGTCCTCGCAGGCGTGCGCCATCTGCTCGGCGCCGTAGGTGCTCTTGTTCTGGATCTTGAGCACGGCGATGCGGGGCTTCTGCTGGGCGAAGGCCGCGGTCACTGTGAGCATTCCGACGAGGGCTAGGACACAGGCGATAGCGCGCTTCATGATCGATCCTCCGTGCGGGCTAAGATAGCGGTTCATTTCGAGACTGTCAAACGGTTGGCGGACTTCTCCACGACGCGCATCTTGGGAAAGACCTTGGCGACCTCCTGGGCGAGGTCCGAGGCGTCGCCCTGCATGGTCACGTTGAGGGTGGCCGTTCCCTGCGAGGAGTCCCGCACCACGATGTCCTGGATGCCGCGCCCCTGCTGGCGCAACCTGTCGGCGATCTTCTCCGCCTCACCGGCGCCCACGCCCTGCAGGATCAGGGTGAGGATGCGCGAGGAGGTGGCCTCCTTCGACCACTGCTTGATGATCTGCCGGATGAGCTCGTTGCCGGCCACGTTGGTGGCCTGCTTGAGGGCCTGCGCGATGCCCGCGGGCCCCACCTGGACGGCCGTGCCGCTGCCGGTGGCCGAGCCGAGCACCTCCTTGGTGTCGGTCTTGAGCGCCTTGAAGGCCACGTTGGCCTGGTAGGACTTCATGTCCGTGTTGCCGATGTTGCTCCCGGCGGCGCCCGCGGCGGAGCCGAGGATGACGACCTCCGCGCCGTACTTCTTGAGGAGGTCCGTCTGGCCCGTCTCGGACATGCCCCAGAACTCGCGGGTGAACTGCTCGTTGTGGAACTGCTCGCCCGTGTCCACCACGAGGAAGCCCTTGTCGCGGAGCATCTGCTGGAGCTGCGTGGAGGCGGTCCAGCCGCCCTCCTGGATGGCCACGCAGACGCGCGGCATCTTCATCCGGCGCATGAGGACGCCGAGGGAGTTGAGGTCGTCCTGCAGGCTGCCGGACTTCACGGTGGCCTCCACCGTGACCGAGTAGATGTTCGTGTCAAGGTCGGGCTTCTCCTTGACGATCTTGTAGTTCGAGATGTACCCGCTGGTCTGGGTGTAGATCTTGTCGGAGAGGAGCTGGTTGTTCTGGACGAGGGTCTCCGAGTCCACCATGGTGCCGATGACCTGCTCCACGGCGGCCCTCAGCGCGCTCTCCACGGCGCGGTCGCGGGCCTGGGCGGCGTCCTTGTTGAGGATGGCCGCGGTGCCCGTGCTCGTGACGGTCTGCTGGGCCTGCGCCGCGATCCCGAGCGCGAGGACGGCGAGGACGGCGATCGCCAGTACGACGGTTTTCCTGCTCATGGTCTGCTCCTTCCCTTCTTCACGCCCGCCCCACCACGCGGAGGATGGGGATGGGCTCCGATTTGCCTTTGACCATCACGGGTTCCAGCTGCTCGAGGCGGTACGATCCGGCGAGGTCCGGGATGCGCTCGGCCGTCTCGACGGTGGTGATGACGTCGTCCTTCACGGCGAGGCCCTGCAGGCGCGCCGTGAGGTTCACGGTGTCGCCGATGACGGTGTAGAGGAAGTTGGTCTCGGACCCGTTGTTTCCGACCACCGCGGGGCCCGTGTGGACGGCGATGCCGATGTGCAGGGGCGGCTTGCCCTCGGCCTCGAAGCGGGCGCGGAGGGCGGCGGCCTCCTCCTGCATGGCCACGGCGCACGCGAGGGCCCGCGCCGACTGGTCGGCCTGTTCGAGGGGGTCGCCGAAGAACGCGAGCACCGCGTCCCCGATGAACTTGTCGAGGGTGCCGTCGTACCGGAAGAGGATCTGGGTCATGACGGTGAAGTACTCGTTTAGCAGGGCGCTGACCTGCTCGGGGGGCAGGCGCTCCGAGAGGTTCGTGAACCCGCGGATGTCGGAGAAGAGGATCGTCAGCGTCTTCCTCCGTCCGCCGAGCTGGACGAGGTCGGGGTTTGCCAGGAGCTCCCGCGCCACGTTGGGCGACACGTAGCGCGCGAAGAGGCGCTGCACGGCCTTCTTCTCCTGGAAGTCCCGGTACCAGTGGTACGAGAGGGACGCGCCGGCGAAGCACAGCCATCCGATGCCCAGGGCCAGGAGGGGCACGGCGCGCCCGTGGCGGATGGCGAGGACCGCGCCGCCCAGGAGGCCGCCCCCGAGGGCGAGCCAGACGGGGACGGAGAAGATCGGGCGGAGGGGGAGGGCCAGGAGCGCCGTTCCCACCGCCGCGAGCAGGCCGAAGAGGGCGTAGCGCTCGCCGTCGGTGAGGGGCTCGATGGAGGCACCCCTGAGGAGGGCCGAGAGCGCCTGACCGTGGACCTCGAGCCCCGCCATGGTGTTGGTGGCGATCTCCTTGCCGGAGACGTCGGCCGCGGGGAAGGGCACGGGGAAGAGGTCGTGCGCGGACGCGGTGGTGTTCCCGAAGAGGACGATCTTTCCCTTGAGGTCCGGCACCGTCTTCGCGGGATCGAGGACATCGGCAAAGGAGAGCCGGTGGAGCGTCCTCTCGCCTCCGGAGAAGGGGATGAGCCAGCCCGACGCGCCCACGGGGTAGGCGTGCTGACCAATCCAGAGCTTGTCGCCCGCGACCTTCAGCTCGACGCCGCCCTTGGGGAACCACAGCTGCTGGGCGAGCTCGAGCGCGAAGGGCAGGCCCTTCAGGCCCATGCCGTTCTTGCCCTTCTCGAAGAAGGGGGCAGGGAGGGTGCGCAGGACGCCGTCCCGGTCCGTCATCAGGTCCACGGCGCCCAGGCCCACGGCCTGCTTGGCGAATCGGGGCAGGGGCTCGACGCCCGCGGAGGATCCGAAGGCGAGGACCACGTCGGCCTTGGTGAGCGCCGCCTCGAGGGCGGCGTCCTCCGCCTCGTCGCGGGCCGCCCGGAAGAAGAGGTCCAGCCCCACGAGGTTCGCGCCCGCGTCCCAGACGCGCGTGACGGCCTGCGCGATCTGGGCGCGGTTGGGGGCCTGTCCGCCGAGCCGGGCCACCGACTCGTCGTCGATGGCCACGAGGACGACCCGCGGGTCGGGTGGGTCGTGCCGGGCGCGCAGGAGGAGATCGTAGACGCGCCCCTCGCCGGCCGAGGCGACCCCGAGCGCAAGGGGGAGGACCACGAGTAGGCCCAGGGCGAGCCCGATGAGGCCTCCCACCTGCCAGGATTTCGGGCCCTGCCGCGAGGGGTCCATACGCGCCCTACCTGCTCGCCAGCTCCACGTTGCCGGAGGCCGGCGCGAAGCGGCGGCTCTCCACGCCGCCCACGTCGGCCCGGACCACCACCACGACCTTGCCGTCGGAGAGCGGCCCCTGAGCCGATTCCCTGAGCTTCTTGGCCGTTTCGGCGGTGACCACCAGGTCCGCCTTGAGGGGCCCGGAGGTCGATACGGCCTTCACCTGAAGGCCCTGGTCCTGCCCACGCTGGCGCCCAGAGGGCTCGCGCTGGGCGAAGAGGACGGAGGGCGGCTCGATGAGGGCGAGGGGCAGGCGGGACAGGGCGCCTCCGTCCAGCCAGCGCGAGGGCTGAGCCCCGCCGCCTTGCGCGGGCGTCACGTAGCGCGCCAGCGTCTTCTCCTGGGCCACCACGCGCTTCACGGTCTTCACGCCGTAGATCTCGTTGCCCTGGGGGTCGACGATCCGGGGCTGGAGCGCCGGTTTGGCGCCGGCCTCCGTGGCGTCAACGGTCACCGAGGCGAAGGAGGCCATCTGTGCGGGAGGGTTGGTCGGCGCGGGGTTCGAGGCGGCCGGGGGCGGTTCGGGCTTCACCACCGGGGCCTTGGGCTCCGGGGCGGGCTCGGGCGGCAAGGTCACCTTGCACACCTCGGAGATGATGCCCGTGACACCGTTGATCGGGACGAGGAGGGCGACGCGGTAGTCGTTGGCCTGCACGCCGTCGGAGACGATCTTGCCCCCCGCCACGACGCCGCGCACGTGGACCCTGAGGGCCTCGTAGCTCTCGACGCGCTGCTCGCAGTTGACGGGCAGTCGCATGGCGAGGCGGAGGGCGGCGGCCTGGGCCTTCACGGTGGCCACGCGCTGGGCCTCCACGCGGGCCTGCGCCGCGGGGACGTCCTTGCGCATGGTGACCACCTGCTCCGTCCTGATCCACCCCTCGTCCCAGTCCACGATGCCGTCGGAGACCCGTTCCTGGTAGGGCTTGTAGAACCCCTGCTGGGCCCCGGCCGCCAGGGCGGCGAGGGCGACGAGGGCGAAAGTCCGGCTCAGACGCTTGGCGGTCATGGCGCTCTCCTTATCTCACGCTAACCGAGATGCTATCACCCGGCCACGCGCGGTGCGAGGCCTGACGGGCATGTTGTGACGGTGATCACGCTTTCAAGCTCTGGCGGTCAGGGCTTGAGTCTGTAGAGGATGACCTTCTTCCCGACCACCTTGATCAGCCCCTCGTGCTCGAGCTCCTTCAGCGCCCGGCTCACGGTTTCCCGGCTGCTGCCGATGAAGTGGGCGATCTCGTGTTGCGGCGGGCGCGTGATGAGGTAGGACCCGTCGGCGAGCCGCCGGCCCTCCTGCTGGGCCATCTTGAGGAGGTGCGTGCCGACGCGGCTGTAGGTGTCCAGGAAAATGAGGTTGGCGATGCGGTTGGAGGTCTCCTTCAGGCGCCTCGTGAGGGTCCGGATGATGCTCAGCGCCATGGGAGGGTTCTGCGCGAGGAGCTCCATGAAGGGCTTCCCCGAGAGGATGAGGAGCGAGCAGGGCTCGGCCGTGACGACCGTGGCGGTGCGGCGCTCCTCGGGGTCGAAGAGGGCCATCTCCCCGACGATCTCGCCGGGCCCCAGGTAGGCGAGGATGACCTCGCGCCCGTCGTCGGCCGAGAGGACGGCCCTCACGCGCCCGGACAGGACGAGGAAGAGAGCATCGCCGCGGTCGCCCTCGCTGCAGAGCACCGAGTCCTTCGGGAAGTCCTTGATGTGGGAGACGCGGAGGACGGCTTCGAGCTGTTTGGAGTTGAGTTCCGAGAACAGGGGGACTTGTCGGAGCGCCTCGATCTGGGACATGCGCCCTCCTCTTCGACTCGGGGGACTTTCGGCGGTCCTTCAGGCCACGGGGGGCCGGATCAGACGGGGCTGCCGTCGTCGGGGGCGCCGCTGTCCTCGCCCTCGGCGGGCAGGTCCGCGCCCAGGTCGCCCTCGCCCTCTCCCGCGACGCCCTGCATCTTCTGCATGATGTGGCGGGGCACGGAGATATTGGTGATGGCGTGCTTGAACACGATCTGGTCGTAGTCGCGGCCGCGGATGTGGATCGTGTACCGGTCGAACCCCAACACCTGCCCGACGAACTTCTTGCCGCTCACCAGGAAGATCGTGATGAGCGCCCTGTCCTTGCGGACGAAGTTGAGGATCTGGTTCTGGATGTTGATCTCATGCGACGGGCCGGGTTTCTTCAATCCATCTTTGGATGAATTCCATTGATTCATTGCTCCAGGCCTCCCTGCGGCTCACATCATACCACCTAATGTCGGGCTCCTTCCTGAACCACGCCACCTGCCGTTTGGCCAGGTGCCGGGATCGGAGTTTGATCTTGTCCACGGCCTGCCGGAGGGAGCACCGGCCCTCGAGGTGGTCGGCCATCTCGCCGTATCCGATGGCCTTCCGCGCCGATCCGTGCAGTGCGCCGGCCCGCAAGAGAGCCGCCACCTCACCCAGGAGGCCCGCCGCGACCATCTCATCCACCCTCGCGTCGATGCGTGCGTAGAGCACCTCGCGCGGGGCCGTGAGGCCGACCTTGAGGACGCCCTCGAGCCGCCCCGAGCCGAAGGGCGCGCGGGCGATCCACGAGGAGATGGGTTCCCCCGTGAGGAGCCTGACCTCGAGGGCGCGGACGATGCGGAGGGCGTCCCCGGGCAGGATGCGCGTGGCCGAAGCGGGGTCGAGGCGGCGGAGGATGCGGTGGACCGCCGGCGCGCCTTCCCGGCGGATGCGCGCGCGGAGCCTCTCCCGCAGCGCCTCGTCCCTCGGCGGGAGGTCCACGAGCCCCTCCGTCAGCGCGCGGTAGTAGAGGCCCGTGCCGCCCACCACGACGCAGGCCACGCCGCGCGCGGCCATGTCGGCCATGGCCTCGAGCGCGGCGGCGCGGAAGGCTCCCGCCGAAAAGGTCGAGCCCGGGTCCGCCACGTCGACGAGGTGGTGGCGGATCCTCGCCCGGTCCGCGGCGCCGGGTTTGTCCGTGCCGATGTCCATGCCGCGGTAGACGGCCATGGAATCGCAGGAGAGGATCTCGCCGCCGAGGGCCTCCGCCACGCGGAGCGCGAAGCGGCTCTTCCCGGAGGCGGTGGGGCCGACGATGGCGAGCGTGGGAGGGAGGGGGCGAGCCCCCTCAGGCGGACTCATGGAAGAGGTCCTTCCGCGTGCTCCTGAGCGTCTGGAGGACCTTCTGTTCGTGGTCCGCGCCGAGGGTCCGCCGGATGGCGAGCAGGGCGGAGTAGAGGTACTCGTTGAGCGCCTCCACGAGGGTCGTCCGGCGGTTCACCCCGAGGGCCTTCACGTTCTCGAGGAGCCGCTCGTCCGACAGGGCGCCGTTGCTGCGGAGCGTCACGCGGGTGAAGACCTCGGTCTGGGACGTCTTGAGGCGGCCGAGGTACTTCTCGAGGATGTTCTCGGCGATGGGCCCCACCTCGCGCAGGAGGTAGTGGTAGAGGAAGGTGAACATCTCATTGTAGTTCTTGACGAGCTCCTTGAGCTCGGCCATCTCCTTCTGCTCCTCGGCGAAGCGGTCCTTGCGACGCCGCACGTGGAGGAAGCCGATGGTGAAGAAGATGTAGAGCGTCTTGAGCGTCTCGAACTCGCCGACCTCGCTCAGGTCGCAGACCTCCTGGACGCTGCGCGCGCCGTCCACGAGGTGGAAGACGTGCTTCTCGTACTCCTCCACCTTCAGGCCGCTGGGGCGCTGGGCCGGGAGGACGCGCTCGAAGACGATGTCCATGCTCGGGATGCGCCGCTGGAAGAGGGCCGGGTCCTTGATGCGCCTGAGGCCCTCGAGGAGGAGCTCGGGCACGCTGAGCGCGGTGGTGATGTTCTCGCCCGTGCGCTCCTCGCCCTCCAGGAACTGGAAGGAGCCCGAGTCCCAGGCCAGGATGGAGTAGCTGATCTCCTGCACCTGGTGGCGGACCTCGTTCCAGAGGGCCTTCGGGCTGATGGCCTGGAGCTCCACGAGGATCTTGCCCAGCCGCTTGCCCCGCGTGACGAGCCTGCTCGCCGCGTCGAACTGCTGCTGGGAGATCTTGCCCTCCTTGAGGAGCATCTCGCCGAAGCGCTCCTCGGGGAGGTTGGAGGAGGCGAAGACCACCACGCCCTTCTTGAAGTGGAGCGTCTTGGTGACCGCGCCGTTGCGGACCACGAGGACGCCCGTCTTCCCCGTCGTGCGCAGGTAGTCCAGGATCTCCGGAAGGCCGAGCTCGTTGAAGTTGCCCTGGATGGGTACGGTGGCTTCGTTCATCGTTTCGTCTCGCGGCCTCCTGCGCTCAATGCGCGGCCTTGCCCAGGAGCCCGGAGCGCTCGAGGGGCAGGTAGCGCAGGAAGGGCCGCCCGTAGATGTTCTCGCGTTTGATCGCCCCGAAGGTGCGGCTGTCCAAGCTCACGTCGGGGTTGTCGCCCATGCAGAAGTAGGCTCCCTCCGGGACGAGGACGGGCCCGAAATCGGGGAGGGGGTGCAGGCCCAGGAACGTGGCCGGGACGGCCCCGCCGTTCACCGTCAGGACGCCGTCGTGGCCGCTGACCTCCTCGCCGGGGAGGCCGAGAACGCGCTTGATCATGTAGCGCGGGTCGTTCTCCAGCTTGAAGACGACGAGGTCGCCGCGCCTGATGCCCGTGCCGCGGAAGAAGACGCGGTCCACGAGGAGGTAGTCCTGGTCGTCGAGGGTCGGGGACATGGAGAGGCCCGCCACCTGGAAAGGCTGGAGCATGAAGTGGAACAGCAGCACCGCCAGGCCGAGGGAGAGCACCACGAAGGTGGTTCCCTTGAGAAGGTGGCGCAGCATGGGCGACCAGCGCATAGGACCCCCGAACGTGAACTGCATTGTACCTCCGGGCTCCGGAGGCGGCAAGGATGAGGGGCCGCCCCTCCAGAGCTACGGCCGCAGGCCGCCGGGGGTTGCTCGAGACGATCGCAATCGCACAAACTCGGCCAGGGGCAGGTGCGAGATCCTGAGAATGACTTTCCCTCGAAGGAGTCCTCAGGATGACGGGTCATCTTTACCGTCATTCCAGGCGACTCCCCCAGAGGGCTCCTGGGCTGGAATCTCGGGTGAAGAGCATGGAGTGTGTTGCTGGTGAGCTTGGGGCCTGCATTCGGAAAGACGCCGAGGGTCTTGATTCTAGGGGCCCCGCGAGCAGCCCGTCGAAGCAGCCGCGGATGCGGGTGAGCATGATGCCTGCCTTCGGGGGGACGCCGCGGGTCTTGATTCTAGGGGGCCCCGCCAGCAGCCCTTTGAAGCAGCCGCGGATGCGGCCTTCTCGTCCCTGGCTGGCTTCAGATGATGGCTTGTGCAAATAAAAAAGGGGGCTATCTGCCCCCTTTCGAGTCTTGGTGGACCGCCAGGGACTCGAACCTGCGCGCGCTAGCGGCCTCGCCGGCGTCGGAGTCCGCCGGCTTGCGTCGCAAGCGCGCCCACGGTTCCCGGGGCGGGTCCCTCCCTTGGCGGCGTAACTGCGGTCGCTCGCTCCTCGCTCGCGCCCTCGTGACCGCCGCCAGCGGGCATCCCGCCCTTCTCATCCCTGGGCGTTCATCTTTTGGCGCCTGTACAAATGAAAACGGGGGGCTCTCACCCCCCGCTCGAGTTCTTGGTGGACCGCCAGGGACTCGAACCCCGAACCAACGGATTAAGAGTCCGCTGCTCTACCGATTGAGCTAGCGGTCCAGAAGGCGAATTATGCGTTATTTGGGCCCATTTTGTCAACCGCCCAGGGTGCGGCTCGCGCGAGACGCGCTAGGCGCGCGCGCGCGGCGCGGCGATGCGGTCGGCTTCGCGGGCGGACTCCAGGTCCCTGGCGGTCACGCCGTCGGCGGAGTGCGTCCTCAGGAAGACCGTGACGTCGCAGTACCGGACGAGGAGGTCGGGGTGGTGGTCCCGCGCCTCCGCGTCGATGGCGAGCGCCTCGACGAACCGGATCCCGTCCATATAGTTGGGGAAGGGGAATCGCCTCACGAGGCTCCCCTCTCGGAAGGCCCAGCCGGGGAGCCCGGTGAGGGCGCTGCGGATCTCGTCGTCGGTCAGCTTGGCGGGCATGGCGGTTTCTCCAGGGACATGCGCGGCCAGAGCGCCGTCGGGAAGGCGTCCACCGACGCCAGCGACGGCGCGGGCTCGCGGGCGAGCGCGAGGAATCCGATCATGGCGGCGTTGTCGGTGCAGAATCGCGGGCTGGGGAAGGCGGCCGGGATGCCCACCTCGTCGCCGAGGGCGGTGAGGCGCCGGCGAAGCAGCCGGTTGCACGCGACGCCGCCGGCCATGGTGATGCAGGCCGGGCGCAGCGCGAGGGCGGCGCGCTTGGCGACCTGGATGAGGTGGTCCACGACGCGCTTCTGGTAGGAGGCGATGAGGTCGTAGGCCCACGGGGGGAGATCGTCGGGCGCCGAGCCGGGTGGGACCTCGAGGCCTCGGGTCTTCATGGAGTGGAGCGCGGCGGTCTTGAGACCCGAGAAGGAGTAGTCGGCGCTCCCGGAGGACATGCGCGGCAGGGCGAAGGGGACCGCCCTGGGGTTGCCGCGCGAGGAGAGCCGGTCCATCACGGGCCCCGCGGGGTAGGGCAGGCGCAGGCGCTTGCCGAGCTTGTCGAGGGCCTCTCCCGCCGCGTCGTCCCGCGTCGCCGCGACGAGCCTCGAGGTGGAGGGTCCCTCGCAGAAGAAGAGGCTCGAATGGCCGCCCGAGACCACGAGGCCGAGGGCGGGGTAGGGGAGGTTGGGGTGCTCCATCCACGGCGAGCGCAGGTGGCCCTCCACGTGGTTCACCGGGACGAGAGGCAGCTCCAGGCCCCACGCGAAGGCCTTCGCGTACGAGACGCCCACGAGGAGGCTCCCCTGGAGGCCGGGCCCGCACGTCA
>JBBIUU010000054.1:0-18505 GCA_037440125.1 Acidobacteriota bacterium
CTCCAGGGGGCCAGGGCCCCAGGCCCACCGGCGTCGGGACGCCGCTTTCTCCGCTTCGCTCCGAAAGCGAGGCAGCTTCTGCCCCTTCACCTAGCGGGAACTGGAACGAGAATGACGTTTAACGGAACGGAGCCCTCAGTCCAGGGGATCCAGCTCGATTTTCAGCCTGAAGGTCTTGCCGCCGATGACGAGGTCGGCCTCGTAGCGCTGGCCGGGCGCGAGGTGTATGGCGGGGCGCGCTTCCGGAGCCCACTCGGGGTCGGAGGCGATGGGGACCTCCTCGAGCTCCAGCGGTGGATGGCTCTCCGGGGGATCGAAGGCCCCCTCCTCGACCGCCGCCGGCGTCACCGGCTCCACCGCCACGACGGCGTCGAAGACGGCGTCCTGCTTGAGCAGGCTTGAGGTCTCCTCTCCCGCCTCTGCGAAGAGCCACTCCGGGTCGGTCCGGGCGGCGGGCTCCGCCACAGTGGGGAGCTCCACCGTCGCCTCCGGGGCCGCGGGGATCGGCTCGGGTGCGGCGCCAAACGGGCTCGCATCGCCGAAGAGGTCCGGGGAGGCGGAGGCCACCAGCTCCTGGTCGACCTCTTCCTGGAACAGGGGCATGGCCGCCTCGGGCTCGGAGGCCGGTGCCGGTTGGGCCGGGGCGGCTGGCTCTTCCTCGGCGGGGGCCGTGTCCTCGGTGCGGATGACCCCCTTATTCATGAGGTTCTTCAGCACGATCTTGATGATGGCCCTGAGCGTGTCCTCGACCCCGATCCCCTCGTTCGCGATGGCCTCGAAGAAGGGCGAGTTTCCCGGGTTCAGGTCCGCGTCCAGGTCCTCCACGGAGAGGAGGTCCGAGAGGTCGCGCTTGTTGTACTGGAGCACGAGCGGAATGTCGGCCAGGTCCAGGCCGTTCGCCGCGAGGTGCTCCTTCAGCTGGGCGAAGGACTCGCGATTGGCCTCCCTCATCTGCTTCTGGCTGTCAGCCACGAAGACCACGCCGTCGGAGCCCTTGAGGACCCGCTTCCGGGTCTCCCCGTAGTAGACCTGCCCCGGGACGGTGTAGAGCTGGACCCTGGCCTTGAACCCCCGGATGTTCCCGATGTCCATGGGGAGGAAGTCGAAGAAGAGCGTGCGGTCGGCCTCGGTGGCGAGGGAGAGCATGTTCCCCCTCCCGTCGTCGTCGAGGTTGTCGTAGATATAGGTGAGGTTGCTCGTCTTGCCGCAGAGCCCCGGGCCGTAGTAGACGATCTTGGCCGTGATTTCCCGCGTGACGTGGTTCAGGAGCGCCATAGCCTCAGCCCTCAGCCGAGCATGTCTTCGAGAGCTTTCTCTTCGGAGGTGTAGACCTTGAAGACGAGGTCGAGGCGGGTGAGCTGGAGGAGCTTGATCACGGTCTGGTTCGGGTTCACGAGCTTGAGGCGCTTCCCGCTGTCCTGGAATCGGCTGAGGTATCCCACGAGCTCCCCGAGGCCAGTGGAATCCATGTAATTGATGTTCTCGAGGTCGAGGATGACGCCCTCCACGGCCTGGTCGGTGAGCAGCTTGGAGAGCTCCTCGCTCAGGCGCTCGGCGGACTCGCCCAGCTTCACCTCTCCCGTGATGTCCAGGACGATGATCGTGTTGTCGATGACCTTCTTGGTGATCTTCATGGCTCACGGTCCTCCTGGACTCGGTCCAGCGTGAAGGACCCGGTGATCGCCTGGCCCGAGGTCGGATCGTAGTTCAGCCAGGTCCCCTTGACGCTCTGGCGGTCCTTGGAGAGGGGCCCCTCGATGCGCCCCATCTTCCCGTACTTGGTGTCGATGCGCTCGATGAAGACGCCGTTGTTGATGAAGGTCCCCACGAGGCTGCCGCTCTGGCCGTTGTCGAGCGTGTAGTCGCCGTTGAGGATCGTCCCGTTCTGGGTGAAGTAGAAGTCCCCGCGGGTCCCCGAGGGCATGAAGGTGATGACCCAGTGTCCGTCCATGAGCTGCTGGGCCGACTCCAGGCCCGACTTCACCTTCTTGAGCTCGCCCTGCAGGCTGGCGATCTCGGTGGCGAGCTCGAGCATCCCCTGGAGCGTGCGCATCCGCTCGTCCTCGACGAACTGGAGGCGCGACGCGCGCTTGATCATCTCCGCCACCTTCTCGGGCGGGGGCGGGTCGGCGTCCGGGGATGCGGGCTGGTCGGGCGTCGAGAGCTCCCGCGCCTGCGCGTCGAGCTGCGCCAGGTAGGCGACCTTGGCCCTGTAGAGGGCGCGCCGCGAGGACAGGAGGGTCTCGAGCGTCGTCTGGCGCACGCGCGCCGACTCGATGCCGCCGCTCTCGGCGACGAGCGCGGCACCGCCGCTCAACGCCATAAGGAACCCCAGGACGAGGGCCTTGCGAAAGGATGACGCCATGGGCGAAGGATATCACGCACGCCCATGTGCGGCAAGGCAAGTCCCGTGACGGGGCGCTCCCGGCGGTGTGCTAAGGTAGGATACCGGCCGGAGATCGGATGCCAGCAGAGAACGCCGTCCTCATCGGGGTGAGCCTTCCCCACCGTCCCCAGCACGTGGTCGAGGAGTACCTCGACGAGCTCGCCGCCCTCGTGGAGACCGCGGGCGGCCGTCCGGCGCACCGCGTGATCCAGGTCCGCGACCGGCTCGACGCCGCCACCTACATCGGAAAGGGGAAGGCCGAGGAGGTGGCCGCGCTCTGCAAGGCCGAGCGCGTTCGCCTCGCCGTCTTCGACGACGAGCTCTCCCCCGCCCAGGTGCGCAACCTGGAGAAGATCCTCGGGGTGCGCGTCTGCGACCGCACGGCGGTCATCCTCGACATCTTCGCCCGCCGGGCCCGCACCCGCGAGGCGCGGACGCAGGTGGAGCTCGCCCAGTACACCTACCTCCTCCCGCGACTGACCCGGGCGTGGGGACACCTCTCGCGGCAGGCGGGGGGCATCGGGACGCGCGGCGTGGGCGAAACCCAGCTCGAGACGGACCGTCGCGTCATCCGCAAGCGCATCGCCCTCCTCACTGAACAGCTCAGGCAGATCGCCGTGTCGCGCGAGGTGCAGGCACGGCGCCGACGGGACACCTTCGAGGTGGCCCTCGTGGGCTACACGAACGCGGGCAAGTCCTCCCTCATGAACCGGCTCACCTCGGCCCACGTGAAGGTGGAGGACCGCCTCTTCGCGACCCTCGACACGACCTTCCGTCGCATGCCCCTCCAGGGCGTCCAGCAGGAAATCCTCCTCATCGACACCGTGGGCTTCGTCCGGAAGCTGCCGCACAACCTGGTCGCGTCGTTCCGGTCCACTCTGGAACAGGTCCGCGAGGCGGACCTCCTGCTCCACGTCATCGACGCGAGCCACCCCACCTTTGAGGAGCAGGCGGGCACCACGCTGCAGCTCCTGGACGAGCTCGCCATGGGCGACCTCCCCGCAGTGACGGTCCTGAACAAGATCGACCGCGCCCCCGCGGGCGTCCTGGCGAGGGCCCAGGGCCTCTACCCGGACCACGTGGCCGTCTCGGCGCTGACCGGGGAGGGCATGGACCGGCTGAAATCGGCCATCGCCTCGGCGGCCAGGTTCCACGCCAGGGGCGAGGTCCTCGAGGTGCCCTACGAGCGGTGGCCCGACTTTCTCCCCTTCCGGAGCCGCTTCACCATCCTGCGCGAGACCTACGGGGACACCGGCGTGCGGGTGACCCTGCGCGGCCGCGAAGCGGACGTGGACGACGTGCGCTCCGCGCTGGGCCTGGCCCGCCAGGGGGGAGTTGCCGAGGCCCGCGGGTCCTGATAAGATGGCCTCTATGGTTGGGGGGTGACCACTCTCTAGACCCGCCCAAAGACCACAACCCAGCGAAAGGTAGGGGCCCATGCGCTTTAGCCTCGCTCCCCGCGAAGAACGGTTCTTCGACATGTTCGAGAAGTCCGTGGAGACGGTCCTCCAGGGTGTGACCCTCTTCAACGAGATGATGCGGGACTACACGGACGTGGAGGAGAAGGCCAGGAAGCTCAAGGAGATCGAGCTCGAGGGCGACAACAACACGCACCGCATCGTGGAGGCTCTCAACCGCTCCTTCGTCACGCCCATCGACCGGGACGACATCTATCAGCTCAACTCGAGCCTTGACGACATCCTGGACTACGCCGAGGCCCTGGCGAGCCGCATGCTCCTGTTCAAGATCAAGGAGACCACCCCGGAGATGCGGCAGTTCGGTGACCTCCTCCTCAAGGCCACGGAGGAGATCTCCAAGGCGGTGCATTCGCTCCGCCGGCTGGACCACCTGATGAGCTTCTGCCGCGAGATCAAGCGGATCGAGAACCTGGGCGACGACGTGAGCCGGAAGGCCATCTCGGACCTCTTCGAAAACGGCAAGGACCCCATCGAGCTCATCAAGCTCAAGGAGATCTACGGCCGGATGGAGAGCGCCATCGACAAGTGCGAGGACGTGGCCAACATCATCGAAACCATCGTCGTGAAGAATGGCTAGCGGCAGCATCTGGCTGATCTGGGCCGTGGTCCTGATCGCCCTTGCCTTCGACTACATCAACGGGTTCCACGACACGGCGAACTCCATCGCCACGACGGTCCTGACCGGGGCGCTGAGCATCCCCTGGGCCATCCTCCTCGCCGCCAGCCTGAACTTCGTGGGCGCCTTCATGAGCAAGGCCGTGGCCACGACCATCGGAAAAGGCATCGTGGATCCTGGCTTCCTGACACTGACCACGGTGCTCGCGGCTCTGCTCGGCGCCATTGTCTGGAACCTCATCACCTGGTGGAAGGGCCTCCCCTCCTCTTCCTCTCACGCGCTCATCGGCGGCCTCGTGGGCGCTGTGGCGGCCCAGGTCGGGTTCCACCATTTCCAATCCGCCGGCCTCAAGAAGGTGGCCCTGGCGCTGGTCATTTCACCCGTCGTCGGCTTCATCTTTGGCAACCTCTTCATGACGGCCCTCTTCTGGATATTCCGCCATACCGGCCCGGGGAAATTGAACCGGTACTTCAAGTTCTTCCAGGTCTTGTCTGCGGCCAGCATGGCGCTCTCGCACGGAGCCAACGACGCCCAGAAGACCATGGGGATCATCGCCATGGCTCTGGTGGCGGGCAGCGTGAGCAAAGGTGGGGATCAGCTTCCCATCCCCTTCTGGGTCGTGCTCGGTTGCGCCACCGCCATGGCGCTGGGCACCGCTGGAGGTGGCTGGCGGATCATCAAGACCATGGGGCGGAAGGTCCTCACCCTCCAGCCCGTGCACGGGTTCGCCGCCGAAACGGCCGGCGCATCCGTCATTTTCATCGCTACGGCTTTCGGTGCGCCGGTCTCGACGACGCACGTCATCTCCGGCGCCGTCATGGGAGTCGGCTCCTCCCAGCGTCTGAGCAACGTGAGGTGGAACATCGTCCGTCAGATCGTTTCGGCGTGGGTCCTCACACTTCCGGCGTCTGCGCTGCTGGCTGCGGGCGCGAGGTGGCTCCTCGACCTCATCCCCGGCCTTTAAGAACCTCTCCTTTGGGCTCTAACCGATGGTATACTCCCGCAATCGCCGAGCCCGGACGGGCCGCGGCGGGGGGAGGCTAGCGTGACCAAGGTCGGCATCCTCGTCTCAGGCAGAGGCTCCAACATGGTGGCGCTCCTCGACGCCATGGAGCGCGGCGAGGTCCCCGCCCGCTGCTGCCTTGTGGTATCGAACAGGGCCGACGCCCCCGGCCTTGAGACCGCCCGTTCGCGGGGCATCGCCACCGTCGTCATCGACCATAAGACCTCGGCCACCCGCGAGGAGCACGACGGTAAGGTCGTCGCCGCCCTCGAGGCCGCCGGCGCAGAAATCGTCTGCCTGGCCGGCTACATGCGCCTCCTGAGCCCCGTCCTCGTGGGCGCCTTCCGGAACCGCATCCTCAACATCCACCCCGCGCTCCTGCCAGCCTTTCCGGGCCTCCACGTCCAGCAGAAGGCGCTCGACGCGGGCGTGCGCTACTCGGGGTGCACCGTGCATATCGTGGACGAGGAGATGGACCACGGGGCCATCGTCCTCCAGGCGTTGGTGCCCGTTCTCCCGGGCGACGACGAGGAGAGGCTCTCGGCGCGTATCCTCACCTACGAGCACCGGCTCTATCCCGCGGCCCTCAGGCTCATGTGCGAGGGCAAGGTCGCGATCCACGGGGCGAAAGCCGAACTCGTCCTGCCCGAGGGCGAGTACCGCGCCCTCCTCGGAAAGATCATGTGGAGCGGAGAGACGTTATGAAGATGAGCATCGACGAGGCGCTCGCCTACGTGACCAAGGGCGCCGTGAACCTGGTGGACGAGGCGCTCCTCCGCAAGAAGCTCGAGCGCTCCGGGAGGACGGGCCAGCCCCTGATCATCAAGGCGGGGTTCGACCCCTCGGCACCCGACCTCCATCTCGGGCACACGGTCGTCCTGCGCAAGATGAAGCATTTTCAGGACCTGGGCCACACCGTGGTCTTCGTCATCGGCGATTTCACGGGCATGATCGGGGACCCCACGGGCAAGAGTAAGACGCGCCCGCAGCTCACGCGCGAGGAGGTCCAGGAGAACGCCCAGACCTACCGCAGGCAGGTCTTCAAGATCCTCGACCGGGAGACCACCTCCATCCGCTTCAACTCCGAGTGGCTCTCCCCTCTCGGCGCGGAAGGGTTCATTCGCCTCGCGGGCAAGTACACCGTGGCCCGGATGCTCGAACGCGACGACTTCAAGAAGCGGTACACCACCCAGCAGCCCATCCACATCCACGAGTTCATGTACCCCCTCGCCCAGGCCTACGACTCGGTGGCGCTCAAGGCCGACGTGGAGCTCGGCGGCACGGACCAGCTCTTCAACCTCCTCGTGGGGCGCGACATCCAGCGGGAGTACGGGCAGGAGGAGCAGGTCGTCCTCACGGTGCCCCTGCTGGAGGGCACCGACGGCGTGGAGAAGATGTCCAAGTCGCTGAACAACTACATCGGGATCAACGAGGCGCCCGAGGACATCTACGGCAAGGTCATGAGCGTGTCCGACGAGATGATGTGGCGCTACTACCTCCTCTGCACCGACCTCACGCCCGCCGAGGTTGACGCGCTCAAGGCCCGCGTCGCGTCGGGCGAAGTGCACCCGATGCAGGCCAAGAGGGAGCTTGCCGCCACGCTCGTCACCTACTACCACGGCCCCGGCGCCGCCAAGGGAGCCGCGGAGCACTTCGACCAGGTGTTCAGCCGCCGCGAGAACCCGGAGGAGCTGGAGGAGCTCAGGATCGCCGCCGATCCAGCTCCCATCCCCCTCTACAAGCTCCTCGTGGACAACGGTTTGTGCCCCTCGGGCAGCGAGGCCAAGCGCCTCATGGAGCAGGGCGGAGTCACGCTGGACGGCACCAAGATCACGGATATCAAGCACTTGTTTTCCCGAGGAGAGAAAGCGTGCTATGTTCTCCGGGTGGGGAAACTGAAGTACCGCAAGCTGGTCGTCGGTTAAAGGAGCCGCCATGATCTTCGCGAGTGCCCTGGCCCTCTTCGGTACGCTCGGGACGCCCGAGCTCATCATCATCCTCATCATCCTGCTCCTCATCTTCGGCGCCTCGAAGCTGCCCCAGCTCGGGGGAGCCATGGGCAAGACCATCAAGAACTTCAAGCAGGAGATGCGCGACGGGATGGCCGAGGACCCCAAGGGCCAGGCCTCCGCCGCCCAGGCCGCGACCCGGTTCTGCCCCAAGTGCGGGGCCGAGGCCAAGGACGCCGAGGCGACCTTTTGCGCCAAGTGCGGTAAGGCGCTATCCTGATCCGCGTCTGATTGCGTAAACCGGTCCGGCCGGCGGGAATGGAGAGCCCTCCGGACGGACCTGCAAATAACGAGGGACGAGGGGGGAAAGGTTTCCGCCTCGTCCCTGTGTGTTTTCCGGGCACGCCTGAGGCACTGATCAGCATCTCGTCATCCATCCCGCCCTCTGGCGTGCGCACATGAAAGGAGGTGGTCGGCAGAGGATCCGAGACCTTTTTCTCCTGAGCTGTGGGACGAGGTTTCCTCGGGGGGGAGAAAAGGATGACGGGAATGGGCAAAGAAACTCGTACGAAGTTTGGTATCGCCCTCCTGCTGGCCCTGCTGGTGGGAGTCCTCTCTTCCCTGCCCCTGGCCGCCCAGGTGGATCAGGACACCCTGAACAAACTCCTCCAGCGAATCGACCAACTTGAGAAGCAGGTCAACGACCTGAAGCAGCAGGCCGTCGACGCCAAGGCGGCCCAGGCCAAGCAGCCGGCGGCTCCGCCCGCAAACCAGTTCTACGCCTCCGCGAAGTCCCGCATCGAGTTCTACGGCTACGCCAAGCTCGACATGGCCTACGACACGGGACGGGTCTACCCCGGCAACTACGCCCTGTACGTCAGCCCCATGCCACTGAACGACAACGACAACAGCCAGTACAACATGACGGCGAACCAGACCCGGCTCGGTATGAACTTCACCGCCGTCGACACGGGCGACGTGAAGGTCACCGGCAAGCTCGAGTTCGACCTCTACGGGAATGGTACCGCCAACAACAAGGCCGCACCCCTGTGGCGGCACTACTACATGCAGGTTTACTGGCCGAAGCACGACTTTGCGATCCTTGCCGGCCAGACCTCCGACATCATCTCCCCCCTGGTCGCTCCGACCATCAACTACACGGTCCAATGGCAACAGGGCAACATCGGTTACCGTCACCCCCAGCTCCGCCTCGACAAGGGCTGGAAGCTCGGAGACAACTCCCGGTTCGACTGGCAGGTGGGCTTCGTATGGGGCGCCGGCCACAGCTACACCAACCTTTCGGGCACCTACAACTCCGCGGTCACCGCCTATGCCCCGACCGTGCAGACTCGCGTCGGCTTCACTTTCCCGGGCGCCGACAACCGCAAGGTCAACCTCGGGCTCTCCTACCACTACGGGCGCGAGACCTTCCTCCCCGGGTTGCCGAACGAGAAGTCCATCCGGCTCTCGACCTTCTCTTACAATTTCGACGCCTCCGTGCCCCTGGGAAAGAACTGGACGTTCCAGGGCGAGTACTACTACGGGGCCGACCTGGACCAGTTCTTCGGAGGCAGCAACCAGGCGGTGAACCTCAAGATGGAGAAGGGCACCGTGGCTTCCGGCGGCTGGGCGGCGGTGACCTACCAGGCCACGCCCAAGCTGGTGTTCAACCTCGGCGGCGGCGCCGACAGCCCCCAGCTCGGTGACCTCGATACCGGCGCGAGGGGGAACAACAGCAACGTCTTCCTGAACGGCTGGTACACCATCGCGAAGCAGACGCAGGTCGGGCTCGAGGTCTCCCGCCTCGTGACGGGTTACGTGGATAAGGACACCGTCAAGGCCATGCGCTACCAGCTCTCGTTCATGTACACCTTCTAGGGAGGCGTCCGGCCGGATCGTTGGTTCGCGAGCGTAACCGACGGGGGGGAGAGAAGGAGCGTTCTGAATGAACCGTTGGTTTGTCGTCGTCGGAGCCCTGCTCATCCAACTCTGCCTGGGTGCCATCTACGCCTGGTCGGCATTCACGGCGGACCTCATCAAGCCCCTGGACAAGGGTGGCCAGTTCGGTTTCACGGCTGCTCAGAGCCAGTGGATCTTTTCCGTGGGCCTCGCCGTCTTCGCGGTGGTCATGGTCCTCGCAGGTAAGCTTCAAGCCAAGATCGGCCCGAGGCCCGTCGCCGCCGCGGGCGGCATCGTGATGGGCCTCGGGTACATCTTGGCGTCTTTCTTCGGTCAGGGATTCTGGGGCATGCTCGTTTGCATCGGCGTCATCGGTGGGGCGGGCATCGGGCTGGCCTACGTCTGTCCTATCGCCGTGGGCATTCGCTGGTTCCCGAAGAACAAGGGCCTCATCACCGGCATCGCGGTGGCCGGCTTCGGCTTCGGCGCCCTGATCTGGGTGAAGCTCGCGGGCACCTGGGCCAGCCTCATCGCGACCCATGGAGTCCTCGGCACCTTCCGGATCTACGGCGTCATCTTCCTGGTCGGAGTCCTCGTGGGCTCCATCGCGATGGTATTCCCCCAGGAGGAAAAGAAGGCCGCGGGCGGAGCTCCCGCAGCCCCTGCGGGGATGGTTCCCGACCAGGTCCTGAAGACCCCACAGTTTTACATGATCTGGCTCACGTTCATGATCGGCGCCGGCGCGGGCCTCATGGTCATCGGCATCATCAAGCTCTTCGCCATCGATGCGCTCAAGGGCGGCGGGCTCGACGCCGCGGCCGCGGGCGCCATCGCGGGCTCGGCCATGGGCTACTTCTACGCCATCCCGAACGGGCTCGGACGCATCGTCTGGGGCTCCGTGTCGGACTCCATCGGGCGCCAACGTTCCATCATCCTCATGTGCCTCTTCCAGGGATTGCTCATGTTCGGCTTCTTCTTCCTGGGACGCTCCGAGTACATGCTCTACCTCTTCGCCGCCCTGGTCGGGTTTAACTTCGGCGGCAACTTCGCCCTCTTCCCGGCCATCACCGCAGATTACTTCGGTGCCGGGACGGTGGGACGGAACTACGGCTGGGTATTCACCTCTTACGGCGTCGGCGGGATCCTGGGCCCGGTCATGGCCGGGTATTTCAAGGACATGGGCCAGGGCAAGGGCGTGGACGCCTGGATGCCCGCCTTCATGATCGCCGGCGTATGCCTCATCCTGGTTGCCGTTGTCATGATGCGCGTCAAGGCACCGGAGAAGGCCGCCTAGCACATGAACCATCTGGGGAGGTTTCGCTACTAATCCGCTTTCCTGGTCAACCCTGTGATGAAGGAGGCTCCACACATGGCGTCTAGAGAATCGACCGAACCCAACGAAGCCCAGCTCGCGGTCCACTGGAAAGAGGAGGAGGTCTACCAGCCCAATCCCGATTTCGTCAAGCAGGCGAACCTGACCGACCCCGCGGTCTTCGAGCGGTTCAGCGAGAAGAACTTCCCGGAGTGCTACAGGGAGTACGCTGATCTCCTGACCTGGTACAAGCCGTGGACGAAGACGCTGGACACGTCCACTCCCCCGTTCTGGAAGTGGTTCGTGGGAGGCGAGCTCAACGCCTGCTACAACTGCGTGGACCGGAACCTCCCCAAGAACCGCAACAAGACGGCCATCCACTTCGTCCCGGAGCCGGAGAACGAGCCCATCCAGCACATCACCTACCAGGAACTCTGGGTGAGGGTGAACGAGTTCGCGGCCCTCCTGAGGGATTTCTGCGGGCTGAAGCGGGGTGACCGCGTCACGCTCCATCTGCCCATGACCGCCGAACTGCCCATCACCATGCTGGCCTGCGCGCGCCTGGGTGTCATCCACTCCCAGGTCTTCAGCGGGTTCTCGGGTGGGGCGTGCGGCGAAAGGATCGCCGACTCTCAGAGCCGCGTGCTCATCACCATGGATAGCTACTACCGCGCGGGCAAGCTCCTGGATCACAAGAAGAACGCTGACATCGCCGTGGACAAGGCCAACGAGGAGAAGGCGCCCCCGGAGAAGGTCCTCGTCTGGGAGAGGCACCCCGGCAAGTACTCGGCCGAGACGCCGCTGGTGGAGGGCCGCGACTTCATCATCAACGACCTCCTGCCCAAGTACAGGGGCCATCGCATCGAGCCGGAGCACATGCTCGCCACGGACCCGCTCTTCCTCATGTACACCAGCGGGAGCACAGGACGGCCGAAGGCCTGCCAGCACAGTACCGGCGGCTACCTCTCCTACGTCACGGGCACGTCCAAGTACATCCAGGACATCCACCCCGAGGACGTGTACTGGTGCATGGCGGACATCGGGTGGATCACGGGGCACTCGTACATCGTTTACGGGCCTCTGGCCCTGGCGGCGTCCTCGGTGATCTACGAGGGCGTCCCCACCCATCCCGACGCGGGGCGCTCCTGGCGCATCGCCGAGGAGTTGGGGGTCAACATCTTCCACACCTCCCCCACGGCCATCCGCGCCCTGCGCAGGGCTGGCGATGACGTTCCCCAGAAGTACAAGCACAACTTCAAGCACATGACGACGGTGGGCGAGCCCATCGAGCCCGAGGTCTGGCGCTGGTACTACAACAACGTCGGCAAGAAGAAGGCCGTGATCGTGGACACCTGGTGGCAGACCGAGACGGGAGGATTTCTCTGCAGCACCGTCCCGGCCCTCGCGCCCATGAAACCCGGCAGCGCCGGACCCGGCGTGCCCGGCATCTACCCGATCATCTTCGACGACGAAGGGAACGAGCTTCCCAAGGGCGCGGGCAAGGCTGGGAACATCTGCATCCGGAACCCCTGGCCCGGCCTCATGCAGACCATCTGGGGCGACCCGGACCGGATGGTCAAGGTCTACTTCCAGCGCTACTGCAAGAACAAGGACAGCAAGGACTGGCACGACTGGCCCTACGTGGCCGGCGACGGCGCGGTCTACGCCGCGGATGGCTACTTCCGCATCCTCGGACGCATCGACGACGTCATCAACGTGGCCGGGCACCGGCTAGGCACCAAGGAGTTGGAGAGCGCCGCGCTCACCGTCCCCGAGGTCGCCGAAGCCGCGGTGGTCGCGGTCCCCGACGAGCTCAAGGGGCGCATCCCCGAGCTCTACGTGGCCCTCAAGCCCGGGATGGTGGGAAGCCCAGAGCTCTGCGCCAAGATCTCCAAGGCTCTCAGCGACCACATCGGCCCCATCGCCAAGCCCCGGAACGTCTGGATCGTCCCCGACATGCCCAAGACGCGCTCCGGCAAGATCATGCGCCGGATCCTGGCGGCCATCTCGACGAGGGGCGCCACGGGAGACATCACGACTCTCGCCAACCCGGACGTGGTCGAATCGATCCGAAAGACCGTGCAGGACTAGCGCGCGGCCTGGCTGAAACACCAATGACCCTCATGCGGGGGAGCTCAGGCTCCCCCGCTTTTCTTTCTCGCGCCCGCTTGCGTGCTATGCTGAAGGCAATTGGGGGGGGACCATGTTCAGGCTCATTCCCGACGCCGAACACTTCCGCGAGTTCGCGCTGCTGAAGGACGGCGCAAGCGTGCTTCTACGGACGGCCACGCCGGCGGACGCGGCGATCGTCGAGGACCTCATGAAGGGGCTCTCCAGGCAGAGCCTGGCGATGCGCTTCATGGGCGGCGTTGCGCAGGTTTCGCGGCGGTTCGTGGAGGAGCTCTGCACCAACGACCCGAAGGACCGCTACTGCGTCCTCGCCATCCAGGGAGAGGAGCCCAACGAGAAGGTCATCGGCCTGGGCAACTACATCTCTCTGGAAGGGCGCCGCCGGGCCGAGGTGGCCTTCATGGTGGCCGACGAGCACCAGGGGCGCGGGATCGGCACGCTCGTCCTCGAACACATCGCCGGGGTCGCAGCGGCCAACGGCTACGTCGGCTTCGAGGCCGAGGTCCTCTTCGACAACGACAAGATGATCGGGGTCTTCAAGAGCTCGGGATTCCACGCCAAGCAGGCCTTCGAAGGCGGCAGCATCCATGTCGAGTTCCCCGTGGACGGGGCGGCGGCCATCCGCGAACGCGCGGAGGTCCGCGATCGGATCGCCTCGGCCAACTCGCTGATCCCCCTCCTCCGCCCCAGGTCCCTCGCGGTCGTGGGGGCGTCCCGCGACAGCCAGAGCATCGGCAGTCTCCTCTTCCAGTACATCCTGCGGGGCTCCTTCCACGGCACGGTTTACCCCGTCAACAGTCAGGCCGCCTCCGTGAGCGGGGTGAAGGCGTACCCGTCCCTCCACGACCTGCCCGAGGCCCCGGACCTCGTGGTTGTGGCCGTTCCCGCGAATAACGTCCAGGAAGTGGCGGAGCACGCCATCGAAGCGGGCGCCAGGGCCTTCCTCGTCGTGAGCTCGGGCTTCGCGGAGGCGGGGCCCGAGGGGGCGGCGCTCCAGTCCAAGCTCGTCGCCTTCGTCCGCTCCCAGGGCGCGCGCCTGGTGGGTCCCAACTGTCTCGGCCTGGTCAACACGAGCCCCGACATGCGCCTCAACGCCAGCCTCGCCCCGCGTATGCCCCCGCAGGGCCGAGTGGGGTTCTACTCGCACTCCGCGGCCCTGGGCCTCGTCATCATGGATCACGCCGCCGAGCGGGGCATCGGGTTCTCCACCTTCGTGTCCGCCGGGAACCGCGCCGATGTCTCCGGCAACGACCTCCTCCAGTACTGGGAGGAGGACCCCGAGACCGACATGGCCCTCCTCTACCTCGAGACCTTCGGCAACCCGAGGAAATTCGCCCGCGTGGCGAGGCGCGTGTCGCGGCGCAAGCCCATCCTCTGCGTCAAGAGCGCTCGCAGCCGAGCCGGGCGCCATGCGGCCCGGGCTCACCGCTCGGCCCCGACGCAGGGAGACAACGAGGTGGACGTGCTGTTCAGGCAGGTGGGTGTGATCCGCGCGAACACGCTGGACGAGATGTTCGACGTGGCCGTCCTCCTCGAGACCCAGCCGCTCCCGGCGGGGAACCGCGTGGCCATCGTGAGCAACTCGGGAGGTGTGGTCACCATCTGCGCAGACGCTTGCGACGCCCACGGCCTGACGGTTCTCGACCAGAACATCGCGGAGCTGGGCACCCTCTGCTCCGCCGAGGCCTTCGAGAACTCGGTGCGGGAGACGCTCCAGCGCGACGACGTGGACGCCCTCCTGGTGATCTACGCCTGCGTGGGCGAACAGGACCCGCAGCCCATGAGCCGTGCCATCCGGCGGGGCGTGGCCGCGGCGGAGAAAGCCATGAAGGGCCCCAAGCCGGTCCTGCTCTGCCTCATGGGCACCACGCCTGGCGCAGTGGTCCTCGCTTCCGCAGGTGACGGGACCGAGACCGCGCGCCGCACATTCCCGGCCTACCTCTTCCCCGAATCTGCGGCCATGGCCCTGGGCCGCGTGGCCCAGTACGCCAGCTTCAGGCGCCTGCCCGCGGGGAAGCTGCTCTGGTACGAGGACACCAAACCCGCGGCCGCCCGCCTCAGGGTGGAGGCGGTCCTCGAGGGGAGCGGAGCGGAAGATCTCCGATGGCTCGAGGGCCACGACGCCCACCCCATCCTCGCCGACTTCGGGATCCCCACCGTCCTGCCCAGCGAGAACGCCGAGTACAGCGAGGACGCCCTGCTCCGCCTCACGGTGCGCACCGATCCCCACTTCGGGCCGCTCATCGACCTGCGCCGCGAGAGCAGCCACCCCATCGCGCGCATCACGCCGCTCATGGACACGGACGCGCGCGCCATGGTGGACGCCCTGGGCCTCTCTCCCGACGGGGGCATCGAGGAGCTCCTGGGGCGCATCTCACAGCTCGTCGAGGAGCTGCCCTGGGTGCAGGAGCTCCACGCCGAGGTGGTGCCTCCGGACATCCAAGGCGCCCCCGGACCGGCCATCCTCACAGGCGACATCCGGGTCGGGCTCAAGCGCGTCTGAGCCCCTTTCCGCGACCCTGCTCGTCCCCGGCGCCTTCTGCTATAGTTGACCTCTGTTTTCGGGTCCCGCGGGGTCCCTCCCCGCCCTGTGAGATTGGGGGCTACGATGCTCGTCAAGGACATCATGCACCGCGATACGGTCACGGTCTCCCCGGGGACGACCCTCGAGGACGCCTACCGCCTCATGCAGCAGAAGCGTTTCCGGCACCTGCCCGTCGTGGACGACGACCGCCTCCTGGGCGTCGTGACGGACCGGGATCTCCGGCAGGCCATGAGCGAGGCCGGCGCGGAGCGTTTTCCGCCCGAGTCCCTCGTTCGTCACGTCATGGCCGAACAGCCCTGGACCGCCTCCCCGCTCGATCCCGTGGAGGACGCGGCGCGCAGGATGCGGGAGCTCAAGATCGGGTGCCTCCCCGTGGTGGACGGGGGCAAGCTCCTGGGCATCGTGACGGGCATCGATCTCTTGGACGCCCTGCTCAAGCTCACGGGCGTGGACAAGCCCAGCAGCCGCATCGAGGTCGAGCTGGAGGACAAACCCGGCGAGCTCTCCCGGCTGGCGGCCTTCTTCGCCTCTCGGCACATCAACATCCACTCGCTCCTCACCTACCCCGACTCGCCCACGCAGCTCAGGACGGTCCTGCGCATCGGGTCCATCGAGTCGAGGCTCCTGGCCGACAGCCTCCGCGGGGAGGGGTTCGAGGTCGTCTGGCCGCCCGCCAAGCCATGCCGCAGCTGATCTACAGCCCCTCCTACGGCACCTACAACTTCGGAGACGACCACCCCTTCAGCCCGCTCAGGGTGGAAATGGTGATGGACCTCCTGCGGGAGCTGGGCCACGACGTGCCCTTCCTCGAGGCGGCGCCGGCCAGCCGGGAGGACCTCCTGACGGTGCACGATCCGGACTACGTCTCGGCCGTGGAGGCGGCGAGCGACGGCGACGTGGAGCCCGCTCTGCCCTACGGGCTGGGCTCTCCGGACACCCCCGCGTTCCCGGGCGTGGATCTCGCGGCGCGCCACCTGGTGGGGGGAACCCTGGCCGCCGCCCGGATGATCGCGAGCGGCGCCGCGTCCAAGGTCCTGCATCTGGGCGGGGGGCTCCACCACGCCCGACGGGCGAAGGCGGCGGGCTTCTGCGTCTACAACGACCTCGCCATCGCGTTGAAGCACATGATCGGGGCGGGCATGTACGCGGCCTACCTCGACATCGACGTGCACCACGGCGACGGCGTCCAGGACACCTTCAAGGAGGACGACAAGGTCCTGACCATCAGCCTCCACGAATCCGGGCAGTACCTGTGGCCCGGGACGGGCGAGATCTGGGAGCTGGGTTCGGGCATGGGCCGGGGGCTCAAGGTCAACCTCCCGCTCGAGCCCTTCACGGAAGACGCGAGCTACCTTGAAGTGTTCGAGAGCGTCGTCCCCCAGGCGCTGAGGTGGTACCACCCGCGGGTCCTCGTGGTTCAGGCCGGGGCCGACGCGCATTTCGACGACCCGCTCGCGGACCTCATGCTCACCACGCACGCCTACGAAGCGATCTTCCGCCGCGTCGTGGCCCTCGCTGACGAGTGCTCGGAGGGCCGCCTCCTCGTGACCTTGGGAGGGGGTTACTCCACGAGGGCGACCCCGCGTGTCTGGACCATTCTGTACCTGGTGATGAACGGGCTCCCCCTCCCCGAGGCGCTGCCTCTCCCTTGGATCGAGCGGTGGGAGCCGCGGCTCAAAGACAAGCTCCCCAGGACCCTGCACGACCCGCCCGACAGCTTGCGCGCCATCCCCCGAAGGGGAGAAATAGAAAGGCAGAACCGGCAGACCGCAGAGCGCCTCCTCGACTCCACCGTCCGTTACTGGATTTGACCCCGTCGTCGGCCCCACAGGGCCCCTGGAGAACTCATGAGAGCGGAGATCATCGAGAAGTTCGGCGGCCCCGAGGTCCTCAAGTCGGCGCTTCTGCCCAAACCCGAGCCGGGCCCGGGCCAGCTGCTGGTGCGGGTCTTCGCGTGCGGCGTGAACCCCGTGGACTACAAGATCAGGAAGGGCCTCCTGCCGATGGAGTTCCCCTTCCCGCTCATCCTGGGCTACGACGTCTCGGGCGTCGTCGAAGCCGTGGGGCCCGACGTCCACGACTTCCGGCCGGGGGACGAGGTCTTCTACTCCCCCGAGCTCTTCGGGCAGGGCGCCTACGCTGAGTACCACGTGGTGGACGAGCGCATCGCCTCCCTCAAACCGGTGGGCCTCTCGCACGTGGAGGCGGCCTCCATCCCCCTCGCCGGGAGCACCGCCTGGCAGGCCCTCTTCGATCGCGCCTGCATCGAGGGCGCCGACGCCGTGCTCATCCACGGCGGCGCCGGGGGCGTGGGCTCCATGGCCGTCCAGCTCGCCTCCTGGACCGGGTGCGAGGTCTTCGCCACCGCCTCGAAGAACAACCGCGAGTACGTGGAAGACCTCGGCGCGGACGCGGTCATCGACTACGCCTCGGACGACTTCGTCAACGCCGTCCTCGAGGCCACCGACGGGGAGGGCGTGGACGTGGTCCTGGACACGGTCGGCGGCGAGGTTCTGACGCGGAGTTTCGATGTTCTGGCGCCCCACGGCTGCGTGGTCTCCGTGGCCCCCGAGAACCTCAAGGGCGGCTCCCTGGAAGCGCTCCACCAGGCCTTTTTCAAGAACGCCGAGCTCCACTGCCTCTTCTTCGAGCGGGACCGGGGCACGCTCGACGGTCTCGCCCGCCTCCTGGAGAGGCGCTTCATCGAGCCCCTCGTGGAGGAGGTCCTCCCCCTCGACGGCGTCGCCAAGGCCCACCAGCGCCTCGAGACCAGCCACGGCCGGGGCAAGATCGTCATCCAGGTCACGGAAGAGTAGGCGGCGAGCCTTCCCCGCAGCGGCTGCAGGGCCTGCGCCCATAGTTCCAGCAATTGGCAATTTTCGCGCCGGTTGTTTATGCTGTGCGAGGGGTCAGCACTCATGGACTCACAGCACTCATGGACCGTAATGCAAACGCTTGGGAGCGCCGCTTGCTGGTCTGCAGCCTTCACGTTGCGTGGGCCGGTTTAGCCCGGGAACAACAAGTTTGTCCCTGGCCAAACAAGTTTCGCCCGGGACAAACCCCAGAACGCAACCCAATTTGCGTTGGAAGGCCTGAAATCACTCTATTTGCGGTGGTCACCTCAAGATGAAGCTTGCTCATGCGCGGTCTCGGCAAAGCGGCATCAGTGAGCTGGCGGCTGGGCCAG
>JBBIUU010000055.1:0-4410 GCA_037440125.1 Acidobacteriota bacterium
CGCCGCGTTTCGGCACACGGGCGCCGAAACGCGATTCCCGGTTCGTCCAGCATGGCTTCCAATCGAGCTGGACTCCCGTTGCCGTCATTCTGGCGAGCGCCGCGAGTCAAGAATCGGATTCCGGACAAGCCGGAATGACCCAATGGTGATGTTCTGCCAGACGCTCCGGCCTTGCGCCTCGCGGATCGCGCCTGACGTCTCCCGTCTCACGTCTCCCGTCTAACGTCTCGCGTCTTACGTCTAACGTCTAACGTCTAGCGTCTAACGTCTAGCGTCTATCGCCTCCCGCCTCCCGCCTCGCGCCTCGCGCCTGACCTGGGTTACCTTGGACGCATGGTGCGCAAGGCCGAGGAAGGCCCACGCTGTTTCAGACATCCCACGGAGCCGGGCCGCCGGAAGTGCTACCACTGCCACAAGGCGATCTGCCCCAAGTGCCAGCTCCGCTCGGAGGGGCACATCTTCTGCTCGGAGCACTGCGCGGCCTCGGAGCGCCGGGCCGAGCGGTGGCGGCGACTGGAGGCCTGGAACCGCTCGGCGCTCTCGGGACGGTGGTTCCGCCTGGCGCTCTTCGGCACCCTCGTCCTCCTCGGCGCGGGGGCCATCTGGCTCGCCTCCCACGCGGACCTCTTCGAGCCTGCCCCCGAGCCGCCTGCGGCGATCTTCAAGAAGCCCAAGGAGCGCGGCATCGACTACGAGAAGGTCGATTGGGACGCACCGGGCACCTTCACGATCCAGTCGCCCTCGCCGGGTGCGGTGGTCCGCGAGAACAAGGTGCAGGTGAGCGGGCAGGCCCCGGCGGAGGCCATGGTGGGCCTCTACGTGAACGGCGAGAAGGTGGACGTGCAGATGTGCTCGGGCGGCGGGTGGCGCTTCGACGGCGTCCCCCTCACCGCGGCCAGGAACCTCGTCCAGGCGCGCTACTTCGACAACCGCGGGAACAGCTCGTACTCGCCGGCGGTCCTCGTGGAGCTCCAGGCCCTGCCCGCGCGCGTCGCGCCGCCGCCCGCGGAGGTCCCGCCGCCCCCCGTGGATCTCGCCAACCTCACGCGCGGCCCGGTGGGCCAGAAGCAGGTCTTTCTCACCTTCGACGGCGGCTCCACGGCCAACGTGACCGTGCCCATCCTGGACATCCTGAAGCGCGAGGGCGTGCACGCCACGGTCTTCCTCACGGGCGAGTACATGCAGCGCTATCCCGACCTGACGCGGCGAATCGCGCAGGAGGGGCACGTCGTGGGGAACCACACCTTCAGCCACCCCCACCTCACGACCTACTCCTTCAACGCGCGCCAGGGGACGCTCTCGGGCGTGACGGAGGCTTTCCTCAGGAGCCAGCTCCAGCGCACGGCGGACATGTTCCAGCTCATCGTGGGGCAGCCCATGTCGCACCTATGGCGCGCGCCCTTCGGCGAGTTCAACGCGCAGATCCTGTCGTGGGCGCAGGGCGTGGGGTTCCGGCACGTGTGCTGGACGCCGCACCTGGACACGCTCGACTGGGTGGCCTCGCCGTCGGACCCGCTCTTCAAGAGCCCCGAGCAGATCCTGCAGGGCCTCCTGAAACGGGACGCCAGCGACCCCTACGGCCTCGACGGAGGCATCGTGCTGATGCACCTCGGGACGGAGCGGGAGGCGGGGATGGAGGCGAACAAGATCCTGCCCCAGCTCATCGAGAGCCTGCGCGCGAAGGGCTACCGCTTTGCCACCGTGGACGGGGTGAGCCCGACGAAGGACTAGGCCTCACGGCGCCGGGACGCCGACCGGCCGAACGCTAGCCCAACTCGGGGGGCATCCCACCGGAGGCCCGGTGGGCGAGCCGCTCGAGCCACATCTGGTGACCTCGCGACATGCGCGAGGGCATGAGGAGATTTCCCAACCGGGTGGCCCACCCGTACTGGGTCTCCTCGGTGAGGACCCAGCAGCCGCGGGACCGCGGCTCGATCAGCCAGGCATGGTACACGTCCACACCCCATCCGACCGCAGACCAAGCCAGACGCTCCGCGGCCTCGAACTCCTCGACGCGGGAGTAGAGCGAAACCCCGAAGGTGCTCCAGGTGAATCGGGCGTTCAGAAAGAGTCTGTCTGCACCGCCCCCGATCCTGACGCGGCGGGCGTTCGGATACCAGCGGGGCCAATCGGAAGCGCGTACGAGCCAAGCCCAAGCCACCTCGGGAGGGGCCTCCAGGGCGAGCTCGTTCCGGACGTGGATGGGAGCGCGGTCGGGGTGGAACCGCTCGGGCCAGCGGATGGCGGAGTCTTCCCCGGTGGACGCGCCGCCTTCCTCTCGGTCCTGTCCCTTCATGGTCCCTCGACCCTCTTGATGAAAACGGAAGAGATGGCCGACAGAGAAACGAGCAGGCGGAACCTGACGCCTCGTCCCGCCTGCCCCTTCTCTTGTTCCCTGTCGCCTAGTTGCCCGATGGCCTGATCGCCCGTCGCCGCTAACGTCGCCGGCGTTTCTTCTTCTTGGGCTCGGGGGCGCGCTCCGCCGCCAGGGCCTCGCCCTCCTCCTCGTCCTCGAGGAGGCGGCCGGCGCGGCCGAGGCTGATGGGGTAGGTGCCGTCCACCTTCTTGCCGATGTGGATGATCTTGTTCTTCTGCGCCTCGGCGAGGAAGGCCTTGAACTGGCCGAAGCCGAAGGTCTTCTCGTCGAAGGTGGGGCTGAGCTGGATCATCTTCTGCTTGATGGTGGAACTGTCGGCGCTCCGGTCCTCGTCCTCGAGGAGCGAGATGGCGCGGCTCAGAAGCGCGAAGGCCGTCTGGATGTCCTTCGGGTCAAGGTCGCGCGCCGCCTCGGCGCCGAGGGCGGGGTGGTGCCCCGCCGCGATCTGCCCCAGGTTCTCGTAGGCGAGGTACTCGTTGCAGTTGGCCATGACCACCGAGGAGGTGGTCTTGCGCATGCCCACGATGACGACCTTCTTGTTGTAGGCCTGGAGGCGCGAGATGAGGGGCAGGAAGTCGCTGTCCCCGGAGACCACGGCGAAGACGTCGATGTGCTTGTTCGTCAGGCAGGCGTCTAGGGCGTCCACCGCGAGCTGGATGTCGGCGCCGTTCTTGTCGCCGCCCGCGTGGATCGTGGGGCGCTCCACCAGATCCACGCCGTGCTCGGCCAGGACCTTCCGGAACTGGACGAACTTGGCCCAGTCGCCGTAGGCCTTCTTGAGGATGATGATGCCGCGCTCGCGCAGCGCGTCGAGGATGCGCTTGATGTCGAGCTGGCCGTTGTCGAAGTCGATGAAGAGGGCGATGCGGGGTGTCGAATCGTTGGACGATGCTTGCACTAAGGGATTCCTCCTGACCCAAGCATAGCGCCCCGGGCCTTAGAAATCAAGGTTTTGCGCGGGTCTCGGAGGACGACCCCTCAGGATTTGCCGATCTTGGCCGTATTGATGCCGAGCAGCTGGTACGGGGGGCACCACCCCAGCAGGCCGGTGGCGAGCGGCACCACGCCGATCCAGCCCCACGGGGTCTTGGGGCCCACGAAAACGATGGCCAAGAGGCCGGCCCCGATGAGGGCGCGGACGACGCGTTCGACGGGATGGACGTTGCAGACCATGGTCACCTCCTCGTTCAGATAAACTAAGATGCATCCGGATCTGTTCCGTAACGGAGGCGTGCGCCGTGAAGCGGCCCGACTACAAGAACCCCCGGTACGCCAGTGCCCTCCTCGAGCAGGAGCGCCTGAGCGCGCTGCGGCGCGAGGCGCCCTTGCCCGCCGCAGTCCGGCTGGTGGCCGGCGCGGACTGCTCCTTCAACCGCTTCGGGAGCACCTTCTGGGGCGGGTTCGTGGTCTGCGACCTGGAGGCGGGGTGGGAGGTGGTCGACTCGGCCGTGGTGCGGATGGAGGTGGATTTTCCCTATTTGCCCGGCCTTCTTGGATTCCGGGAGACGCCCGTCCTCGCCGCCGCGTACGCGAAACTGAAAATTCGTCCCGACGTGACCCTCGTGGACGCTCACGGCACGGCGCACCCGAGGCGCTTCGGCTCGGCCGCCCACCTCGGCGTGGAGCTCGGCATCCCCACCGTGGGGAGCGCCAAGAGCCTGCTCTGCGGGACCTACGAGAGGCTCGGCGCCCGGCGCGGCGCGTGGGCTCCCGTCCTCGAGGGCGGGGAGCGCATCGGCGCGGCGCTGCGGACGCGGGCGGGCGTCACGCCCCTGTTCGTCTCGCCCGGCCACCTCAGCGACCTGCCCTCCTCCCTCGCGCTCGTCCTGAGGTGCGCGCCGAGGTGCCGCCTCCCCGAGCCCATCCGTCTGGCCCACGAGCTCGTCAACGACGCGAGGCGGGCGAATGCCAGGTAATCAGGTGATCAGGTAATCCGGTAATCGGGTTTTCCTCACCGTCCGCCTTCCGACTTTCGCCTCCGTTTCCGAATTCCGCTTTCCGAATTCCGAATTTCACTTTCCGAATTCCGAATT
>JBBIUU010000055.1:4510-6097 GCA_037440125.1 Acidobacteriota bacterium
CTTTCCGAATTCCGAATTTCACTTTCCGAATTCCGAATTCTCCTTCCGCCCCACCTGTTCTATACTTCCCCCACCATCGGTTCCCGGTTCCATCGTCCCTCGGAGGGCGGGAGCCTCACGAAAAGGAGCGTTTCATGGGTAAGTGGATAGGGCTCGGCTGCCTCGGCGTCATCGTCCTCGTGGTGCTGTTCTTCGTGGTCTTCGGCATCGGGGCCTACAACAACCTCGTAAAGCTCGACCAGGGGGTGCAGGCCCAGTGGGCCCAGGTGGAGAACGTCTACCAGCGGCGCGCGGACCTCGTGCCGAACCTCGTGGAGACGGTGAAGGGCGCTGCGGCCTTCGAGACGGACACCTTCACCGCGGTCACCGAGGCGCGCGCCAAGGTAGGGCAGATCAACGCCGCGGGCATCGCCAACAACCCGGAGGCCTTCGCCAAGTTCCAGCAGGCGCAGGACGGCCTCTCCTCCGCGCTCTCCCGCCTCCTCGTCACCGTCGAGAAGTACCCCGACCTGAAGGCCACGCAGAACTTCCGCGACCTCCAGGCGCAGCTCGAGGGGACCGAGAACCGCATCGCCGTGGAGCGCATGCGCTTCAACGAGGCGGCGCAGAAGTTCAACACCACGCGCATGAGCTTCCCCACCGTGCTCATCGCCGGCTTCTTCGGCAGCCGCTTCAACGAGAAGCCCTACTTCAAGGCCCAGGCCGGCGCCGAGACCGCGCCTAAGGTGGACTTCAAGTAGTCGGCCATCGGCTGCCAGCTTTCAGCTAAGGGCCAAGGACCTTGAAGACCGGACGGTTCCTGCTCACCGCAGCCCTGCTCCTCCTCGCCGTCCTGTCGGTGCGCGCGGCGGAGGTACCCATCCCGCCGGCGCCGACGAGCTGGGCGACGGACACGGCGGGCTGGCTCGCGCCGGGCAACGTGGCGACCCTCGATCGGGCGCTCGAGAACTACCAGAAGACCAAGGGCCACCAGGTCCTCCTCTACATCACGCCGACGACGGGCGACACGCCCACCGAAGACTGGACCATCAAGGCCTTCACGGCGTGGAAGGTCGGGCGAAAGGGCCTCGACGATGGCCTCGTCCTGTTCATCTTCCCGCAGGACAGGAAGGTCCGCATCGAGGTGGGCTACGGCCTCGAGGGCCAGGTGCCCGACGCCATCGCCTCGCGCATCATCCGCGAGGTCATCGTCCCCAAGATTCAGGAGGGCCAGAAGGACGGCGCGGCCATCGCGGGCATCGGCGCCCTCCTGAGCGTCATCGACACGGGCAGGATGCCCGCAGGCCTCTCGGGAGGGAGCGGTTCCGAGGAGGAACAGGGCGGTGGCGACCAGCAGAGCCGAGAGCTCCACAGCGCCACCCGGGAGCTCTCCCAGGTGGTCAGCGAGCTCACGCTCTGGCAGAAGATCGTCATCGGGCTCCTCATCCTGGGTTTCCTGTGGCTCCTCATCACGCACCCTGGGCTCGCCCTGTGGCTCCTCTTCAACCTCCTCTCGGGGGGGCGCGGAGGTGGCGGCGGGGGAGGCGGGGGGTTCTCCGGCGGGGGCGGCGGCGGCGGCGGCGGCGGCGCGACCGGGTCGTGGTGAGA
>JBBIUU010000055.1:6197-18391 GCA_037440125.1 Acidobacteriota bacterium
GAGACCAAGTTCAAGAGCATGCCCATCGACGGCGCGGACCCCGAGCTGAAGCGGACCTTCGACCGCTACCTCGTCGCCTGGAAGCAGTTCGGGTTCACGGTCCCGGAGTAAGACCCAAGAAGAAAAACTCACCACGGAGGCACGGAGGACACGGAGAAAGGCCTTTATAATAAAGATAGAACATTTGGGAAGGCCTCTCTCTGCCCACTGCTGGTCCTTCGGCTCATTCTCTAAAAGAAATGAACCCTCCTTCTTTCCTCCGTGCTCTCCGTGTCTCCGTGGTGAAAAGTCCTTCTGATCACTTCCCGCGCACTTCCTTGAAGTCGGCGTCGATCATCTTGAAGACGCCCTCGAGGAGGTTGGGGTCGTTCAGGTCGATGCCGAGGAAGTCCTTGAGGAGGGCCGAGGCCGGGCGGTCGAAGCCGTTCGCCACCATGGCCGTGTACTTCTTGGGGAAGCCCTGCGGGTCGGCGAGATAGCGCTGGTAGTAGGTCAGCGCGAGGATCTGCGCCAGGACGTAGTTGGAGTAGTACGTGGGCACGCTCCAGTAGTGGTGCTTCCGGATCCAGTTCAGCCGCAGGTCCGGCGTCGTGGCGAAGTAGAGGTCGTACTTCTTGCCCGTGTCCACGCACGCCTGGTCGAAGCCCTTCTGGTCCGTGATCTGGCCCCTCGCGACCCGGTCGTAGGCGACCATCTCGAAATCCGCGCGGCGGGCCACCTCCCAGAGAGCCATCTCGTCGTTCAGCGCGGAGAGCCTGTAGGCCCGCAGGAGCGCGGGGTCCTTCTCGGTCTTGAAGAGGTGGTCCCGGACGAGCCATTCGTTGAAGGTGGCGAAGGACTCGGTCATGTAGGCCGGGCCGATGCTGAGGTAGAGGGAGCCGCGCGTGTTGGTCACGAGGCGGTGGTGCACGGCGTGCCCCGACTCGTGGGCCATGGTCGCGACGTTGTCCAGGAGGCCCTGGTAGTTGTCCATGAAGTAGCCGAAGTAGCCCTCGGTGAAGGCGCCCTGCTCGCGATTGGGGCCTCCCGCGATGTCGATGCGGCCGTTCTTCGGGTCGAGGAGGAGCCCGAGCTCCTTGGCGTACTCGGGCCCGAGGACCCCGAGGCTCGTCTCCACGAGGGCGATGCCCTGTTCGGCGGTGTAGCGCGGCGGCTCGGCGCCCTTCAGCGGGAGCTCCAGGTCCCACACCTCGGCCTTGCCCAGGCCGTAGCTCTTCTCGATCTGCGCGGCCTTCCACGTCTGGTAGGCGCCGTAGATGGGCTGGCGCATGGCGATCTGGCCGAAGACGTTCTCGAGCTGCGGCCGCGTGACGTACCGCCTGAAGAGCTGGTCGTCGTAGTAGTTCGCGAAGCCGCGGAGCTTGGCCTCCTCGTTGTAGGTGCGCATCTCGTTCAGGAGCGAGAAGGCGAGGAGGTCGGCGATCTTCTCGAAGGTCGAGTAGGTGCCCTGCCACGCCTGCCGGCGGACCGAGCGGTCGGGGTTCTGGAGGAGCGCGTCGAAGTCGCGGTACGCCTCCCACTCCTTGCCGTCCGCGGCGACCTTGGGGAAGGGCGTCCGGCGGAAAGTCAGCTGGAAGAGGGCGGGCTGCCACGAGGTGAGGTCGGGGCCGAGCTTGGAGAGCAGGGCCTCCTGGTCCTCGGGGAGGCAGTGGGGCGCCATCCGCACGGTGTCCTCGAGGAGGTAGCGGAAGGGCACGAGCTTGGGCTCGGCCTTGAGGAAGGCTTCGAGCTTCTCCTCCTTCAGGCCCTTGAGCTCCGACTCGAAGAAGCTCGTCCGGGCGTCGTACTCGGCGCGGAGGCGCTCGTAGGCCTCGTAGGGACCGCTGTCCTCCGTGTTGACCGCCCGCCGGAACTCGCCGTAGGCGTAGAGCTTGGTGATGACGTCCTCGGCCTTGCTCTGGATCTCCATCGCGGCGAGGAGGTTCCCGGGGGAGGCGAGGAGCTTGCCCCGGAGGCTCTCCAGCTCTGCGGCCAGCGCGCGCACCTTGGCGGCGTCCGCGTCCCAAGCCGCCTGGTCGGCGTACATCTTGACGAGGTCGAATTTGTAGAGCGTCCTCTGCGCGCCGGGCAGGGGGTCGAAGGACCCGTTCTGAGGGGCGGCGGCGAGGGCGGGGCAGGCGAGAGCCAGGAGGAGAAGGAGGACGGCGAGTCTCATGAGAACCCCCAAAGGAAGGGAGGGATTTTATCACGCGAGGAGGAATCTCCCCGCGGCCCCAGTTGTGCTGTATACTCAGCTGGATTTCCAACGGGTGCGGACGTCTCCCTTTCGAGGAGGTGGGCATGATCAAGTGCAACCTGTTCTCCGCCATCCTTCTGGCCGCCGTGCTCATCCCCTCGGGTGCCGCCCTGGCCCAGCAGGGGTGCACCTACCCCGGCTTCTCGGGCGCCCAGGGCCTGAGCCTCGTGGGCGACGCGGCCTTCGTGGGGAGCACCCTTCGCCTGAACCCCTCACAGGGGGACCGTGTGGGCGCGGCGTGGTGCACCGACAAGCCCTCGGTGGCCGAGGGATTCGAGACGGTCTTCGCCTTCCAGATGCTCTCTCCTGGGAACGGGGGCGCGGACGGGTTCGCGTTCCTCGTCCAGAACTCGGCCCCCGACGCCATCGGCGGATTGGGGTACGGCATCGGCTACGAGGGCATCTCCGACAGCGTGGCGGTGGAGTTCGACACTTGGGCCAACTACTGGGAGGGCGACGGCAACCACATCAGCGTGAACACGCTGGGGACATCACCCAACACCTCGAACCACTCGGCTTCCCTGGGCGCCACCTCTGCCATCCCCAACCTCTCAGACGGTTCCATCCACTTGGCGAAGGTCGCCTACGTGCCCGGGACCCTGAGGGTCTTTCTCGACGATCTGACCACCCCCGTACTCACGGTCCCCCTCGACCTTACGACGCGTCTGAGCCTCGACTCCGGAAAAGCGTGGGTCGGCTTCACGGCCTCCACGGGTGGAGCCTGGGAGACGCACGACGTCCTCTCCTGGGCCTTCTCGAACACCGGGGCTTGCTCCCTCATCACGGGCGCGGCCGTTCCCGCAGTGGCCGCCTACGCCACGCCCGTGGCCTTCACGGCGCTGCCCGGTCAGCTCTACTGCGCGCCCGGCATCTCCTTCGATTGGGATTTCGGCGATGGCACTCCCCACTCCGCATCGCAGGCCGCCAGCCACTACTACGCCTCCGTGGGCACGTACACCTGGACCCTCCACGTCGCGGGGGACGGCCTGACGGCCATCCAGAGCGGCTCGATCCAGATCGGCACCACCATGGCGGGCTCGTGCGCCACCGTGCCGCCCTTCGCCGCGCCGGGTCAGACGGTGCCCGGCGTTCAGGCCCAGGGTGCGGTGCGCAACACGAGCTGCAGCGACGAGCGCTTTCCGGGGCAGGCCATCCGCATCGGCGGGTGGGCCGACGAGGGACGTGCGTGGTTCGACGTCGGTCCCGCGTCCCCCGGTCAGTCGCTGAGCATCACGCTCGACTGGCTCGATGACTCCGCCAGCAAAGGGTGGAAGACGCTGGACCTCTACGACTGGGGCCGGGACGCCTGGACCACCGTCACCGGATGGAACGACAACGACGCCGCCGAGCACCAGACCAGCTTCACCGTCTGCCTGGGACCCGAGGAGATCGGGTTCGCGGGGAAGGTGCGGGTCGGGGTGTGGGCGCCGAGTTCCGCCTACCTCCATCTCAAGTCGGTCCGCGCCTCCGTCCTGGTCGCCTCGGGGGCGACCCTCTCTGGGGTGGTCCCCTCGCGGGGCGGCAACGGCGGCCGGGCCTCGATCCACCTTGAAGGATCGGGACTCGTCACCGGTGCATCGGTCCTCCTCCGCAGGAGCGGGCTGCCCGACATCACGGCCCTCGCTTCGGGAGTGGACCCCTGCGGCCTGGGCCTGCAGGCGACCTTCGATCTCACCGGCATGGCGCCGGGCGCCTACGACGTGGTGGTGGCCAACCCGGGCTCGGCGCCCGTCACCCTCGCCGGCGCGTTCACGGTCGAGGTCTCGCGCCCGCCCGACCTCTGGGTCGACGTCCAGGGACGGGCCGTGATCAGGGGCGGCCGCCCGCAGACCTACTACGTGACCTACGGCAACGACGGGAACCAGGACGCCTACGCCGTGCCCCTCTTCATCGTCGTCCCCAAGTGGATCTCCGTGGAGATCCTCACGCCCATCGCGACGCCTCCGCAGTTTCCGGGCTACCCGGACTTCGACTACGGCCAGGTTCCCATCTCTTACCAGACGAGCACCTCGACGGTGGTCCCCCTCATCCTTCCCCGGATGGGAGCGGGCGTGACCGGCACCATCCCCCTGCGCCTCACGGCGTCCGACGATCCGCAGTACGCGCACCAGCCCTTCACCCTCGAGGTTCACCTCAAGGCCCCCATGCTCCGCGCCTCGGATCTCCAGGCCGGGGCTCTTCAGGAGGACGCCTCCTGGCAGGACTGGTCCAACTGCGGGTTCGCCATCGCCGGCGAGGCCCTGAACATCGCCGGGATCGTGTTCCCGCCTGCCAACTGCATCACGAGCATCAACAGCTTCCTCCTCAGCAACGTGATCACGGTGACGAACATGGCCGCCACCGACTCCCAGGCCTCGCCCAGCTCCTACTTCCAGCTCGCCGCCGGCTACACGAGCGCGCTGGGCGACTGCGGCGCGGGCTTCGTCCCCCTCGTCGGGCAGATCGCCAACGCGGTGGGCGCGGCGCTCGGCGCGGCCGACGTGCTCTCCAACTGCGCGGGCCCGTTCACGGACCTCTACCACGCCTTGCTCAACGGGTCCGTCGTCGTCTCGGGCGACCCGAACGACAAGGTGGGGGCCACGGGCGCCGGCGCGGGCCGCTTCATCCAGGCCCGCGAGCCCCTCCGCTACGCCGTCTTCTTCGAAAACAAGCGCGAGGCCACGGCTCCCGCCCAGGTGGTGACCGTCACCGACCCCCTCGACGACGCCACCATGGACCTCTCCACCTTCACCCTCGGCACCATCGCCTTCGGGAAGTGGACCGTGACGCCGCCTCCGGGCCTCCGGGCATGGACCGGCGACGTGGACCTCCGGCCCGACATGGACCTCATCCTGCGCGTTCAGGCGGGGCTCGACGTCTCCACCAAGACGGCGACGTGGATCTTCACCTCCCTCGACCCCGCGACCATGCAGCTCACGGAGGACCCCCTCTCCGGGTTCCTGCCTCCCGACGTGCACTCCCCCGAAGGCCAGGCGAGCGTCCTCTTCACCGTGGCGCCCAAGGGGGCTCTCGCGGTGAACACGGCGATCTCCAACAAGGCCACCATCATCTTCGACACCAACGCGCCCATGGACACGCCCACCTGGACGAACACGGTGGATGCGTCCAAGCCCTCGAGCGCGGTCCAGGCCCTGCCCTCCGTGACCCACACGGCCGGTTTCCCGGTGACCTGGAGCGGGGCCGACCAGGGCTCGGGCATCGCCACCTACTCGATTTTCGCTTCCACCGACGGCGGCGCCTTCGCGCCGTGGATCTCCGGCACATCGGCCACCTCGGGGATCTTCCAGGGCGCCATGAACCACACCTACGCGTTCTACTCCGTGGCCACCGATGTCGCCGGCAACCTCGAAGACCCTCCGGGGGCTCCGGATGCCACGACGAGCGTGCAGCCCTTGGTCCCACCGCAGGTGGACGCCATGAAGAAGCTCGGGTCTCCCTTCCGCATTCAGGTTGCGGGGTCCAACCTGCAGAGCGGTGTGAAGGTCACCATCAACGGAACGCAGTGGACCACCGTGACGCAGAGCGGGACGACCCGGCTCACGCTCGGCGGAGGCAAGGCCCTCAAGACCGCCGTGCCCAAAGGCGTCTCGACGACTTTTCGCTTCGACAACCCCGACGGGGGAACGGCCACAACGACCTTCAGCTGGTGAAGCCCGGCTCCGCCGCTGGCGCAGGCAGGGGGAAGGACCCCCGTCCGAAGAATACGTGCCGGGCGAGGAGGCGCCCGGGCGGCGTCCGGAGTGCCGCGTGGGCGGCCTCCATCAGAAGCGGCGAGCCGAAGGCCTCGAGGAGCCGGCGCATGAAGAGGCGGGAGGCGAACCTCGCGCGGAACCTCACCCCCGAATAAGGTTCCAGCGCCGCGGGGTCCCCGTTCGCGAGGTACCCGGCGGCCACTTCCACGGCGAACGCCGATAGCCTGAGGCACGCGTCGAGGCCTCCCGCGGTGAGGGGCGACACGGCCCCTGCGGCGTCGCCCACGAGGAGCCCTCTCGGGCAGCCGATGCGCGGCAGGACGCCCCCCGAGGGGATGCGTCCGCCCCGGCGCTCCGTGATCGGCCCGGCGGGGAGGAGCCCTTCCGGAAGGGACCCCTTGAACCGCTCCAGCGCCGCCTGCGGCTCGAACCCGCGGGTCGAGCCTGCTGTCCCGAGGTGCACCGCCTCGCCGTCGTCCACGACCCACGCGATGTACCCCGGCGCCACGCGGGGATCGAGGAAACAGCGGAACGCGGGCTCGCCGAGGGTGCACCCCTCGTAGACCTCCTCGAGGCCGAGGAGGAACCGGCGGTTGCGGTCCAGGCCCAGGTCCGCGGCCACGGGGGAGCCCGCGCCGTCGGCCCCCACGAGGAACCGCGCGCGGAGGGACTCCGCCCTGCCCCTGCGCTCGAAGAGAACGAGCGACCCGCCCCGCGACGGCTCGCACCGGAGGTAGCGCGCCCCCGGAAGCCACAGGACTCCCGCGCGCCCGCAGGCATCCAGACGCCGGGCGTAGAGGCGCGCCATCCGTCCCACGCGAAATTCGTCCTCCGGGCTCTCCAGGGCCAGGGCCGCCTTCGACGGGGAGTACAGGACGGTGCGTCGCACGGGGGGACCAAGGCAATCCTCGGGGAGCGCGAAGTCCTCCAGCGTCCGCCGCACGAAGATGCCGGTTGTGCGCACGCCGCGGTCGAGCCTGTGGCGGCGATCCAAGAGGGCCACGGCGAGCCCGCGCGAGGCAAGCCCCCGCGCGCACTCGACTCCCGCGAGGCCGGCTCCCACCACGGCGACGTCCACTCTCCTCAAGGGCGCATCCTTTCAAAGTACTTGGCGGGACAAATCAGCGAGGCAAAAAAAGAGATCACGGCTGCTTCATGGCGGCGACGAGGGCCTCCATGTGGGCGAGGTAGCGCTCGAGGGCCTTGCGCCCTCTGGCCGTGATGCGGAAATCGGTGCGCGGCATCCGGCCCTCGAAGGACTTCCGGCAGGACACGAGCCCGGCTTCCTCGAGCTTGCGCGCGTGGACGCTCAGGTTTCCTGGCGTGGCGCCGAGCCGGGCCTTGAGCTCGTTGAAGCTCAGGGAGTCGCCGACGGCCAGAGCGCAGAGGATGCCCAGCCGGAGGCGCTCGTGGACGAGGGCGTCGAGCTCGAGGGGCTCGGCGGCGGGGTCGCCGTGGAGCACCCTGTGGGGGCCCTTCGCGGCCGGCTCGCCGCGCTCGGCCTCCCGCTTCTCGGCATGCGACGATCTAGCCACCGTACCTCCTCGCGACGATGCATCCCGAGACGATGTGGAGGATGCCGAACCCTGCCGCCATGAACGCGTCGCCCCAGGTCGGAGGAGCGAGGAAGGACGCGCCGCCGAGGGTCATGAAGAGAACCCCCGTCGCAGGCACCACCTTCACCGAGAAAGCCCCGGCCGTGACGATGGCGGCCCCGTAGCACAGGAGCCAAAGGCCAGGGAGGAGGCCCGTCGTGCCCCGCCCCGCGAGGACCGCGGTGAGACAGGCCCCGACGGCCACGGGAGGCAGGAAGCTCAGGGCGAAGCGCCGGCCCGGTCCGCGCAAGAGCGAATGCCCCGTCGCGCGGCCTTTGAGCGCCATGGCCACGAGGCCCACCGGGAACGCCAGCGCCGCGCAGGCGAGCCAGGCGAGGAGCCATCGCCCCGGGGCATCCTGATTCGAGGCGACCCAGGCGGCGACGAGCGCGAAGGCGCCCATGAGGATTCCGCCGATCCCCGGGACCGCCGTGAAGGACGCGCTCCGTTCGAGGGTCTCGCGGACGTAGGCGAGGTTCTCCGCCGCGCGCTCCCCGAGGGAAGTCGCCTCGTCGTCGCGCCTCGAAGGGAACCGCGTCACGTCGCCCATGGGGGGAGTCTAGCCGGCCGGACCGATGCTGTCAAGTAGTTTGCGCCGCAGAGTAACTCCAGGGCTGGGTCACCTCTTGACCTCGCCGGAGTCCCCGATCATCCCGTTGTCCTGGGGGGCCTTTTCGAGCTCCGGCTGGAGGGGGTTCATGGAGACTCCCCCCGGCGGTTCGGGAGCCCCGCCGGGGTCCGGCGCTTCGGCGGACCGGCGCGTCGCCTCGCCGCCGGCCGGAGCGGACCGGGCGAGCATCCCTTCGAACCCCCGGTCGGACATCTCCGCGGCCAGGGTCCGCAGGTTGCGCCCCGTGAGGCGCTCGAGGGTCTTGAGCTCGGCCAGCACCGTCCACTCACCGCCCTCGGCCGTGAGCATCCGCCGGTCCTTCTCGCCGACCTTGCTCCGGTAGGACGCGAGGAGGTCGTCCACGGCCACGCCGGCCTTCCGTGCGGCCGCCTCCCAGGTCTTCTCGGACTGGTGCAGCTTCCAACCCTCCGTGGGCGGAGGGCCGCCGCTCTTCCACAGGAACGTCGCCGCCGCCGCGTCGGCCAGCCTCGCCCCGGGCCAGAAGGCCGGGGCGCCGGGAGCCGGCGCGGGCAAGGACCAGGCCTTCGCCACTGCTGCCAGGGCCCCGGGGTCCGGCGGCGGCTGGGCGGGCGCGGCCTGCGCGAAGGCCGCGGCGCCGAAGCAGAGGACGACGAGCGAAACGAGGAGCGTAAGCAGGGTCTTCACGGCGACCTCCTGCGACGCGAGCCGTCCGAATGGGGCTGCCCGCATCAAGGGCACAGAGAATACCACGCCGGGGCTCAGTCTTCCCCCGTGTGCGCCGTGAACTTCAGCTTGGCTTCATGTCGGACGGCCCAGACTCCCCGACAACGGGCCTCCGCGCTTCCCCGTGCGGGGCCCCGTCCCGAGAGGAGGTGAACCCCATGAAGACGTCGCTCCTGATCGGCCTGGCGGCCATCGCCACGATCGGCGCGGCCGCGCAGACGCCCATCCCCCGGCCCTACCTGTCCCTGATGGCGGGTAGCACGCTGACGACGCCCAGCGATCGCGAGGTGCCCTACCCATGGCTCGTCCGGGAACGCGAGGTGAAGACGGGCTTCATCGGCAGCGTCGAGGGCGGATTCCCCATGACGCGGTTCGTGGGGGTCCACTTCGCCTATCTGGGCACGAGCCAGGATTTCACCCTCACCCAGTACTACGGGGCTCAGCCTTACGGAGGAGGGGAGGGGACGGCCCCCGTGAACATCCTCGAGGTCGGGCCCGAGTTCACGTGGTGCCCCGCCGCGAACCAGGAGCTCTTCGCCCAGCTCAACCTGGGGCACACGATCGGCAGCGAGTCGGTGACGACGACCTTCGAGTGGCCCTGGTATAGCTACCAACGTACCGAGCACCTGCGCGACAACGAGTGGGTCGTCGGCGTCGCCCTCGGCTACCGCTGGTACTTCTCCAAATCCTTGGGCCTGTCCGTGCAGGTCACATGCCACCGCGTCAGCGGGTGGGAGTTCTCTCCCATCTGGGCCGCCCAGGCGGGGATCGCGTTCAGATTCTGACGCGCCGATTCTCCGACATTCGAAAGGGGGATGGCTTGAGATCGCTCGTTCACTACCCGTATTCCTACTGGCTCGATCTGAAGTACCGGATTGGCGTGCTCGTGGGTTCAGAATCGCCCACCTCGGACCCGAATGACGGATATCCGCTCCCCTCACCGCCCTTGAGGTACAGGGTCCACGGGTCGGTCAGGCCCGAAGGGTTCCTTCGCGTTGGGAGACACTGTGCTCGAGACATCGAGGCGATCCTTGAAGGCAGTGGGCGATCCCTAACCGACTTTGAGCGCGTCCTCGACTTCGGATGCGGTTGTGGTCGCGTGCTCCGGTTCATCGCCCCGAAAGCGGCACCGACGTGCAAGTTCTGGGGGACGGACATTGATGCCCAGGCCGTCGAGTGGTGCCGAAAGAACCTTCCCCTGGCGACGTGGGAGGTGAACGGGGCCGTGCCCCCGCTTCGATATGACACGGACAGCTTCGATTTCATCTTCGCGGTGTCGGTGTTCACCCATCTCGATGAACAGTTCCAAGACCTGTGGCTCCGAGAGTTGGCGCGCGTTCTCAGACCGGGGGGAGTTCTCCTGGCATCTGTACACGGCAGCGCCTACGAACCACTGGTCAAGAAGGGTGGCGAAGCTGTCCTGGCTTCCCAGGGCATCTGCAGCCAGGTCGCACAGCGGGGCGCCGTGAAACTCGATGGCCTGCCGGATTTCTACCAAGCGACCTTCCACACACGGGACTATGTCGAGCGGGTCTGGTGCGGCCCGTTCGAACTCCTCGCGTATCGGGAGAGGGGGATGAACTCGCGCCAGGACGCGGTCCTCCTGAAAAAGCGGGAGGACTAGTCCGCATGCAGGCCTATGGCGACCGGGAAATTGCCCTAATATAGTCGTGTTCGGTAGCTTCCGACAGGAACGGAGCATGCGCGCCCTGATCGTCGAGGATGAGAGCCGGATCGCGAGAAACCTCCAGCGGGCGCTGGAGACGCTTCCGTCTTTCGCGGCGGACGTCCTCGGCGACGGCCGGGAGGCGTGGGAGCGCCTGGGCTCGGGCGAACCCTACGACCTCCTCCTCCTCGACCGCATGCTTCCCGGGATGGATGGCCTGGAGGTGCTCCAGCGCATGCGCGCTTCGGGGAGCCGCATTCCGGTGCTCGTCCTGACGGCGCTCGGCGGGAAGGAGGAGATCGTCCGCGGGCTCGACTACGGCTGCGACGACTACCTCGTCAAACCCTACGACACGGGGGAGTTGCTCGCGAGGTGCAAGGCGCTCGTGCGGCGGAGCCAGGAGCACCCCGCGCCCGTCCTGCGCGTGGCGGATCTCTCCCTCGATACGCGCACCCATGCGGTGAGGCGCGGAGCCCGCGCGCTGGACCTCCCCGCCCTCGAGTACCGCCTTCTCGAGTACCTCGCCTACCGGCCCGGGGCCGTGATCTCCAAGAGCGAGATCCTCGAGCACCTCTACGACTACAACTGGGAGAAATTCTCCAACGTGGTCGAGCACTACGTCTGGTCCCTCCGCAGCAAGCTCGAGGCGGGCGGCGAGCCGCGCCTCCTGCACACCGTGAGGGGTGCGGGGTACCGCCTGTCGGAGGCTCCCGAGACATGAGGGGCCGTCCGCCGTCGCTCTTCGCGCGCCTGCTCCTCCTGACCCTGCCGGTGGAGTGCGCCATCCTCGCGCTCTTCGGCGTCTGGCTCGTCCGAGGGGGCGAGCGGCGGGAGCGGGCCGCCTTCGACGATCGGCTCCGCCTCCAGAGCCAGACCGTGCTCAGCGGCGTGCGGCTCGATCTCGCCGGGACGGTCCGATTTGACGAAGGCCTCAACGCGCGCGTCCTGGGCGGCGACACCGAGGGCTGCCTCCTCGACGAGAAGGGCGCCGTCCTGTGGGAGTCTCCCGCGGGCTGGTTCGGGGCCACGGGCCTCACGGCCTACGCACAGCCCGCCCTCGAGGTCGTGCGCACCGTGCCGCTGCGCGGCGGTCCGACGAGGGTCATCCAGACCTCGCGGGTCGTTCGCCGGGTCCAGGACGAGGAGGAGGCCACGGGGCCCCTCGTGGAGGTGGTCCTCGCCAGGCCCCTCGCGGCGCTCGAGGCAGAGGACCTCGCCCACAGGCGGAAGGCGATCGCGGTGGGCACCCTGCTCGTGGGGCTGACGGCGCTCCTCCTCTGGCTGGCCATCCGGACCGGACTGAGCCCCATCCGGCGGATGATGGGGCGTCTCGCCGCCGTGCCCGGACCGGATGGCGGCGAGCGTCTCGACGAGCGCGAGGTGCCCGCCGAGCTGAGGCCCCTCGCCCGCGAGATCAACGCGCTCCTCGACCGCCTCTGGGGCCTCGTCCAGCTCGAGCGGCGCTTCACCGCCGAGGCCGCCCACGAACTCAGGACGCCGTTGACCCTGGTGAAGTCCACGCTGCAGACCTCCCTCCTGGCGTCGCGCACCGCGGAGGACTATGCGGGCGCGCTTCAGGAGGCCCTCGAGGACCTCCAGCGCCTCGAGCGGACCGCCGAGTCCCTCCTCGAGCTGAGCCGCGCCGACGCCCTCTTCGCGAGCGGAGAGAAGGCCTTTGAGGTGGTCGCGC
>JBBIUU010000056.1:0-4167 GCA_037440125.1 Acidobacteriota bacterium
GTGGCGAAGACGCCGAAGTCGGTGCCGAGCCACAGGTGGGCTTCGTTCTTGGGGTCTTGCGCGAGGGCCGAGGCGGGGATGTCGAGCCCGTTGGCCTGCGTCAGGTTGCCGCTGATGTCCTTCCAGGTGCCCCCCCGGTCGGTGGTCTTGAAGACGCGGCCCACGAGGCCGTTCCCGCCCTCGATCACGTCCGACGAGCTGGCGTCGTAGCCGCTGAAGGCGAGGACCGCCTTGTCGGGGTTCTTGGCGGAGGGGACGATGGCGCTCACCCACCGGTTGGGGAGGAAGTTCCCGGACGTGTCGGCGAGCTGACCCTTCTTCGTGTCGTACAGGTAGACGTGCCCCGTGCTCGTCCCGGCCCAGACGAAGCGCGGGTTGGCAGGAGAGACCGCGAGGGCGGTCACCTCCCCGTCGAGCGGGTTGACGTTGAGGCGCCCGGACCAGTGGTCGCCGCGGTCCTCCGAGCGGTACACGCCCGTGAGGCTCCCCACGTAGACCACGTTCGTCTTGACGGGGTCGATGGCGAAGATGACGACGAACGGGAAGGTGTCGTCGTTCCCGATGGTGCCCGAGAACAGCAAGGTCCAGCCCTCGTCCGTAGGGCCGCCTCCCGTGTCGCTGCGCGCCAGCGAGTACTGCCACCCGATGTAGACGTGGCTGGGCTCCTTGGGGTCGTAGCACGCCACGGTGCCGTCGCTCCCGTTCCAGTCCCAGGCGTCCCACGCCGCGCCGTTCCAGTGGGCGTTGGAGTTGTCCTGCATCCCGATGACGACCTGGCTGGGGTCCGTGGGGTGGGAGCCGAACTGGAAGACCTGGAGGGTGGCGGTGTCGCCGTTGAGGTCGCGCCAGCGGTAGTCGCGGAGCGGGTCCGTGCCATCACCGGTGATCGCGCACTCATAGATGCCCCCGTCGTTCGTGACGAAGAATCGCCCGTTGGCTCCGTCGAAGAACGTGCAGTGCGTGTCGGGGTGCGTGACCTTCGTGGGCGACTGCCTCGCGCACCGGTAGAGAGGGAGGCCGTTGATGGGCGGGTGGGTCGTGTCGGGCACGTAGGCCTCGCATGCGGGGGTCGTGTCCACCCACGAGTGGCCCCCGTCCGTGGAGCGGAAGACCGTCCCCATCCACGGGGGCTCGAGGAGGCGCACGGGCTGTGAGATGGGGTCGGGCCAGTACGGGGCGTAGTTGGCGTTGCCGGCCACCACCACGTCGTTGGGGTCGAGGGGGTTCACCTCCACGGTGTTGTCGTAGAGCGCGTTCTCGTAACCGTTCGTGTCCACGTCGCAGTAGAGGGGCACGCCGTTCAGGTACCAGTCCCCGAGCCAGGCCCACGTCTGACCGCCGTCGGAGGATTTGAAGATGAGCGCCGTGGGGTTCGTGAGGTCCGTATCGGGGTCGAAGATGCCGTCGCCGTCGGCGTCGAGCTGGAGGACCGCGCCGTAGCCCGCGTAGAGGACCGCCGTGCGCCAGTCGGCGGACATGGCGCCGCCGGCCTGGCCGATGCCGAGCTCGATGCGGTTGAACTCGGGGATGGTGCGCGCGCGCTTCAGGACCGGGTACGGGGTGAAGGTCCCGGTGCTCTCGCTGTAGGCGCTGAAGGTCGCCACGGGCGCGGGGAAGTCGGGCCCGCAGGCGGCCCCGCCGCCGGGGTTCTTGACGGGCGTGACGAGGGTCCAGGTCTCGCCGCCGTCGAGCGTGCGGTGGATCCCCCCCGAGCGCTCCACGGCGAAGAGGACGCGGGGGTCGGCCCGGTAGAGCTCGAGGTCCATGAAGCCCGTCCCCGAGGCGAGGTAGGGGTCATAGGCCGGGTAGTCGTAGGGCCGGTAGTCGGTGGCGACGAGGACCCTGCGCCAGGTCCGGCCTCCGTCGGAGGATTTGAAGACGCCCGGGACCGCCGTGGCGGGCGGTGGGTGGAAGGCGTCGACCCGGTCGGGCAGGACGTTCGCGGTCGTAATCCAGAGCGTGTTCGCATCCTGCGGGTGGACCTGGAGGCCGCTCACGGCGAGGAAGCGGAAGTCCCACCCCGGGCCGTTCGGCGGGAGGGCCGACCACGTCCTGCCGCCGTCGGTGGACTTGAAGACCCCCATGCCCCAGATGCTCGTCTTGGAGTGGGGCTCGCCCGAGCCCGCGTACACGACGGAGGGGTTGCCCGGCGCGAAGCGGATGACCTTGATCGCCATCGAGGGGAGGTTGTCGCCCACGGCGGTCCAGGTGCTCCCCGTGTCGGTGGAGCGCCAGAGGCCGCCCGAGGCCGCCCCCATCAGGAGCGTCGTGTTCGAGGTCGGGTCCAGGGCCACGGCGAGGGCGCGCCCCGCGTAGGTGACGGGGCCGCCGCCCACCATGGTGCCGTTCACCACGGGCGCCGGTCCGATGGGTTCCCACGTCGCGTCCGCGGCAGCCGCCTCGGGCACGGCGCAGAGGGCGCGGGCCTCGGCCGTCCTCCGCAGGGTCTCGAGGGGCAGGCGCCCCGTTGGGGCGAGGCTCCTTTTCATCAGCCACGCCTCGCGTCCGGCCTTGTCCTCGTGGGTCAGAGGCCTCACGGGGCGCTCCTGGGCGGCGAGGCCCATCGCGGCGAGCGTGGACGAAAAAGCGACCATCCCCCAAGCGAGACCGATGTTCATGGCGACCCCCTCTCCAGGCCACACAGGTGTCAGATCGGATCGGTGAGTTTCCCCTGAGGTGATGGTACACCCGCGGGAGATCTCGCGAAGGGCCGATGCGACATCGGCCACCGCCGGTCCTGTGTGCTACTCTCTTCTCGTCGCATCGGGTCTTCCATCGGGAAGGGGCGCGAGTCCTCACGGGAAGGGGGCGGCGATGAACAGGACGTGGGCGTCGGCGGCGGGGCTGTTGGTAGTGGGGTTCCTGGTGTCGGGGTGCCTCTTCGGTGGCTTTGACGACCGGGACGAGTTCGGGTCCGTGGACCGGACGTTGAGCGAGGCCACGGTGAACAAGGTGACGACCTGCCTCATGAACAACGTGCCGGCCATCCGGCAGGAGAAGGCCCAGCTCGCCTCGGGCGGCAAGAAGATCAAGCTCTCGGTGACCGTCCAGGCGGCGCCCGAGCCGAACCACACGAAGAACGACCCGGACTACCGCTGGCACGCCTACTACTACTGGATCTACGTCAGCTACATGAGCCCCGATCGCCTCGAGGCCTACAAGACCTACCTCGTCCAGCAGGACTTCAAGGCGGTCTACCTCGCCGATTCCGAGAGCGACAAGTTCGTCCAGATCTGGCCCGCCGAGGGCAAGGGCCGGGCGTACTGATTCAACCCTGCGGAAACTCGATCCGTCGTTGGGTGCCGCACACCTGCGGATGTAAACTCGAAATCTGCATGGGGAGGACACCGTGACGGAACGAGGGGATGACGCCAAGGTCGAGAAAGTCTCCCGCGAGGACATCGCGCGCTTCCAGGCCAACCTGAAGGACGAGCTCGAGGCCGCGGGCCTCTACGAGAGCCTGGCCGCCGCCGAGAAGGACGACGAGCGGGCCTCCATCTTCCGCGAGCTGGCCGAGGTGGAGCGCAAGCACGCCGCGGTGTGGATCGGGAAGCTCGAGGCCGCGGGCGTGACGCCGGCCCCCCTCCGGCGGAGCCTGAAGGCGAGGCTCCTCGGCGTCGCGGCGCGCGCCTTCGGGCCCCGGAGCGTGGTGCCCATCCTCCAGGGGATCGAGAAGAACGCCGACGGAGGCTACGCTCGGCAGGCCGACGCGAAAGCGCTCGGCATGGACCGGCAGGAGCAGGTCCACTCGAAGGTTTTCGCGAGCATGGACGGCGGCGGTCCGTCGATCCTGAACGGCGAGGCGTGGCACCGCCGCGACACGGGCGGGTCGTTGCGCGCCGCGGTCTTCGGCGTCAACGACGGCCTGGTCTCCAACTTCTCCCTCATCATGGGCGTGGCCGGCGCGAGCCAGGACACGAAGAACATCCTCATCGCCGGCGTGGCGGGGATGCTCGCGGGGGCCTTCTCCATGGGCGCCGGGGAGTACGTCTCGGTGCGCTCCCAGCGCGAGCTCTTCGAGCGGGAGCTCGGCAAGGAGGAGGAGGAGCTCCGCGATTCTCCCGAGGAGGAGATGGCCGAGCTCGAGCTCATCTACCGCGCCAAGGGGATCCCCAAGGAGGCCGCGGCCCAGCTCGCCTCCTCCATCGTGAGCAACCCCGGCACGGC
>JBBIUU010000056.1:4267-17710 GCA_037440125.1 Acidobacteriota bacterium
ATGCTGGGGATCGGGGCGATGGTGGCGGTGGTGACGAATTTGCTGGGGAGGCTGCTCGGGGTCTCTCTCAGCTGAAGAACAAACCGGACCTGTTCAGATCGAGACGCCCTCGACGCTGGCTTGGCGTTTGCCCTTCTCGTCGCGCGTGAACGCGATGCGGACGAGGGCGCGCCCCGAGCGTTCCCAGAGGTCCCCCGCGGGTTCGGGCCATTCCACGATCACGAGATCTTCGGAGGCGAGCAGGTCGTCCAAGCCGAGGCTCTCGAGGTCGCCCGCCCGGGCGATCCGGTAGAGGTCCACGTGGGAGATGGCCATGCCGCGGGAGCCCGCCGGGTAGCGCTGGACGAGCGTGAAGGAGGGACTCGAGACCCAGTCGGGATCGATGCCGAGGGCCTCCGCGAGCGACCGCACGAAGGTGGTCTTGCCCGCGCCGAGGTCGCCCGTGAGGAGGAGGACCTCCTGGCCCGTGAGCTTCTCCGCCACGCGCCTCGCGAGGGACGCGGTGGAGCGGAGGCTGTGGAGTCGCACCCTCATGGGCAGCGCATCTCCCCTTCGATGAGGGGGAGGGCGTCGGCGCACTCGGAGGCCAGGAGGCCGTACCCGCCGAGGTCCTCCGCCGCCAGGTCCGCGGCGGCACCGTGCCACCACGCGCCGAGAGAGGCCGCGTCCGCGTCCCTGAGACCGCGGCCCAGGAGCGCCGCGATGACGCCCGTGAGGACGTCGCCGAAGCCGGGGCCGGCCATGTGCGGCCCGCCCGAGGCGTTCATCCGCCAAGGCTTCCCGGGGGCGGCGACGAGGGTGCGGCTGCCCTTCATCAGGACCGTCGCGCCCCACGTCTCGGCCCACTGCGGAACGAGCGTGTAACGGGAGGCGAGCACCGAGGCCGCGTTACCCCCCACGACGCGGGCCATCTCGCCGGGGTGGGGCGTGAGCACCCGGGCGGCGGCGTGCTCGGCGAGGCCCCCCTGCTGGCCCGCGAAGGCGTTGAGGGCGTCGGCGTCCACGACCATCGGGACCGGGCATTGCCCGTAGAGCTCGCGGCAGAGCGCGGAGGTCTCGGGAATCGGGCCGATCCCCGGGCCCATCCCCGCGGCGTCAACCTCCTTGAGGGTCTTCAGGAGGGGGATGAGGGCGTCCATGCTCAGCGTGCCCTCGGCCGTTTCGGGGAGGGGCAGCGTCATGGCCTCGGGGAGGGCGGCTGCGATGATGGGCTGGCTCGAGGCGGGGCACGCCACGGTGACGAGGCCCGCGCCCGCGCGGAGGGCGCCCCGCGCGGCGAGGACCGCCGCGCCCGACTTGCCGAGGCCGCCGGCGACGAGGAGGAGGCGCCCCAGGTCGCCCTTGTGGGCGGTGGGCCTTCGCGCGCCGAAGAAGGGTGCCGCCCACGACGCCTCGAGGAGCTCGCCCGCGACGGGGAGGCGCCCGGAGGCCGCGGGAGGGATGCCGATGTCCAGCAGCCGCACTTCCCCGCAGAGGGACGCGGCCTCTGGCGTGTAGAGGATGGGCTTGGCCAGGGCGAGCGTGAGGGTCAGGTCGGCGCAGACCGCGTCGTCGTCGGGGAGGAGCGCGTCTCCGGAGAGCCCCGAGGGGATGTCCACGGCGACCACGAAAGCCCCGCTGGCGTTGATGGCCGCGATGGCCCTCGCGAAAAGGCCGCGGACCGGGCCCCCGAGACCGGTCCCCAGGAGGCAGTCCACCACGAGGTCGGCCTCGGAGAGGTTCCGGGCGAGCTCGTCGAGGTCCGATTCCCGGAAGAGGAGGTGCACGGGAACGGCACCATCGAGCCTCTCGTACTGCGCCTTCGCGTCCCCCGAGAGGGCCGACGGGTCGGCGAGGAGGAGGACCTCGGGCACGTAGCCCGCGCCCCGGAGGAGCCGGGCCACGGCCATGCCGTCGCCGCCGTTGTTCCCCTTACCGCACACCACGGTCACGCGGCCCGCGAGGGGGTCGGGGAGGAGGCGCACGAGCTCGCGCACCACCGCCCGCGCCGCGTTCTCCATGAGCGCGAGCGAGGGGATGCCCATCTCCTCGATGGCGATCCGGTCCGCCTCGCGGACGTCACGGGCCCAGTACAGTTGCATCGCGGGTGCCTCTCTCTCCAGCTCCCCAGCTCCCCGGCTCTCCGGCTCTATCCCTTTAGAAGCCGCCCGCCATGAGCCGCCACTGGATGATCTTGAGGTTGATCTCCCTCAGGCGCTGGGTGAGGATGCGGCACAGGATGGAGAGGAACTGGTAGGCGGACTCCACGTCCACGGAGAGGATCTCGTTGAGCACCGAGTGCGAGATCGTGAGGACCGTGGTGCCGTTCACGTGCGCCTTGGCGTCGGCCGAGCGCGGCTCGTTGTCCACGAGGGCCATCTCGCCGAAGAAGTCGCCCTTCTCCAGGATGGCGAGCGCCTCCTCGCCCACGCCGGGGATGTGCTTGCTGATGCGCACCTTCCCGTCGAGGATGATGTAGAGCTTCTCGCCCTTGGCGCCCTCGCGGAAGATGATCTCGTCCCGGTTGTAGAGCTCCTCCCCCGAGAAGGCCGCGAGCAGCCTCAGCTCGCGGGCGGAGAGGCCGCGCTCCTGCAGGACCTTGAGCTTGTGGTCGAGGTCGATGGAGATGGCCTTGCTCAGGCTGGCCTCCTGCTGGGACAGCGGCTGTTTCGGGCCCGACTCCGCGTCGCTGAAGAAGGTGCGGAGCATGTTGTTGGCCTCGCGCGTCCGGTGGCTGAGGGAACGCCAGAAGTGCCAGTAGAAGTGGACGGCGACGTCTTTGTGCGTGTCGAAGAAGCCCCGGAGCTCGCCCATGTGGAGGATGAAGAGCGCGCAGTCGGTGTGGGCCACGGCGTCCGCGCTGCGCTGGGCCGGGTCGATGAAGTTCATCTCCCCGAAGAACTCCCCGCGGCGCGTGATGGCGAGGATCTGGTCGCCGAAGGGCGTCGCCTTGCTCAGGTGGACCTCGCCCTTCTCGATGAGATAGAGCGCGTCGCTCTCGTCCGCCTCGGCGAAGATCTTCTGGCCCTGGACGTACTTCTCCTCCTTGATGAACTTGGAGATGACGAAGAGGTTCTCGTCGCTCAGGTCCGCCATCAGTTCGAAGGCGCGGAGGCGCAGCGCGAGGCGCAGGAGGTCCTGCCGCCCCTGGTCCACGGCGCCCGCGCGGGCCATCTCGTGGAGGCCCTGGACGGCGCCCTTCCCCAGCGCGATCTCCTTCTGCATGTCGAGCTGGTTCACGCACTGGTTGAAGAGGCCGAGGCGCGCCTTCACGAGCTCGGCGCGCGCCGTCTTGCTCGTCATGCCCTGCTTCTCGAGGAGGTATTTGAACTTCTCCTGCAGCTCCTGGCCCGAGCGGCGGCCCGCGGCGTTCTCCAGGATCATGGCGTCCACGATGCTGTGGAGCGCCGCCTTGTAGTTCTTGAGGTAGAAAAGCGCGCGGCCCATGAGGGCGTGGGCCTCGGCGTTGAAGGGGTTGATGGTGATGGCGGCGCGGAGCTCCTTGAGCGCCGACGCGAAGTCGTTGGCGCGGTAGAAGACGTGGGCCAGGTTCAGGTGGGCCTGTTCGTTCGAGGGGTTGTGGTGGAGGGAGAGGTGGTAGCACTCCACCGCCTTGTCCTCCTGGCCCTTCTTCTCGAAGACCTTCCCGATGGAGGCCACCTGGATCGAGAGGCGGTCCCGACGGGAGCGCTCCTCGGAGAACTTGCCCATCATCCGGTGCCTCTCCTGCTCCTCCTTCTCCTTGAGCAGGTTGCGCACCTTCCCGAGGTTGATCTTCAGGGCGAGGCTGTTGGGGAAGAGCTTGATGCTGCGCTCGTAGAGCTCCACCGCGTCCTCGTAGCGGCCCTGTTCGGCGAACTTGTTGGCGATGGTGCAGAGGTCCTCGAGGCTGATGTTGAGGTCGGCCCCCTGGGCCGGCGTCGGCTCTTTGCTCACGGGATCCTCCAGCTCCTCTCATTCTAGAGAGGACGACGCGTAAGGGTCAACTCGGAGCGCTCGCGGGGGGTCGAGGCAAGACAGTCTAACCCCATCATTTTCTTGACACAGCGCGAGGCATGACGGACAATGACTCATTACGGAGGTCCGTTTGCACCGGCAGACCAAGGCGGCGCTCATCCTCATTCTGGCCCTCGCGGCGACGCTTTCCGCCGCCGCGGCCCAGCCGCGCGTCGTAGTGGTCGAGTCGGGCCCGGAGCTCACCCTGTGGCTCCCCGCGGAGGCGGGCCAGGAGGAACAGGCCACGGCGCTCGACGAGGTGGCGCGCTACCGCCAGGCGTGGAGCCGGCTCGCCGGGCACGACGCCGACCTGCCCGACCTCATCGAGGTAGCCCCCGGCGGCTCCCTGCGCGAGACCCTCTTCGGGACGCTCTGGCGCTTCACCAACTCCACGGCCCCGCCGTCGGAGAGGGCCGCCCTCTGGGGTGCCCTGCGCTGGGCCGTGCTCGGCGACGAGGCACCCCTGCGCGCCGAGGTCGAGCGGTTCGTGTCGGGTGGTCGCATGGACGAGTCCTTCGCCGGTGGTCCAGCGCTCGTGGTCTTCCTCACCCAGGAAGTGGAGGACGCCGCCTTCCTCCGCGACGCGCTCCCGCCCGGCCCCCATGCCACGCGGTTGAAGGCCGCACTCGTCTCCCGCGGTCTCACCTGGGACCGCCTCTGGAACCGCTACGCAGCGTGGCTCCTCGCGCGCGCCGTGGAGTGGGGCCTCGTGAAGCCCACCCCCGGTTCCCTTCCGGCGGTCTGGATGCTCGACAAGCCCCTCGCGCCCTCCGAGCTCCTGGGTTGGAGGATCGCGCTGGCGGATCCCGTGGCCGGCGTGAACCTAGAGGCCTCGGGCGCCGCCGGGCAGGGCCTGCGCCTCGTCCACATCTTCACCGACGAGGCAGGCCGGGTGCTCGAGGCGGGCCTCTGCGACGTAGGGCAGGGCCCGCTCTCGCTGCCGCGCCGCGGGGCCTGGCTCTGGGTGTTCCTCTGGAACGCCTCGGCCGAGACCTCGGGGCAGGGCGCCGCGCTCACGCTGTGGTCCAGCTTCGGCGCACCGTTCAGCGTGGTGAGCGCCTCGTTGCGCTCGGGGACTCTCGACCTCCTCCTGCGGCAGGAGCCCGGCATCGCCGACTTCCGCCTCTGGGGTCCGGCGTCTGGCGGCTCTCGTCAGGCGCCCCTCGCCACGTTCCTCTCCGAGGGCGAGGGCGACCAGCACTACCGCCTCACCGTTCCGGCGGCAGGAGGTGGCGCCCTCCGCCTCTCGTGCCGAACCCTCGCCGGAGGGTCCTACGCCGCGGACCTCCCGCTCGGAGAGAGTTCGCCGTGATGGTCCGCCTCCACTCGGCCGACCTGAGCGGCATCGACGCCGTCCCGGTTGAAGTGGAGGTCGACGTCCAACCGGGGATGCCCAGCTACGTCACGGTGGGGCTCCCCGACGCGGCCATCAAGGAGAGCCGCGAGCGCGTCCGGGGCGCCGTCCTCAACTCGGGCTACCAGTTCCCCCTCGAGGCCATCACGGTCAACCTCGCCCCCGCGGACATCCGCAAGGAGGGCTCGCAGCTCGACCTGCCCATCGCCCTCGCGCTCCTCGCCGCCACGGGCCAGATCCCCAGGGAGGGCGCGGGAGGGAACTACCTCTTCGCGGGGGAGCTCGCGCTCGGCGGCATCCTCCGGCCCATCCGCGGCGCGCTCGCCATGGCGCTCCTGGCCCGAAATCTCGGCCGCGTCCTCGTGTGCCCGACCCAGGACGCGCCCGAGGCCGCCCTCGTGGAGGGATGCACCGTCCTCCCCGTGGCCACGCTGGTCCAGGCGGTCCGCCTCCTCAGGGGCGAGGAGGCCGTGGCGCCCGAGCCGCACCGGCCCTACGAAGCGCTCCTGTCGGACCCCCCCGACCACCTGGACTTCGCCGAGGTGCGGGGCCAGGCGCTCGTGAAGCGAGCCCTCGAGGTGGCCGCCGCGGGCGGGCACAACCTCCTCATGCTCGGTCCTCCGGGCTCGGGGAAGAGCATGCTCGCCAAGCGCTTCCCGACCATCCTCCCGCCCATGGCGTTCGAGGAGGCCCTCGAGACGACGCGCATCCATTCCGCGCGCGGCGAGCGCAGGCGGGACGGCTCGTCGGTCGTCACGCGTCGCCCCTTCCGCTCGCCCCACCACACCGCTTCCTACGCGGCCATGGTAGGCGGGGGTGCGACCATCCAGCCCGGGGAGATCTCCCTCGCGCACCACGGCGTCCTCTTCCTCGACGAGCTCACGGAGTTCAAACGCGACGTCCTCGAGAGCCTGCGGCAGCCCCTGGAGGACAGGGTCATCGCCATCTCGCGGGTGAGGGGGAACCTGACCTTCCCCGCGGGCTTCACGCTCCTCGCGGCCACCAACCCATGTCCCTGCGGCTACTACGGCGATCTCACGCGACAGTGCCGCTGCACGCCGCCGCAGATCGCCCGCTACCTCGGGAAGCTCTCGGGGCCGCTCCTGGACCGCATCGACATCCAGGTGGAGGTGAGCGCCATCCCGCCCGAGGACCTCAGGCAGGCCCCTCCCGGCGAAGCCTCCGCGGCGGTGAGGGCGCGTGTGGTCGCGGCGCGCGAGAGACAGTGGGCTCGGCTGAAGGGCTCGGGCGCGCACGCCAACGCCCAGATGGGGGAGCGCCTCGTGGAGAAACACTGCGCCCTCGCGGCGGACGCCGACGCCTACCTCATGAACGCCATGAAGGCCCTCGGTATAACCGCGCGGGGCCACCACCGCATCCTCAAAGTGGCGCGGACCATCGCGGACCTGGCGGGGGTGGAGGAGATCGGCGCGGCCCACATCGCGGAGGCGGTGCAGTACAGGACGCTGGATCGCAAGCTCTTCGCGGGATAATCCGACAGCTCTCCCTGCAGGAGCGGTCTCCCGACCGCGATCCTTTCCCCAGCGCGCGGTCGTCTTGGAACGAAGGAGATCGGCGTCGGGAGACGCCTCCTACGCGTTGCCCTGCGGCTGCCGCGGTTCTCAGGTCACTAATCACCAAACACCAAACACTGAAAAAAGGCCGCCCGGAGGCGGCCTTTGGGTTCTTCGTGGGTGGCTCACCGGCGGCTCTACCTGGTTCCCTTGAGCCTCCAGGTGAGCTTGCCGAGGAGCTCGTTGAGGGGGTTGTTGCGGGAGAGGAAGCCGAGGGGCGGGTTGCGGCGGCGGCCCATGGTGCTCTGGAAGGCTACCAGGACGTCGCGGTAGGGCGATCGGATCTTGAGCCCCTTGTGGAGCGCCCGGATGGCTTGGTAGCGGTCCCCCATCTGGTAGTACACGCGGGAGAGGTTGAGGTGGCACAGCGCCTCCCGGGAGTCGCGCCGGACCGCCTCCTGGCACATCTCCAGACCCTGGTGGGTCAGGCCGTCTTTGGCGGTCCGAATCATCCCGGAGTAGGAGAGGGCGAGCGCGCTGTCGGGATGCGCCTCGAGGTAGCCCTCGAACAGGGGCTGCGCCTTGTCCAGGCTTCCCCGCTCGGCGATGGTGATCCCCTCGCGCAGGCGCTGGGGGATGTCGTGGATTTCGATGTCGGCCATGGCCCCGTTCCTCGTCGGTGCGGGCGACGGACCGCGTGTTCCCTCGAACTGCGATCTCTTGCCCCGTCGTCCCTAGAGGCTAATCTAGCACCTTGAACCCCTCCCGCTCAATGGTGGCCGCCGCGATGCGCAGGGCGCGCTCGTCGCCGTTGCGCTCGAGGAGGGCGAGCTCCCTCCGGAGGTCCCGCCAGGCGCCCGCGTAGAAGGCCTTGGTGAGGTCCATCTCGTAGACGCACGCGTCGGCGCCCCTGGCCTTCACGAGGGTGTCCAGGCGCGAGAGGGTCGCGATCATGCCGTAGAGGTTCATGGCGGCGTTGGCCACGCGCTCCTGGAGGAAGCCCATGGAGATGACCTTCTTGCCGTGCGCCACGAGGAGCTTGTCCACGGCCACGGAGAAGGCCTTGGCCCACTCCTCGATGCGCTCCTTGTGCCAGGCGAGAGAGGCGTGCACGCCCTCGAGGTGGTCCGAGGTGAAGCGCAGCTTGACGGCGTGGGCGCCGTAGTCGATGAGGGCGCCGACGCCGCCCTTCTTCTGGATGGCCTTGAGCGCGTCGCCGGGGCGCTTCATGCCCGCGAGCGTGATGTAGAGGCGCTGGATCTCGTTGGTGCCCTCGAAGATCATATTGATGCGGGAGTCGCGCATGAGGCGCTCGTAGGGGTACTCAGTCATGTAGCCGATGCCGCCCACGATCTGCATGGCGTCGTTGGCCGCGTCCCACAGGCGCTCGCTGCAGTAGGCCTTGCAGCAGGCGCTCTCGATGGAGAAGTCGGTGACGCCGCGGTCCACGAGCGAGGTGGCCAGATAGACCATGGAGTCGGCGACCCAGGCGGAGACCGCCATCCGCGCGACCTTGCCGCGGATCATCTGGAGGTCGCTGATGGGCGCGCCGAACTGCCTGCGCTGGGTGGCGTGGCCGATGGCGAGGGCCATGAGCTCCTTGATCCCGCCCGCGCAACCCGCGCCGAGGGAGAGCCGCCCGTAGTCGAGGACCTCCAGGGCCACCTTGAAGCCCTTGCCCCGCTCGCCCAGGACGTTGGCCTCGGGCACCACCACGTTCTCGAAGTAGAGCTCGGTGGTGTTGGAGGCGCGGATGCCCATCTTGAGCTCGGGCTTGCCGCGCGTCAGGCCGGGGGCCTCGCCCTCCACGATGAGGGCCGTGATGGCGTCCCTGCCGTCGATCTCCTCCTTGGCGAAGACGGTGAAGAGGCCGGCGATGGCGCCGTTGGTGATCCAGAGCTTGGAGCCGTTGAGCGTGAAGGTCTTCTTCTCGGGGTCGTAGACGGCGCGCGTCTTCACGGAGCCCGCGTCGGAGCCTGCCTCGGGCTCGGTGAGGGCGTAGGCGGCGATGCGGCGGCCGTCGGCGCACTGCGGCAGGTACTTGGCCCTCTGCTCCTCGTTGCCCGAGATGAGGATGGCCTTCATGCCGATGGACTGGTGGCCGCCCACCGTCACGGCCAGGGAGGCGTCCCGCCGCCCCACGGCCTCCATGACCTTGCAGTAGGCCGTCATGCTGAGGCCCGCGCCGCCGTACTCTTCGGGGATGGCGAGGCCCATGAGGCCCAGGTCGAAGAGCCCCTTGAGAACCTCGGGCGAGGTCTCGTGCTCCTCGTCCATCTTCACGGAATTGATCTTGCGCTTGGCGAACTCGTCGAAGGAGTCCAGGAGCATCTCCACGGTCTCGGCCTCGTCGGCGTTCATCTTCGGGTAGGGGAAGATGAGGTCGTGGTCGAAGCCCCCCGCGAAAACCTGGGGCATGATGCCGAGCTTCTCTTCTCTGGGTGCGGAGCTCATGTCAGGCCTCCTGGGCGCCGTCGTGGGCGCCGTCGTGGGGGTAGAACGTGGCGTTCTTCTTGGCGAGATCGAGGATCTGCGGGGAGGGCGCGAAACGCGGGTCCACCGAATGGGCGAGCGCGGACAGGCGCTCGGCCACGAGAGCCGACCCCAATGCGTCGGCGTAGCGCATGAGACCTCCGCGGAAGGGCGGGAACCCCGTGCCCATGATCATGCCGAGGTCCACCTCGCCGGGGGTCCTCACGATGCCCTCCGCGAGGATGCGGCTCGCCTCGTTGATCATGGGGAGGAGCATGCGCTCCTGGAGGACGAGGTCCGGGGGCGCCGGCTTGGACGGAGGCAGGAGGGCCAGGAGGTCCGGGTTGAGCGTGGTCTCCTTGCCCTTCTCGTCGTAGAAGTAGAACCCCGCGCCGCCCTTCTTGCCGAGGAACTTGGTCTCCGAGATGGACTTGAGCAGGGGCGCGCCTTTCATGCGGTCGGGGAACTTGGACTCGAGGTAAGTGCCCACGTGGTACGCCACGTCGAGGCCCACCTCGTCCATGAGGCGCACGGGACCCATGGGCATGCCGAAGGCGAGCATGGCCCTGTCCACGGCCTCCACGGGCACGCCCTCGAGGAGCAGGTAGGCGGCCTCGTTCATGTAGGGCATGAGGAGGCGGTTCACGAGGAACCCGGGGCCGTCGTTGCAGGACACGGGAACCTTACCCATGGCCTTGGCCAGGGCGAAGACCGTGGCCACCGCCTCGTCCGAGGTCTTCTCGCCCCGGATCACCTCCACGAGGGGCATGCGGTTCACGGGGTTGAAGAAGTGCATGCCCACCACGCGGTCGGGGTGGCGCGCCTCGGCGGCGATCTCCGTGATGGGGAGGGAGGAAGTGTTGGTGGCGAAGAGGACCTTGCCGCCCGTGAGCTCCTCCACCTCCTTGAGGACGGCGCGCTTCACGCCCATCTTCTCCACCACCGCCTCCACCACCACGTCGAGGGTGCCGAAGCCGTCGTAGCTGAGGGTGGGGCTGATGCGGTCCATGCGGAACTGCGCCTCGTGCTTCTTGAGGCGGCGGCGCTTCACCTTGGCCTGGAAGAGGCGGTTGGCCTCCGCGAGGCCCTTGCTGAGCGCCTCCTCCTGGATGTCCTTCATGCGGACCGCGAGGCCGCGGTCTGCGCCGAGCTGGGCGATGCCGCCGCCCATGACGCCCGCGCCGAGGACGCCCATCCGCGCGACGGGAGCCGGCTTCACCTCGGAAGCCACGCCCGTCATCTTCTTCACGCCCTCCATGAGGAAGAAGAGGTGGATGAGGTTCTTGCTCACGTCGGAGACGATGAGGGGCACGTCGTCGTGGGCCTCGATCTCGAGGCCCCTCTCGATGGGCATGCCGTGGGTCCTGCGGATGACCTCGAGGGCCGCGAGGGGCGCGGGGTACTGGCCCTTGGTGGCCTTCAGGACCGCCTCGCGGGATTTCTTGAAGACGAGCGCGCGGCCGAAGGGGGTCTTCTCGAGGATCCAGTTCATAGCGCCCTTGGGCTTGAACCTCTTCGGCCGGGCGCCGCCGTGGGAGGCCTTGAGGGCCATCGCCGCGGCCTCCTCGACGAGGATTCCCTGGGGCACGCACGCGGACACGAGGCCGATCTTGAGGGCCTTCTTCCCGTCCACCGTGGACCCGTTGAGGATCATCTTGAGCGATTCCTGGAGGCCCACCACCGGCGGGAGGCGCTGCGTGCCGCCGAAGCCCGGGAAGATGCCGAGCTTCACCTCCACGAGGCCGATGCTCGTCTTGGGGCTCTCCGTGGCGATGCGGTAGGTGCACGCGAGGGCGAGCTCCAGGCCGCCCCCCACACACGCGCCGTCGATGGCCGCCACCGTGGGGATGGAGAGCTGGGCGATGCGGTGGAGGATGAGCTGGCCGCGGCGGGTGGCGTCGAAGGCCACCTTCTCGTCGCGCACGCCCCTGATCTCCTCCACGTCGGCGCCGGCGATGAAGACGTCCTTCTTCTTGCTCGCGATGACCAGGCCGCGCAGGCGGGAGTCCTTGGCGATCTCGTCGAGCTTCTGCTCGAGCTCCTGCATGACCGGCGTGGAGAGCTTGTTGATCTTCTCCCCCGGGAGGTCGAACCAGAGGACGCCCACCCAGTCGGGACGGATTTCGAGGTTCAGCGCGCCCATCTCTACCTCCTCTCCACGATCATGGCGGCGCCCTGCCCGCCGCCGATGCACAGGGAGGCCAGCCCGGTGCCCAGGTTGCGCTCCTGAAGCTCGTGGAGGAGCGTCAGGATGAGCCGGTTGGCCGTCTGGCCCACGGGGTGCCCGAGGGCGATGCCGCTGCCGTTGACGTTGGTGATGGCGCGGTCGAGCTGGCCGAAGCGGGGCGCGCCGAGGTTGGCCTGGCACCACGCCTCCGAGTCGAGGGCCTTCTCGCACGCGATGAACTGGGCGGCGAAGGCCTCGTTGATCTCGTAGAGGTCCACGTCGCGGCAGCCCATGCCCACCTTCTTCAGGAGCTTGGGGATGGCGTGCGCGGGTCCAAGGCCCATGCGGGCCGGGTCGAGCCCCGCCATCGTGAAGGCCTTGATGGAGCCCATGACCTTGAGGCCGTCCGCCTTGGCGCGTTCGGCGCTCGTCAGGATGAGGCAGCTCGCGCCGTCCGTGATCTGGGAGGCGTTCCCCGCGGTCACCGTGCCGTAGCGGCGGTCGAAGGCGGGCTTGAGCTTGGCCAGGGCCTGCATGTTCTGGCCGTTGCGGATGCCGTTGTCTTCCTTCGCCCACTCGGTGAACTTAGGCGGCAGCGGAACTGGGGCGATCTCCTTGAGGAACCGCCCGCGCTGGGTGGCGCCCTCGGCGCGGTTGTGGCTGAGCACGGCGAGTTCGTCCTGCTCCTTGCGCGTGATGTTGAACTCCTTGGCGAGGATCTCCGCCGTCTGGCCCATGTTGATTTTGGTGTTGTAGTCCGTCAGGCCCTGGAGGAGGCCGATGATGGGGCCGAAGTCGGAGGGGCGGAAGGAGGCCATGGCGGCGAGTTTCTTCCCCGTGCCCCTGGCCATGCCGAGGGCCGTGAACTTGTCCTGGGCGGAGCGCTTGAAGAAGAGGGGGATGTTGCTCATGGACTCGACGCCGCCCGCGGCCACGAACTCGGCGTCGCCGGCGGCCACGCGGTAGAAGCCCTCCATGACGGACTCCATGCCGGACGCGCAGTTGCGCGCCACCGTGAAGGCGGGCACGCGTTCTGGGACCTGGGCGAGGAGCGCGATGACGCGGGCCACGTTGGCCGCCTCCGGCGGGTTGCCGATGCAGCCGAAGATGACCTCGTCGAGCTGGTCGGGCTTGACGCCGGCGCGGTAGAGCGCCTCCGTCAGCGCGACCCTGCCGAGCTCCTGCGCCGGGATCTCCTTGAAGAGCGTGTTGAAGCGGATGTTCGGTGTCCGGGCACCTCCGACGACCACGACCTCTCTCATGGGCAACCCCTCAGACAAGGGGGCAGTATAGAACAGAACTCGTGTGAGTAAAAGCTAGCACCGCCCCAAATGAAGCCCAGCTTGACAGTGCACAGGCGCGGGTGTAGTGTCAGGCCTTGGAGTGAGTGAATGCACTCTCTGGGAGGGCTCCATGGACCTCATCATCGACGACCGCAAACGGGACACCAAACTGCCGGTCATCCTCCGCGCCGCCCTCGAGCTGTTCACCGAGAAGGGGATCCACGCGACGACCACCAAGGACATCGCCAAGCGCGCGGGGGTCTCCGAGGGCGCGCTCTACCGCCACTTCGCGAGCAAGCAGGAACTCGCCGAGGACCTCTACCTCACGCACCTGAGCCACTTCACCGCCCAGCTCGACAAGAGCGTCCTGCCCCACAAGGGGTTCCAGGAGCGCCTCGAGGCCCTCGTGACCGGGTGCTTCCGCTTCTTCGACGAGGACCGCACGCTCTTCACCTACCTCATCCTGAGCGAGCACAACGAGCTCGGGCGCACGACCAAGCGCGTTCGCCACATCCGGCACCTGGTCCGGGACGTGCTGTCGGACGGGCGGTTGGAGGGGGAGGTGAGGGACGGCGACCTGGAGCTCTTCGGGGCGGTGATCATCGGGACGATCATCCGGGTGGCGATCTTCAAGATTTACGGGCTGCTGCAGGGGGATCTGGCGCCGAGGTCGAAGGA
>JBBIUU010000057.1:0-17048 GCA_037440125.1 Acidobacteriota bacterium
CCGCGGGGCGTTGCTGGGCTACGACTGGCCCAGCGCGGGAGGCGTTCTCCTCTACTCGCAGGACCGCGCCCATTCTGAGGCCTCGGTGCAGCCGTTCTGCGAGTTCCTGCTCGGCCTTCGACACGCCTGCAACGCGTGGGGCGCGCGCCTGAACCTGGTGTGCCACAGCATGGGAAACCACTTGGCCACCCTCGCGGGAGAGGCATTTCTCTCTCAGAATCAAGGTATTCCGCTCGCGGACACGCTCCTCATGCTCGCTCCCGACGTGACCTCCGGACTATTCGATACCGACTCCTCTGGGAACGTCTTGGGCGCCGGTGGAGCGGGCCTCTGCGCCATGTGCTCGAAGATTGAGGTCTTCTACAGCCGCACCGACGGCGCGCTGAAGGCGTCTGAGGGTCTGGAGCACCCCGACGACCCTAGGTTGGGCCGCGTGGGGCCCTCGGGGCCCCTCCCGGCAGGCGTCGCCGCCACCGATGCCTCGAAGGCGCCTTACCGCATCCGGAACCACGGGGGGTACCTCACCGAGAGGGCGGTGCGACTCTGGTCCGATCGCCTGCGTTGAGGGCGTTCCGAGGGGAGCGACCCCCGGGTCAGGGAGTTGCCCTGGGAATCGGCCCGCCAGTGCATTAAATTCCCCGTAAGCCCCGTTTAGGTTATCCGATGAGAACGAAGCCGGGTCGCAGACGCTTCGGTAGGTTGTCCCTGAGGAGGACCGCCCTCCTGGAGAGGATCGCGCCCGAGCCGGGGGGCGCCTTCGCTCTGACCCGCGACCTGGGCGTCGGGGGCTGTGCGGCCGTCTCACCCGTGCCCCTCGGGCCGGGGGCGCTGGTCAAGGTGTACCTGTCGCTGGGATCGGAGGTCGTCGAGGCCGTCGCGCGCGTGGTCCACGAGCGGGCGTGGCGGAACGGGAAGTACAGGATGGGCCTCGAGATCGTCCAGATGGATCAGGTCCATCGTGCGAGATACAACCTCAACCTCGCAGGTCTCCAGGGGGATCGCTAGACGGCGCTGAGGCTCATACGTCTTACAGGGTGAAGGCGGTCGTCCAACCGCCCAGCAGGTTGCTTCACCTCCCATTCCTCTTCTTCGAAGCAGGGTCCGCCACGAGGCGGACCCCTGCGTCTATCGGAATGTGGCGGCTCGCGGGCGGCTCAGACGTGAGCCAGTTCGTGCTGGTGCATCCGGGCCTGGACCTTCATGGCGGCGTTGTAAATGATCTCGAGCGTCTGGTCCCAGCCCAGCTTGCACGTGTTCAGGCACAGGTCGAAGTTCCTCGGGTCGAGCAGGTCCCTGATCTCCTTCCCGGTGATCCCTCGGATGAAGTCCGCCTGCAGCCGGTCGGCCTCGTTGAGGACCCTCTTCGCGTCCTCCACGGACCTCAGGTTGTTCCGCTCCGTGAAATAGTACTCCCGGGTCTTCTCCACGCGGTAGGCGAAGGGCGCGTGGAGGAAGACGGAGAGCAGCCCGGGCTCCTTGCGGCAGACCCAGTACCCGGCGCGGCCGACGACGACCACCGGCCCGCGGCTGGCCACCTCGCGGATGATGGTCTTCTCCGTCGTGAAGAGACCATAGTCGCGCATGTGAAGGGAGGGGGGGACGAAGGAGTGGGGCGGCAGGCCGTCCGAGAACTCCAGCCGAATCCGCTCCCAGAAGTTCAGCCGCTTGCCGTCCACGCGGTCGAGCGCGTCCGGGTCGGCGTTCAGGCGCTTGGCGGCCTCGAGGAGTATGTCCCTGTCCAGGTAGGCGCATCCGAGCCTGGCGGCCAGCTCGTGCCCGATGTAGGACCCGCCGCTGGCCATGAGTCGAGAGATGGTGACCACCAGATGGTACTTTTTCCCCTTCTCCACAGTGCACCCCCTGTCGCGCCGCCCTCCAGCATCCGCACCCGGGTTCCGGGCCGGGAGATCCCGGGTGCCCCCCCTTCGGATCGCCATCGCGGTCCGTAGGCATTCTTCCCGCGAGGGGTCGCCACGCGGAGCGGGACCCCGTCGAGCTCAAGCGCCGTTGCTGTTCCAGATGTCCCAATGGAGCTTCCACATCCCGTGGACATCCTTCCAGACCACGAGGTATTTGCCCTCATCGATCCGGGTTTCGTCCGGTCCGAAAAGTTCGTAGCGCCCCACCTCCACGGCCGTGTCGGCGAAGACTTCCAGTTCGACCGAATGGAGCTTGAGACCCTTCAGACTCTTGTCGAGGGCGCCGTGCCAAAAGTCTTCGATCGCCTCGTGGCCCCTGACAAAATCCCCGCCGGGTGCCATGACCTGGCCGTCCGACGTGTAGAGGTCCGCCAGCTCCGCGGGCGCGCCCCGCCGGAGCGCGTCGCAAAAGAGGTCGTTCATCGCCCTGACGTGCTCGTGAACATCCACTGCCGTAGCCATAGCTCGTCCCTCCCGAGGAGCACCAGAGGCCGCCCCCGAGTCTGTCGTGTGCCCACCACCCTTACCGCATACCCCTGCCGTCGGCCTTTCAGTTGTGGCCGCCCCACGCGGCCTTCGGCCTTCCGATGGTCTCTACCTACAATGCAGTGCCGGAGGAGGAGGGATTCTACGCGCCGCAAGGAAAGCCAGGACGCCGATCCTGTAAGGGTTTCATCGTTACACACCGAACGGCGCGCCGCAGGACCTCGCGGACGGCACCTCCGAATTGTAGATTATTTATACGTTTCGTCAGCGACCTGCGTGCCTGCCCCGTCTGCGTCCGCCCGCGGTCTCTCCGCCTAGCCGGCGACCCCGGCCCGCTCCATCATGGCCTCGCGGACCGACTGCACCGAACGCTGCAGGATTTCGAGGGTCACCATCGGCCCGAGCTTCCAGGTGTCGAGGCTCAGGTGGTAGTTCCGGGGGTCGAGCCAGTTGCGGCCCGTGACCCGTTCCACGAGGCCCGCGCGGTGACGATCCGAGTCGCTGACGACGTTGCGCGCGACCTCGCGACTCGCGATGCCGTAGAGGCGCATGACGCGGTCCACGCGGCGTTCGAAGGGGGCGTGCAGGAACACCGAGAGGAGCCCGGGCTCCTCCGAAAGGAAGTGGAAGGCAGCGCGGCCCACGACCACCGCCGGGCCGCGCTCCACCGCCTCCTTCACGATCTCCTGCTCGGTTTCGTAAAGCCTCGAGTCCTCGAGGCCGAGAGGCGGGGGAACGTAGGACTGCGAGGGAAGACCCTGCACGGCCTCGATGCGGATGCGGTCCCAGAAGCTGAGTCTGCTGTCGTCCAGCGCCTCGAGGGCCCCGGGGTCGCGGTTGAGACGCTTGGAGGCTTCCAGCAAGATCTCGCGGTCGAGATAAGAGCAGCCGAGTTTGGCCGCCAGCTCTCTTCCGACGTAGGCCCCGCCGCTGCCCTTCAGCCGTCCGATGGCCACGATGACGTGGTGCTCCCGTTCTTTGATCATGTGACACCTCCCTTTCTCCCGCGTTCTGGGAGCTGTGGGTCGAGAGGCCTGCGGGATGTTTCCTGGGGAGAATATAAGGCCCGCGGCAACGCCGCACCTCTCAGCGGGCTGCCCTGGCCGGCGAAACCGAGGCGCTTCAGAGGCGCTGCGCTTCCTCGCAGATCCTTCTCCAGGCGCGCTCCACGTGGCGCCGCTCGGTGTGGGTCTGCCCAATGCTCATCCGCAGCGTCATCCTGCCGTCCAGCTTGGTATGCGTGAGGTAGAGGTCGCCGCTGCGGTTCAACGCGTCCATGAGCGCCTGGTTGGCCCCGTCCCCTCCCCGGTGACGGAAGCACACGAGGTTGAGCGGGGGCTCCGACGCGAGTTCGAACCTCGCATCGGCCCCGACCCACGAGGCGAACTCTCGGGCGAGTTCCACGTGCCGCCGCACGTGATGTCGGAGGCCCTCCACGCCGTAGTGCCGGATCACGAACCAGAGTTTGAGGGCGCGGAACCGGCGCCCGAGGGACACCTGCCAGTCACGGTAGTCGATGACGGCGCCCGACTCCGTGGCCTGGTTCCGCAGGTACTCGGGGAGGATGCTCAGGGACCGGATGAGGGCCGCCCGGTCGGCCACGAAGAAGCAGTCGCAGTCGAAGTTCGTGAAGAGCCACTTGTGGGGGTTGAAGCAGTAGCTGTCCGCGAGCTCCAGCCCGTCGAGGAGGTGCCGGTGCTCGGGGCACACGGCTGCCGAGCCCGACATGGCGCCGTCCACGTGGAGCCATACGCGCTCCCGGCGGCATACCTCTCCGATGGCGCGCAGGGGGTCCATGGCGTTGGAGGAGGTGGTGCCCACGGTGGCCACGGCCAGGCAGGGCGCCTTCCCCGCCGCGCAGTCCGCGGCGATGGCCTCCGCGAGGGTCTCGGGCCGGAGCGCGTGGGCGGCGTCGGTTTCCAGGAGGCGGAGGTTCGTCCTGCCGAGGCCCGCCATCTTGACGGCCTTCTCGATGGACGAATGCGCCTGCGTGGAGGCGTACACGGTGAGGGCACCGTCGCACCCCGCCTCGTTCGAACGGAGGGCCGTGGCGCGCTCTCGTGCGGCGATGACGGCGCATAGGGCCGCCCCCGATGCGGAGTCCTGGATCACTCCCCCGCCCTCGCCGGAGGAGCGGAAGGTCCCGGGGAGGCCCATCATCTCCACGACCCAGTCGAGGACGTGGGTCTCCAGCTCGGTGCACGCCGGGCTCGTGGCCCAGATCATCCCCTGGACGCCGAGGCCCGAGGAGACCAGGTCCCCGAGGACCGACGGCGCCGAGGTGTTGGCCGGAAAGTAGGCGAAGAAGTTCGGCGACTGCCAGTGGGTGATCCCCGGAAGGATTTTCTCATCCAGGTCGCGGAGGACCGCGGCGAAGGGCTCTCCGTGCTCTGGCGGCGAGGGCGGAAGAGATGCGCGGATCTCGCCAGGCCGTACGCGGGAGAGCACCGGCAGGTCCTCGACGCGGGCCCAGTAGTCGGCGATCCAGTCGATGACCTCGTGGCCGTGTTTCCGGAAATCCTCCGGCGACATGTGGTAGGAACCGCGGTCGGTCACGGCGGACCTCCTTGGATGCTCGGATGATGAGAAATGCCAAATGTCGAATGTCGAATGTTGAATGTCGAATGTTCGGTGTTCAGCGTTCAGTGCCTGGTGGATTGCGTCTTACGTCTTACGTCTTACGTCTCACGTCTCACGTCTCACGTCTCACGTCTCACGTCTCACGTCTTGCGTCTCGCGTCTCGCGTCTAACGTTTCGCGCCTCGCGCCTCACGCCCTTTTCAACCCCACCACCATCCCATCGGGTGTGGGGATGCAGACGGAGTCGAAGGCTTTGGCCGTCTCCAGGTGGAAGCGCCTCACGGCGGCGGCCTCGGGCGTGTCCTCCATGAGCCCGCCGAAGTAGAAGGCGTTGTCCGCCGCGATGAGCCCGCCGGGCCTCAGGTTCTTGGCGGCCCACCGGCCGTACTGGTCGTAGTTCCCCTTGTCGGCATCGATGAAGACCGCGTCGAAGGGGCCGTGCTTCTCCAGGATCTCCAGGACGCCCAAGGCGGGACCCTCGATCACCGTGACGCGCTCTTTCAACCCGGCGGCGGCGAGGTTCTTCTGGGCCACGTCGGCGTGTTTCGGGTCGAGCTCGATGCTCCACAGATGGCCGTCGTCGGGAAGGGAGCGGGCCATCCACGTGGCCGAGTAGCCCGCGAGCGTGCCCACCTCGACGACCTTCCTGGCACCGATCATCTTCAGCAGGAGGGCGAGGGTCTTCCCCTCTCCCGGCCCCACCTGGATGGAGGGCATGCCGTTGAGCGAAGGCGCGTCGTAGGCCGCCTGGAGGTGCGCGTCGTGCGGCGCGTGCGCCCTATCGACGAACTCCCGGATGGCCTCGTCCGAGTAACCTTTTCCCTGCCTCGAATCCGCGTCAGCCATAGCAAGTCTCCGAAAGGCGATACAGAGCCTCGGCTGTCTTCACGCTCCAGCTCCTCAGCTCTCCAGCTCTCCGGCTCTATTCCTTAACCATCCGCCCGATGGCCTTCCCGCTCATCTTGGCGACGAAGCGTCGCGGGAGGATCCTCCCAACGACGTGCGCGACGACCTTATTCGCTGCGCCCGTGACCACCACGTGCTTCTTCCCAAGCGCGCGCAACGCCTCCGCGACGACCGGCTCGGGCCTCATGCTCCCGCGGCTGCCTCCCTTGGAGCCCGCCACCTGGCCGAACTCCGTCGTCGTGGAGCCCGGGCAGAGCGCGAGGACGTCCACGCCCGTCCCGTCGAGCTCTTGCGCCAGCCCCTCGGCGAAGAGCAGGTCGAATCCCTTGCTCGCCCCGTAGGCCGTCATGTTGGGCGTGCTCTGGAACCCGGCGAGGGAGGCGCTCACGATAATCCCGCCCCGTCCCCTCGCCAGGAAGCGGCGGGCGAAGCGCTGGGCCGCGAGGAGGGTCACGGTGCAGTTGAGCTGGACCATGTCGCGCAGGCGCTCGGGGTCCTGGTCCACGAGCTTTCCCATATAGCCGAAGCCCGCGTTGTCGACGAAGAGCCCCACGTCGAGGTCCTGGCAGGCCCGCTCGAGGCGGTCGAGGGCGTCGCCGTCGCCGAGGTCGATCGCCAGGCAGCGGACCTCGCAACGGTGCTTCCTCTCCAGCTCGCGCGCCAGGGCGTCGAGGCGCTCGGCGCGACGGGCCACGAGGAGGAGGTGGAACCCCTCCGCCGCCAGCTGTCGCGAGAAGTGCTCCCCCAGACCTGCGGACGCTCCCGTGACCACCGCCCACGGACCGTACTTTTCCTTGAGCCCCATCGGTCGCCTCCGAGGGGCAGTATAGCCCACGGTCGGGCGGGCTTCAGAAGAGCTCTTCCACAGGCCCGCCGACCTTCCGGGAGACCTCCATCGCGGCGTCGTAGAGCAGCTCCTGTGTCTGCGCCGTTCCGAGGCGGAACGTGTCCACCGAGATGTGGTAGTGCCGCGGGTCCCGCCAGTCGAGGCCCGACGCCGCCTTGATGAAATTGGCGCGCTGGCGGTCCGACTGCTCCACGAGCTCCCGCGCCTCCTCGATGGTGGGCAGGGAGTAGATCTTCCGGATGCGCTCCGCCCTGGCTTCGAACGGGGCGTGGAGGAAGACCGACAGGAGCCCCGGCTCGTCCTTCAGCACGGCGAAGCCCGCGCGCCCCACGACGACGACGGGGCCCTTCCCGGCGGCCTCGAGGAGGATGGCCTTCTGGACCTCGAAGAGCTCCATGTCGTCCACGGTGATCGCGGGCGGCGTGTAGGGCGCCTCCAGGACGCCGAACGCGTACGCCATCCTCGTCCGCTCCCAGAAGTTGAGGCGATGCTCGTCGTAAGCCTCGAGCGCGGAGGGCTCCTTGTGCATCCGGTGGGCGGCCTCCACGAGGAGCTCGCGGTCCAGATAGCGGCAACCGAGGCGGGACGCCAGACGCTTTCCGACGAAGCTCCCGCCCGAGCCCATGGTCCGGCCGATGGTGACCACGAGAAAGCTCTTCTTCGTCTCCTCCGCCATGTCGCACCCCCTTGATCAGGCGCGGGCACCCCGGCCCGCCCGGGCCGTCCTGGGTGAGCTGTCCTGGGGATAATATAGGTCCCCGCGCTGCCCCCTGGCCGCCCGGGGCGTATAATGCGTCAGGGCCCGCCGCCGCGGGCCGCGACCGTCCCACCCCCGGAGGATCGACATGACCACCAGCTTGAAAGGGAAGATCGTCTTCATCACGGGCGCGAGCGCGGGCATCGGGAAGGCCTGCGCCGAAGCCTTCGCCGCCGCGGGGGCGAACCTCGTCCTCTCCGCCCGCCGGAAAGACAGACTCACCTCCCTCGCCGCCCGCCTGACCGCGGCTCACGGCACCGAGTGCCACCTGCTCGCCCTGGACGTCCGCCGCCGCGACGAGGTGGAGGCCGCTGTCGCGAGCCTGCCGGAGGATTGGCGCGAAGTGGACGTCCTCGTGAACAACGCGGGCCTCGGACGAGGCCTCGACAAGCTCCACGAGGGCCAGCCCGACGAATGGGAGGAGATGCTCGACACCAACGTGAAGGGCCTCCTCTACGTCACGCGCGCCCTGCTCCCCGGCATGGTGGAGCGCGGCCGGGGCCACGTCATCAACCTGGGCTCCGTCGCGGGCCGCGAGGTCTACCCGGGCGGCAACGTTTACTGCGCGAGCAAGTTCGCCGTGATGGCCCTGACGAAAGGGCTCCGGATGGACCTCCTCGGCACGCCCATCCGCGTCAGCACCGTCGATCCGGGAATGGTCGAGACGGAGTTCTCGGTCATCCGGTTCAGGGGGGACGAGGCGCGCGCGGCCAAGGTCTACCAGGGCATGAAGGCGCTCACCCCGGCGGACATCGCCGACACCGTCCTCTGGGTGGCCACCCGCCCGCCCCACGTGGACGTCACCGAGGTCGTCATCATGCCCACCGCCCAGGCCAGCGCCACCATGGTGCACCGGGAAGGGTAGGTCAATTTCGGAATTCGGAATTCGGAATTCGGAATTCGGATTTCGGAAACGGGGACAAAGGTCCTGACTCAGAACGATAAAGGGGAGCACCGCACGGGCGGGCTCCCCTTTTGTTCTTTCCGAAATCCGCTATCCCAAATCCGAAATCGTTAGGCTACTTCCACTTCTCGTAGCCCTTGAGGCTGAGGGTCGCTGTGGAGTAGTCGAAATACATGTCGAACAGGTCGAGGATGTTGCGCCCGAGGGTGCCTGCGCAGTTCACGTCAGTGTCGGGACTCAGGTCCGCCACCAGGACCGTGGGCAGGTTGATGCGCGCGGTGCCGAGGTCCAGGGTCACGTTGTCGGCGACGAGCGACGTGAAGATGTTGAAGAGGCCGCGCTCCTTCAGGAACCCGCCCTTGTTGACCCTCGTGACGACGCCGAGCGCCGCCGCGCGCCGGTCCTCGACGTAGGTCCCGAAGATGATCGTCGAGACCTTCATGTAGCACGCGGGATTGTTCTGGATCCTCGTCTCGGCGTAGGGGACGGCCCCGTACCAGAGCGTCCTGAGCTGGACGCTGCCCGCCCCCATGGCCTCGTCGGGAGAGGTCCCGGGCGCCAGGAGCGTGAGCTTGTTGTGGCGGCGGTCGTAGTGGAGCGCGTAGTGCCTGAACATCCACATGGGGATGACCCCGGCGGTGTCGTTCCAGTACTCGGTCTTGGGATCGATGAGGAGGGCGGGCACGTTCCTGAAGGTCAGGGGCCCGACCTTGAGCTCTTTCACCATGACCCAGTCGGAGGCGACGGGGGCCGCGAGCCCCACCCCGCCGTACTCACCCGGGGCCAGTTTCTGGATGTTCAATTTCTGTGCGTACTTGGGCGCCAGCATGAGGGTCGGCACCGAGGAGTCGATGACCATGGGCTCGAGCTTGGCCCCGTTGATTCCGGCCTGGACGAGCACGCGCCCCGACGAGACCAGGTTGGCCGTCTTGGCGCCCTCGTTCCCGGACTTGTCCTTGGCCCCGGCCCCGTAGCCCGAGCTGCCGCTGCGAATCGCACTGTTGCTGGGCGTTTCGGAGGGGACGCCGCCCGTGCTCCCGGTGCCCCCCCAATTGAAGGTGGGGGTGTCGGTGCGTTCGCTCTTCTCCTTCAGGTCGAGGGTGACCGGCAGCTTGCCCGCGAAGGATTCCTGGCAGAGGTCCCCCTCGGAGGCGTTGTAGAGGTTCGCCAGCGCATCGTACTGGGCGGCGTTCACCGGGTCCACCGTCTTGAGCTTGCCCAGGGTGGCCAGGCACGAGGCCTTGGCGGTATCCAGGACGAGGCCGAGCTTGAGGAGGCCCACGGTGGGTGCGGACACCTTATGCAAGGCCTCGGAGAGAAGGGCCTTGGCTTCCGCCTCTTTGCCGATGGCCAAAAGGCCTTTCACCGAGCCTTCGTAGGCCGGCCCCGCCCAAGCGCTGTCGGCGTAGAGGGGCCTCCAGATCTCTATGGCCGGAAGGGGAAGGCCGAAGTTGGCCGTCGCCACGCCCGCCTTGTACCGGAAGCCAGGACCCATGGACATGGAGGCGAGCGCCAGGGAGCGAGCCTCGACGGGCCGATCCATCCCCAGGAGCGCGTCCACCTGGCACATGCGCAAGGCGGCGCTCGAAGGGTCCGCCTTCACGGCGGGCTCGACTGCGGCGAGCGCCTCGGCGTACTTCCCGCCGTCGAGGAGCTTCTGGATCGCGTAAGTGTCGGCCGTCTGTGCGAGGAGCGTGATCGAGCCCGACGCCAGACAGAGGATGGCGAAAAGCAACACGATCGTGGACCGCTTCATGGAGTGATCCCCCTTTCTTCCGTTCGAAGGTGCGTTTCGCAGGATGCCGCGGAGAGCCCGTCGGACCGTTTCGCGCTCCTGCGCCCCATGAGCTACTATAATGCGTTGACCGCGGGCCAACAAGCCTCGCCGCGGGATCCTAGGAGGGAGCATGACCATCCGGGTGGGCATCATCTTCGGGGGCAAGAGCGCGGAGCACGAGGTCTCCATCCAGTCGGCCAAGAGTATCTACGAGGCCCTCGATCGGAGCAAGTACGAGCCCCTGCTCATCGGCGTGGACAAGCGGGGCGTCTGGCACCTGGGTGCGGACGCCACCTTCATCCTCAACGCGGGCGACCCCAAGCTCATCGCCCTGAACCCCTCCGCGCCCGCCGTGGTTCCCCAGGAGCGGCCGGGGCAATCCCCCGCCCTCGTCTCCAAGGAGAACGGGAGCGCCCTCGAGCCCGTGGACGTGTTCTTCCCCATCATCCACGGCACCTTCGGGGAGGACGGCTCCCTCCAGGGCCTCCTGCGGCTCCTGGACGTCCCCTACGTGGGCGCCGACGTCCTCGGCTCCGCCGTGGGCATGGACAAGGGCGTCATGAAGCGCCTCCTGAAAGAGGCCGGCCTCCCCACCCCCAGGTTCGTGGAGGTCAGGCACCACGAACTCGAGCACCTCGACGTGGACCGGGCCGCCGAGGCGGTGGGCGGGTTCCCCGTCTTCGTGAAGCCCTCCAACCTCGGCTCCTCCGTCGGCATCCGGAAGGTGAAGACGCCCGAGGAGCTCCTCCCGGCGCTCGTGGAGGCCTTCCGCTACGACCGCAAGGCGCTCGTCGAGGAGGCCATCACGGGCCGCGAAATCGAGTGCGCCGTGCTGGGCAACGAGTTCCCCGAAGCCTCCATCTGCGGCGAGGTCGTGCCCACCCACGAGTTCTACGACTACGAGGCCAAGTACATCGACGAGCACGGCGCCGCGCTCCACATCCCCGCCGACATCGACGGCCCGACCTCCGACCGCATCCGGGCCCTCGCCGTGGAGGCCTTCAAGGCGCTGTCCTGCTCGGGCCTCGGCCGGGTGGATTTCTTCCTCCAGTCCGACGGCGTGGCCCTCGTGAACGAGATCAACACCCTGCCCGGGTTCACCAAGATCAGCATGTACCCCAAGCTATGGGGCGCCACGGGCCTGCCCTACGCGCAGCTGCTGGACCGCCTCGTCACGCTCGCCATGGACCGCCACCGCCAGGAGAGCGCCCTCGAGCGGGGCGTTACGCTCTAGGAGTCGATGGGCCGCCAGCTTCCGGCGTTGATCGGGCCCCGCGGCACGCAGAGCAATGCCGTCATCCTGAGGGCGCCTTGGAGGGGAAGTCAGTCTCAGGATCTCGCTTCTCCCCATACCCTACGCTGGACACCTCACGGTCCCAACCGCCGCGACCTTGACCCAGCTTGAGATGGGTTCTACTCTTCGACCTCGGAGGTGAGGCGACATGACGGTCATCCGTCGTCGGGAGTCGGTCGGGGTGAAGGTGGGGCCGCTGCAGGTCGGCGGCGGTGCACCGGTGGTGGTGCAATCCATGGCCAACACGGACACGGCGGACGTCGCCTCGACCGCGGCGCAGTGCGTCGAGCTCGCCCAGGCCGGCTCCGAGATGGTCCGCATCACGGTCAACGTCCCCGAGGCCGCCAAGGCGGTGCCCGAGATCAAGCGCCGCATGCTCGACGCCGGTGTGGCCGCACCCCTCATCGGCGACTTCCACTACAACGGCCACCTCCTCCTCACGCAGTTCCCCGACTGCGCTGCGGCCCTCGACAAGTACCGGATCAACCCGGGGAACGTGGGTCACGGCGCGAGCCGCGACGACCAGTTCGCCACCATCTGCAAGGTCGCCGTGGACCACGGCAAGCCCGTCCGCATCGGCGTCAACGCCGGCTCCCTCAACCAGGAGCTGGTGATGGCCAGGATGCAGGAGAACACCGACGGCAACCTGGGCAAGACCTCGGAGGACGTGCTGGCGGACTGCATGGTGCTCTCGGCCCTGCAGTCCACCGAGCTCGCTCTGAAGTGCGGCCTGCGCGAGAACCAGATCATCCTCTCCTGCAAGACGTCTCGCCCGCAGGAGCTCATCGCCCTCTACCGCGACCTGGGGTCCAAGACCCGCCAGCCCCTCCACCTCGGCCTCACGGAGGCGGGCATGGGCACCAAGGGTCTCGTATGGTCCGCGGCGGCCATGGGCGTCCTCCTGCAGGAGGGGATCGGCGACACCGTCCGCGTGTCCCTCACGCCGCGCCCGGGCGGCGACCGGCGGGAGGAGGTCTACGCCGCGTGCGAGCTCCTGCAGGCCCTCGGCCTGCGCGCCTTCGCGCCCAGCGTAACCGCGTGCCCAGGCTGCGGGCGCACCACGAGCACCACGTTCCAGGAGCTCGCCGAGCGCATCCAGGGGTACATCCGCGAGAAGATGCCCGAATGGAAGAGCACGCACCGCGGTGTGGAGACCATGACCCTCGCCGTCATGGGGTGCATCGTGAACGGCCCCGGCGAATCGAAGGCCGCGAACATCGGCATCAGCCTCCCCGGAACGGGCGAGAGCCCCAAGTGCCCCGTCTTCATCGACGGCAAGAAGTTCACGACGCTTCAGGGGACATACGACCAGCTCGCCGCCGACTTCCAGAAGCTCGTCGACGACTACGTGGCCACCAAATACCCGAAGATTTGAAGAATGGCTTCACCACGGAGGCACGGAGGACACGGAGAAGAACTAAAGCATTGGAATTACGAACAGAGATGACAGTCAGAGACATTAATTATTCGCTACCGATTGATAGTTCTTGCCCTTGACCTATCCAAATATTCCTTATCTCCCCAGTCTCTCTCCGTGCTCTCCGTGTCTCCGTGGTGGATCACTTTCTTTGATCCTGTTTCCTTATCCCCCCGCCCACCCGTTGACCTGGATCCGCAGGAGCTCTCCGGTCTTGCTGCGGAAGAGCAGGTGGCCCTCGTCGAGCCCGCGCTGGTAGAGGCGGCCCGTCAGCTCCACGTCCTTCTTGCAGTAGGTCTCGATGAGGTCGAATCGCCCCTCGCGGAACCACTGGACGGACTGGACGCCGTCGGCCAGCTTGGCCTCGCCGAAGTTGGCCTCGGCGAGGGACGCCAGGCTCAATCGGAACCCCAGCCGCGACTTGAGCACGTCGAGCATGTCGAGGCACTTCACGGCCTTCAGGTCCAGCGGGGTGTAGGGCCTCAGGACCTCGAGGTCGAAACGCCGGTGGTTGAACCCGATGACGAGGGGCGCTGCGAGGAGGTCGGCGAGGAGGTCCTGAACCTCCTCCTCGAAGTACGTGCGCCACACGTCCTTGTCCAGGTCCCAGGTGACGGCGAGCGCGAGCCTGAGGTCGCGGATGTTCCCCCACCCGCCCACCTCGGCGGCGAGGCGCTGGGTCTCGAGGTCGAAGACGAGCCGGCCGGGCTTGGGCCGGGTCTGCGCGGGCTTGGGGTCAGGTCTCGCGGAGACGGGGAGCGTCACGTCGGGGACGGCGCCCACGGCGAGCTTCCCCTCGAGGACGTCGAGGAGGAGGCCCGCCGCCACCTTGTCGAGGGGCTTGTTGCCGTTGCCGCACTTGGGGGACTGGATGCACCCGGGGCACCCGGACTCGCAGGGGCAGTCGCGCACCTGACGCGCGGTGGTCTCCAGGAGCGACTCGAATCGCTCGTAACCCTTCCGGCTCAGACCCACGCCGCCGGGGTAGCCGTCGTAGACGAAGACCGCCGGCCCGCGCACCTGGGGGTGCAGCGTGTAACTGATGCCGCCCAGGTCCCACCGGTCGGAGAGGGCCGTGAGGGGGAAGATGCCGATGAGCGCGTGCTCGAGCGCATGGATGCCGCCCATCAAGTGGAGCCCGCGTGAGGCCACCTCGGGCGCCACGCCGGGCGGGATGGCGAACCAGAAGCCCTCCGTCTCGAAGGTCTGCGGCGGCGCCTCGAGCGGGTACTCGGCGATGATGTCCCCTCCCTGCAGGCGCTTCTTGGCGTACCCCGTGAAGACCTCCGTGACCTTCAGCCGCCCGAAGAAGAGCGGAAGGGGCCCGAGGTCCCGCTGCATGAGCGTCTCGAGGACCTCCGTCTCCTTGGAGCTCCGCACCTCCGTGAAGTAATCGGCGCTCACGGGGTGCACGGTGACCTTGCGGTCCTTCTCGCTGAGCGCCACGACCTCGTAGGTCTGCCCCTGGTGGAGGTAGATGGCGCCCTCGTGGCACTCGCGGTAGACGCGGTGGCCGTCCACGTTCCCCACGGCCTTGCCCGCCGCGTTCACGATGGTGAAGCCCTCGCCCATGGTTCGCAGGTTGATCTCGCGGTGAGGGTTGCGCCTCAGCGCGTGCCAGCGCGTACCCGCGGCGTCGAGGACGAGGTCGCCGGAGCGGTCCAGCGCCTCGAGGGCCGTGCGCCGCGCCGAACCGGGCTCGAACTCGTCGTCGGCGATGGGCTCCTCGCGCGCGGCGCAGAGCACGTGCGACGTGAGGATGCGGGAGTTATCGGGGTCGAGGACCATCTCCTCGAGGGGGCGGGTGAGGAGGCGGTCGGGGTGCTGGACGAAGTACTGGTCGAGCGCGTCGGGGAGGGCGATGAGGAAGATCGCGGCCTCCTTGCCGCTCCGGCCCACGCGCCCCATGCGCTGGTGGAGGCTGATGAGGGAGCCGGGGTAGCCCACGAGGACGCACGCGTCGAGGCCGCCCACATCGATGCCCACCTCCATGGCCGAGGTGCTCACGACGCCCTTGAGGGTCCCGTCGAAGAAGGCCTGCTCGATCCGACGCCGCTCCGAGGGCAGGAAGCCCGCACGGTACGAGGAGACCGCGTGCCGGTACGCGGGGTCGCGCTGGACGAGCCACGAGTAGACGAGCTCCGTGGCGCGCCGGGCCTTGGTGAACGTGAGGGTGCGGGCGTCCTCCTGCAGGAGCCGGTCCATGAGGTCGCACGCGAGCGTGTAGGGGCTCCCCGAGGCGTTGAGGAGGAAGAGGCGGCGCCCGGTGCGCGGCGCGCCGCTCTCCTCGAGGACCGTGGCCGCCTTCCCCACGAGGGTCTCGAAGAAGGTCCCGCCGTTCGAGAGCGTGGCGGAGGTGGCGATCCAGGCCGGCGACGCGCCCAGCTTCTCGAGCTGCCGGCCGAGGCGCCAGAGCACGTGGTGCACGTGGGCCCCGAAGATGCCGCGGTAGACGTGGGCCTCGTCAAGCGCCACCACCGCGAGCTTCCGCAGCCACGCCTCCCAGTTCTCGGGGAAGGCCAGGAAGGCGAGGTGGAGCATGTCGGGGTTCGTCATCAGGACCGCGGGCGGGTCCTTCTGGATCTTGCGTCGGGCCGCGGCGGGCGTGTCCCCGTCATAGATCTGCGCCGAGAAGCCCTCGAGGCCCAGCCTCGCGGCGATCTCGTTGAGCTTCCCGCACTGGTCCTGAGCGAGGGCCTTGTACGGGTACATGAAGAGCGCTTTGGAGGACGGATCCTTCATCCAGCGGTCCGCGGCGTGGAGCTGGTAGATGAGGCTCTTGCCGCTCGCCGTGGGCGTGGAGACGAGGAGGTCCTCCCCCCTTGCGAGCGCCTCGAGGCCAGCCACCTGATGCTCGTAGAGCTCGCCGAGCCCGACGGCGCGCAGCGCGCGCGCCAGGTCCGGATGCAGGTGTTCGGGAAGCTCCCGGCGGCGGGCCGGCGAGGGCGGCAGATCGAACTGCGCCACCACGTTGGGCCCCAGATCGGGGTCCTTCGCGGGGCTTTCCAGAAAGGGCCGTGGGGGCTGTTTTCGGTGCTTCATGGGCGTGAACCGCCGGGAGCGGGGACCGGGAAGCCGGGAGCCGAAACCCAGAAGAAAAAGGTCACCAGATCACCTTCCGAATTCCGCTTTCCGAATTCTCCCTTCCACCTTCCGCCTTCCCACTTCCGACCTGCCCCTACCAGTCCTCTCCGCCCGTGATCTTGCGGAAGTAGTGGATGTCGGTGCGCTCCTCGTACCCGGACTTCAGGAAGAGCTCGCGGCTGGCCGTGTTCCCCTCCTCGATGAGGACACAGACCATCCCCAGGTTCATCGCCTTGAACTGCCTCTCGCAAAAGTCCACGAGAGCCGCGGCAACGCCCTGCTTCTGGTAAGCGGGACGGACGGCGAGGCGGTTCACCCACCCCTTGCGCCCGTCGTCGGTACCGAGGGCGACGCCGAGGAGGGCCTCCCCCAGGAACGCGCCCACGATGAAGGTCCTGCCCTGCCGGAGTTCCTGGGTCATGCGGCCCACGGAGTCGCGGCCTCCGGGGTGGTAGGTGAGACCGGCCTCCCGCCAGATGGCGTGCACGTCCGTGATGTTCTCTGTCCCGAGCAGGCGCAAGGCGAGACCTTCCATGCGACTCTCCTCAGCGGGCCCTTCCGGGCCCCTTCCGGATGAAGGAGCGCACCGTGCGCCCCTCCTGGCTGAACCCCAGCCACTCGTGGCCGGCGCCCTTGCAGAGCGCCGGGAAGTCGACCTTCACGCCCTGGTCGTCGGCGAGGACCTCGAGGACCTGGCCGGCCTCCATGACCGCGAGCGCCTGCGACGCCTTCACCACGGGCATGGGGCAGAGGAGGCCCGTGGCGTCCAGCAGCCGGTCACCAGAGCCGGGGCTGGGGAGGCTTGTCCCGTTCATCGCCGTTGCCGTTCCCGGCCTCCTCTGCCGCCGCGGGCGCCCGGCTCGCGGGCTTCTCGCCCGAGGGGCGGGTGCGGTAGTAACTCGTACGGAGGGGGCCGCCCTTCGTGGCCGCGAACTCGCCTCCCTCCGCCGCCGCCTCCGCGCGCTCCAGGGTGCTGAGGCAGTTCTGGAGCTTGGCGTCGAGGTTGTCGAGGTGGTGGAAGAAGATGGCCTCGGGCGTCGCGGGGTCGGCCGCGCTGCCGAAGCCCAGGGAGCGCTC